>SKRC01000077.1 GCA_007118695.1 Balneolaceae bacterium | reverse complement strand
GTATCATCCATATCTATCGGAATCATAAGCGTTTTATTCTCGTTTCTGGTATTGAAAAACGTTATATTTGAGTTCTGCCTGGTCCGGTTGTTTCTGACCGGCAGTATATCATTCAATTGTATTAACAAAAAGAAAAAGGACAAGTTTTGTCAAAAGTAAAAGACGGAGACACAGTAAAAGTTCACTATAAGGGTGCCCTCGAAGATGGATCGGTATTCGATTCCTCGGAAAATAAGGACCCGTTGGAGTTTACCCTCGGATCGGGCCAGTTGATCCCCGGTTTTGAGAAAGCCGTACAAGGCATGACAGAAGGTGATTCAACCACTGTTACCATTCCCGCCGAAGAAGCCTATGGAGAAGTCCGGGAAGACCTGGTGATATCAGTCGAAAAGGACAATCTACCGGATGATGTGGAACCTGAAGTTGGAATGCAGCTTCAGCTCAATCAACCCGACGGACAGGCCATTCCGGTCCGGATTACCCAAGTCGAGGAAAAAGAGATTACCCTGGATGCCAATCACCCGCTTGCCGGGGAAAACCTCGTATTTGATATCGAGGTCGTTGAAATCAGCTCCTGAGCATCTGCTCAAGCTGGTTGACGAGCTTACAAGTCTCTGACCATAAGGCCTTCCGGAAGTTTTCAGGGAACCTCATTGTTCCCGGCTGGATGGATACGGCCAAATCATGACTGACGAATTCCAATATCGGATTTCCTGCCAATCACCCCCTTTAATGTCGTCAGAGCTTTGGGGGGGTATTTTTATCTGATATAGAGATTGAACCTTGTTGCAAGCGGATATAATATCAATTTCTCGTCAAAAATTTCCACTGGCTGTACTGAAACTCCAACCGGTTGGTTCAATGGATCAGGCCGGTGAATCGATTGTTTGCAATTTGCAATATTCAGAGGCCGGGGTTGCGAATTGAATCCGATCAGTATGCCTGGTGTCATTTCAACCATGCGTTGTGGGGTAAGTCGAAGATTTTTTCGTTCATGGCAATGCGGAAAATATGTGCACAGCCATAGCTGTGTGCATTTTTTTAAAGCAGCCAGGATTTAATAGAATTACAATATGGCAGATTTCAACGCACAAAGTACCATATCCATCTCGTGCCCCATGGGGATGCCTCCATTTCTTCAGGAAGAGGTGCGCCGGCTGGGATACAAACCGGAAAAGATCCGCCCGACCGGGCTGGACCTGAAGGGATCCTTAAACGACTGCATCAAACTAAATTTCTGGCTTCGAACGGCCCACCGGGTTCATTACCTGGTGGATGAAAACCGGTCAATAAAAGGGCCTGATGCCCTCTACGACTGGCTAAAATCCCTGCCGTGGGAGAATTTTATCCCGGCCGACGGCTACCTGTCTGTCACATCCCGGATCGATCATCCCCGGATTGACAACACGCAGTTTGCCAACCTGAAGGTGAAAGATGCCGTTGTCGACCGGATCCGAAATGTGAAAGGCGAACGCCCCGACAGCGGCTCCGATATGGATCAAACGGTTGTCTTCCTCTACTGGGACCGGGAGGTCGCACGCATTTTTATGGATACCTCCGGGGAATCCCTTTCCAGGCGGGGATACCGGACCGAATCGGTCTCAGCCCCGCTGCAGGAATCGCTTGCTTCGGCCATCATTCAAGCATCGCGATGGAAACCGGGTGACCATTTTATCAACCCGATGTGCGGCAGCGGCACGCTTGCGCTCGAAGCTGTGATGATCGCCCTGAACCGGCCGCCGGCCAGCCTGAGGCATGATTTTGGATTCATGCATATCCCGGGATACGACGAAAAGATCTATCAGCAGATCCGCAATGAAGCCCGTCAGGCCACCAAAAAAGAGTTCGAAGGCGACATCATCGCCACCGACTCCGATCCCCGGGCTATCGATGCCGCCAGGAAAAATGCCCGCACCGCCGGGGTGGATCACCTCATTCAATTTGACGTCTGCCCTATTGAGGAGACACCCATCCCGGATGGCGACGGCGTGGTCGTGCTCAACCCGCCCTACGGCGAACGGCTGGAACGCGCCGACCACCTGATCCCTCTCTACAAAGGAATCGGAGATTTCTTCAAGAATCAATGCCCGGGCAAAACCGGTTATGTACTGAGCGGCAATTTCGATCTTGCCAAGAACATCGGGCTGCGAACCAAACAAAGAATTCCCTTGTACAACTCAACGATTGAATGCCGCCTGCTGGAGTACGAACTCTATAAAGGCAGCAAGTGAGTTGAGACATTCTCCAAGGCTTTTCGTAATTTGAAGGCTTACCGAATTCCATCATCGAATGACTATCCCGATTTTTCATGCGCACATTTGAGCTCCAATCTGATCAGTCCGGCCAAAACGGCCAGCCTTCCTTTTTAAATGAGCTGAATGAACAGCAGCAAAAGGCCGTAACGAGCACCGACGGGCCCCTGCTGATCGTGGCCGGTGCCGGTAGCGGCAAGACCCGCGTGCTCACTTACCGCATTGCCTACCTTCTGCATCAACAGAAGGCCCTGCCGCAACATATCCTGGCCCTGACATTTACCAACAAGGCCGCCCGGGAGATGCAGCAGCGAATCTCCAGGCTTATTGACGATCGCGCCAACCGTTTATGGATGGGCACCTTTCACTCCATATTTTCCAAAATCCTGCGGTTTGAAGCCGATAAACTGGGGTTTACAAAGAACTTCAGCATCTACGATACCAGCGACTCCGAGCAGGCAATCAAACTGATACTCGGTGAACTCAACTACGACGCCAAGGAGATCCGGCCGCGGACGATCCAGAGAAAAATCAGCGATGCCAAAAATGAACTGATCACCCCCGACACCTACAAGGAGAAATTCATCCAAAGCACCCTGGATGATATCACCTCGCGCGTCTATAAAGTGTACCAGGAAAGGCTGAAACAGGCGAACGCCATGGATTTTGATGATCTGCTGGTTCGCCCGATCGAGCTATTCAACACCCATCCCGAGGTGTTGGAGAAGTACCAGCACGGCTTCCGCTACATCCTGATCGATGAATACCAGGATACCAACCGGGCCCAGTATATGGTGACGCGCATGCTGGCCAAAGTGCATCAGAATATCTGTGTGGTCGGTGATGATGCCCAGAGCATTTACTCGTTCCGGGGGGCCGATATCGGCAATATCCTCAATTTCAACAGCGACTACGAACAGGCGATAAAAATACCCCTCGAGCAGAACTACCGGTCCACCAAATACATCCTGCAGTGCGCCGATTCGATCATCAAGAACAACAAGGAGCAGCTCAATAAAACGCTCTGGACCGATAACCGGGACGGGGAAACCATCACACTGCTGGAAAATTACGACGAGCGGGATGAGGCCAACAGGGTGATCAATTACATCCATGACCTGAAGCTCCGCAAGGGATACAACAACAACGATTTTGCCATCCTCTACCGGACCAACTACCAGAGCAGGGTGTTTGAAGAAGCCCTCCGGCGCAAGAACATCGCCTACCAGCTGGTGGGCGGCCTCTCCTTCTACCAGCGAAAGGAGATCAAGGATGTACTGGCGTACCTGACCCTTCTGATCAACCCGCATGATGAACAAAACCTGCTCAGGATCATCAATGAACCCTCGCGTGGCATCGGCCAGAAAACGCTGAACGAACTGCTGAGAAAGGCGCGGGCCGAGAATCGTTCCGTCTGGAGCATCATCGAGAATGCCGAGACCGCCGGCCTGTATAAACCGGCAAAAATCCAGATTGACAACTTTGTCAGTATGATCAACACCCTGCGCGGTGATCTGCAACAGGGCGTCTCCATCCTCGATATCACCAAAAAAATGCTGGAGCAAAGCGGGTATGTGAAAGCGTTGATCGAGGAGAGCAGCGCCCAGTCGCTGAGCCGGCGCGACAATGTGGTTGAACTTCAAAATGCCATCTCCTATTACGAAAAATCCACCAAAAACGCGTCGCTGGGGGCGTTTTTGCAGGAGATCAGCCTGATCACCGATACCGATAAATACGATGAGGATAAACCGGCGGTGACACTGATGACGATTCACGGGTCGAAAGGCCTCGAATTTCCGGTCGTTTTTATCGTCGGCCTCGAGGAGAATCTCTTCCCGATGGGCGGGCGCGACGGAGAGGAAGCCAATATCGAGGAGGAGCGCCGGCTGTTTTACGTTGCCATCACACGTGCAGAAGAACAGTTGTTTTTCAGCCACTGCAAGCTCCGGTTCAAATTCGGCGAAGAAACCCGTCAGATGAGATCGCGTTTTCTCAATGAAGTCGATCCCGGTGTGGTGAGAACCGAAACCGGTGCTAGTATTGATCAGAAATCCGATGAGCCTTCCATGCCGGCGACAAGCAGAAGGCCGTCTTCCCAAATCGATTACGACTGGGAAACACCTAAAACATCCGGCATCAAAAAAAGCGGACAAAACAGCTCCCATACGATTGAGTATGAATACGATAACGGGGATGATCCGTTTCATACAGGCACAAAAGTGATGCATGCCAAATTTGGCCAGGGAAAAATTCTCAGCAGAAGCGGAACCGGCCCCGACACCCGGGTTGTGGTGTTTTTCAAGGGAAGAGGGCGAAAAACCCTCGTATTACGAGCGGCTAAATTAAAAGTACTCCATTGACTATTACCATCGTTACAAAGAGAAAGAATTTGCTCAGGTTATCCACCTTCCTGTTCCTGTTATTCTTTGCATTTGCGGCACAAAGCGCTTTTGCCCAGATCATTCAAACGCCGGTCAATACAGCCCTGGGTGGCGGCGGAACTGCATATACGACCGGGTATGAGTCCCTGTTTATCAACCCGGCCAATCTCTTTATCCAGGAGAAAGAGTACCGCTTTCAGGCCTCCGCCGGAACATTCGGGAGCTACTTCGCATCACCGCTGGAGAACAGCGATCTGAACAGCTACTGGGATCGATACCAGTTGCAGACCGAAAGCTTCGATCCCGGAGTGCAGCCGGGTGAAGCGGATAATTACAGGAGATTTATCAATCGTAATTATCCCAATGGCCTGATGACCTCGGAAAATCAGTCGCGCGGTGAAATTCACTGGATAGGCATGCACTGGTCGCGTCTCGACAAAAGTTATGCCATTGCCCTCAGAAGCCGGTACTCCAACCGGTATATCACCGGCCGAAACTATTACGACCCGGATCCGGTAGAGCTGAATTCCAACCTGGCGTTCAACCGCTCCCTGACTCACCAGTTTCAATCCTTGCATGAACTTTCATTCGGCTATGCCGAGTCTTTCACCTTCATTAACGGGCTGATCCCCCAGTTGAGTCAGCTTATCGTGGGCATTGCCCCCAAATTTGTCGTCAGCGGCGCACACCTCAACACACGGTATGAAGACCGCTACACCCGGTCACCGGAGGACCCGGTTTATCACCGCGAACGCTCGTTCAGCCATTATTCCACGGGCGCATTTTCAGAGATGACAAACCGTTTTTTGATCAACCAGGAGCCCTATAATCCGAGAGTGCCACGGGATGATCTTTTCAGGCCGACCGGGTACGGGGCCGGGCTTGATCTGGGCCTTACGTATCTGATTACACTGGGCGATGACCTGTCGGTTTTGCGTGTTGCGGATCCCAGGACCCGGAAATCGCTGCGTCTGAGCCTGTCCATTACAGATATCGGCTTTATCTATCATTCAGAAAATCCGCGTCATTTTTCCTTTGATGAGCACATCAGCCAGGCGTCGCAGCTGCCCGGCCAGTCCGATTTCTTTTTCCAGGGAAGGCCGGGTGAACAGTTCCGGTTTCTTGAGGCAAATGAAGGGCACCCGATTTTTGATTCGGATACAAACAATACTGACACTTTTTCATCCCTTCTTCCCACTGCCGTTCATGCCGGTTTGCTGTTCCAGGTCTCCCGGCTGAAGCTGATGGGGGATTTCAGTTTCGGCCTGGTCGATAATATGTTTCACACCACACGTCCGACCACTTACCTGGGAACTGAAATCCGGTTATTATCCTTTTTGCCATTACGGGCAGGCATACGAATGACGCCCGATCTTCCCGATTATGTGAGTATCGGTACGGGTATTGAAACGCGGTATTTTGACCTGAATGTAGCTGTACAGCTTCGAAGCCGTATGGTAGACCCTATTGAACCCATGCGTGAAATAAGCGGTTTTTCTATGGCCGGGCTAAAAATTTACATACCTTAACTAAACTTCCGCATAATGGCGATGTAGTTGCTGCAAGGATTAGATTTATTGAACAGTAATGGCAATATTGAATGGTATTATCATTCATACACTAACCATTACGAGTATTTTGTCTGTAGCACTACATATCATCGTTGAAAGCCAAATGACAGGCAAAGTTTAAACTTTCGCGGATCTTGAGTTAAAGAGGGTATGTCACTGTTTCAGGCATTGAGTTTTCTGACCAACTGGCAGGCCATGAAAAGGCCAGTGCTATTTTGCCATAAACACTGATCAATGTATGACTATATGGTAGAGACCCGGATAATGGCGTCTAATTTGCAAGAGTGAAAGGTAAACTTGATAAATAAATTTTATGTTCGAACCCAGATTTAAAATTAATACAGCATTCGAAGACCAGGGTGAAGGTTTCGATGATTTTGAACAAGCTATACCCCTCATGTCGGAGGAAGAAGAGCGTCAGCTGACGGAATCGGATATTCCCGATAATCTGCCGATCCTTCCGTTGAAAAACACGGTTCTGTTCCCAGGTGTGGTTGTCCCGATCACGGTTGGCCGGGATCGCTCCCTGGCCCTGGTCAAGGAAGCCTATGAAACGGATAAAACAATCGGTGTTGTCACCCAAAAAGATGAAACCGTCGAGGATCCGGATGATAAGGATCTGTATAAAATCGGTACGGTTGCCCAGATCCTCAAGCTGATCAAAATGCCCGATGGCAGCAAAAGTGTCGTCATTCAGGGGCGGACCATATTTTCGATAGATAGCATCACCCAGAATGAGCCGTTTTTCCGCGCCAATGTAGATAATTATTCCCAGAAGATGGATATCTCGGGGGTTGAACTGGATGCATCCATCCGGTCGGTTAAGGAGACAGCCAGTAAAATAGTCAACCTTTCCCCCAACATTCCATCGGAAGCGTCCATTGCGATCAACAATATTTCGAGTCCGACGTTTCTGCTGAACTTTATCTCCTCGAACCTGCAGGTGTCGATTGCCGAGAAGCAGGAACTGCTGGAGATCCGGTCATTTTCCAAGCGTCTGGAAAAGATTATGGAATATCTCAACAAGGAGCTCCAGGTCCTGAACCTCAGTGAGGAAATTCGCTCGAAAGTGAAAACCGACATCGACGAGCAGCAGCGCGACTTCTACCTGCGCCAGCAGATGAAAGCCATCCAGGAAGCGCTGGGTGAAGACAGTGAACAGCAGGATGTCGAAAAATTGCGAAAGCGCCTGAAAGAGAAGAAAGGCTTATCGGATGAAGCTCGTGAGACCGTTGAAAAAGAGATCCAGCGGCTGGAAATGACGCCCAATTCCTCTCCGAATTATGGCATCATTCACAGTTATGTCGAGTGGATTCTGGATCTGCCCTGGGGTGAATACTCCAAAGATAAGCTTGAGCTGAAACGAGCCCGGAAGATACTCGATGAAGACCATTACGGGCTGGAAAAGGTGAAAAAAAGAATTATTGAGTACCTGGCTGTCCTCAAACTCAAGCAGGATATGAAAGCGCCGATTCTCTGCTTTTACGGGCCTCCGGGAGTGGGAAAAACCTCACTCGGAAAGTCCATAGCACGTGCAATGAACCGTGAATTTGAGCGGTTCAGCCTGGGCGGCATTCATGATGAAGCCGAGATCCGGGGCCATCGCAGAACCTATATCGGTGCTCTTCCCGGCCGAATCCTGCGGTCCATGAAAAAAGCCGGTAAAGGCAACCCGGTGATCATGCTCGATGAGATCGACAAAGTAGGCTCCGATTTTCGGGGTGATCCGACATCTGCCCTGCTTGAGGTGCTCGATCCCGAGCAAAACGACAGTTTTGCCGACAACTATCTGGAGTTGGAATACGACCTGTCAAGTGTGTTGTTCATTGCTACAGCCAACTCCTTGGATACGATTCCGGCGGCCCTGCGCGACCGGATGGAGATCATCTACATCAGCGGTTACACACTGCAGGAGAAAACCGAAATTGCAAAAAAGTACCTGATTCCCAAACAAATTGAGGAGAACGGGCTGAAGAAAAATCAGATCAAGTTTTCAACGGCGGCTATCGAACGGGTCATTGAAGAGTATACCCGGGAATCCGGTGTAAGGAACCTTGAACGCCAGCTCGGATCCCTGTGCCGGAATATTGCCTCCAGGATCGCTTCCGGAGATATTGAAAAGTTCAGCATTGGTAAGAATGATGTACCCGATATACTTGGAAAGCGCAAGTTTTTCTCTGATGTGGCGGAGCGAACCACGGTGCCCGGTGTGGCAACCGGCCTGGCCTGGACTCCGTATGGCGGCGATATCCTCTTCATTGAGGCCAGTGTCTCCAAGGGATCCGGAAAGCTGCACATCACCGGCCAGCTTGGCGATGTGATGAAAGAATCGGCCATGCTTGCCCTCTCCTATCTGAGAGCCAATGCCGAACAGCTCAACATTCCCGAAGACGCCTTTAAATATTGGGACCTGCACATTCACGTCCCCCAGGGAGCCGTACCCAAAGACGGGCCATCAGCAGGAATCGCGCTGTTTTCGGCCGTATCATCCATCTTTACCCAGCGTAAAGTAAAAGGAACGCTGGCAATGACCGGGGAGATCACCCTCCGGGGACTTGTGTTGCCTGTTGGCGGAATCAAGGAGAAGGTTCTGGCGGCCAAACGTGCCGGCATTGAGAAGGTCATTCTTCCCAAAAAGAATGAAAAAGATGTAGATGAGATAGAGGAAAATGTAATCGGTGACCTGAAAGTGGATTACCTGGAGCGAATGGATCCGCTGCTTGACCTGGTACTCGATAAAGACCCAGTCCAGGATCCCAGGGAATTTTTCAGCGTACCGGATTCACACAAAGAGAGGGTCAACAGCAGCGATTCCAAAAAGGATGCCACCAAGGAAATAGCCGTGATGGAATGAAAAAAGGGCTTGTCACACAGTCGACCGGGAAGTGGTACAAGGTTGCAGTGAATGGCAAGATCTTCGATTGCAGGCTGCGCGGCAAGTTACGCTTGCGTGAGGAAGAGGTCACCAATCCGGTGGCCGTCGGTGACTGGGTCGATATCGAAATCGCAGAAGACGGAACCGGCTCGATCGTCGAGATTCATGAACGCAAGAATTACATCCCGCGACAGGCAACCCATGGCCGGCGCGGCGAGCAGGTGCTGGCCGCCAATATCGACAGGGCCTGGGTTGTGTTGTCCATACGCCAGCCCAGGCTCAAAACCGGCTTTATCGACAGATTCCTGGTGATTTGTGAGGCCTACGAAGTGTCCCCGTCCATCATCATCAATAAAACCGACCTGGCAAATGACAAAGACCGCGGGTTTATGGATGAGCTCCGGGAACTCTACAGCAAGCTGGGCTATTCGATTCGGCTCACCTCGATCAACATCCCCGAAAGCCTGAAGGAGCTTCAAAACGAGCTGAAAGAAAACATTTCGGTCTTTATCGGTCCGTCGGGCGTTGGCAAAACCAGCCTGCTCAACGCCATTGATCCGGATTTGAACCTCACCGTTGGTGAAATCTCCGATTACTCCAATAAAGGCAAGCATACAACGACCTTTGCAAGGCTGATTGAACTCAGGGAAGGCGGGTATATCGTCGACACTCCGGGAATCCGGGAGCTTGGCCTGGTCAATATCGAGCCGTATGAGCTTTCCCTGTTCTACCCGGAGATGCATGAGTACCGGCAGGATTGCAAGTTTTACAACTGCACGCACAGCCATGAACCCGGCTGTCGTGTGGCAGAGGCTTTTGAAGAGGGAAAGATCCACCCGGAGCGATACAACTCCTATCTGAACATTCTCAAGTCGCTTGAAGAACAGTGATTCAGTTTTTTCAGTTAACAGTGATCAGTTATCAGTGTGTCAGTGTGTCAGGGCTACAGTGTGTCAGTTCTCCAATCTACCAATCTTCCAATCTTCCAATTCTACAGTTCTGCAGTTCTGCAGTGCCTCAATTCCCCAATTCCCCAATTCCCCAATTCCCCAATTCAATAGTGCCCACATCCTACTATTCTACAGTGCCATAGTTCTAAAGTTCTACAGTCCTCCAGTTCTACGGTTCTACGGTTCTACAGTGGATCAGTGTGTCAGTTAGCGGTTCACAGTTGCAGTGGCTGTGGGCAGTAGCAGGGGCAGGTGACAGTTAGTGGTTACAGCAATAGGTTCGTAACAAAAGGCTTTTTATTCGCTCTTTAATCCAGGGAACCTTGCTTTTCGGGAACCTATCTGTCAAGTGTTATATATCATCTATATAGCATCTGTTTCATACTCATAAAAACCAGATTCATAACAACTTTTTACTAACCAGTTCAGGAGTACCCCATGTTGCATACATACCCCAAAATCAGTTATTCAGCAGTTTGCTTTGCCCTGATGAGCCTGCTTATGCTCATTCAGGTGCCCAAAGCGGAAGCCCAGTTTGATAATTCCGGTGAATTCATCCGTGCCGGCATTGACGATGCCAATACCCTTTTCAGCAGTTACCTGGAGCCGTTCGGCAAAGGATTTGGCGCCGGGCTGAATTCCGGATGGGTGCAGTCAGCCAAACCTCACGGCAAATTGGGTTTTAACCTCTCATTTCGAATGAGCGGAGCTTTGGTTCCGAATGTCGACAATTCCTTTGATGTGACCGGCCTGCCCCTTCAAAGGCTTGAATACGCCAATGATGCCAACGACTCGCCGATAACTCCTACCTTTACAGGTGTCCGCCAAACGGGTTCAAGAATGATTGCCCGGCATGAAATCAGCGATTCGGAAACGGTAACCCTGGCCGATTTTAACATGCCTCAGGGAATTGGCATTGGCGTGATCCCCTCTCCGATGATACAGGCCGGTGTGGGCATCATCAGAGATACAGAAATCACATTGAGATATATGCCGCCGGTCTCCATGCCATTCGACGGTCAAGCCAACCTGTGGGGCGGCAGCATCAAACATGGCCTGAATCAATGGATCCCGGGCGGAGCTCTATTGCCTGTCGATTTTTCGGTCATGGCCGGGTATACATCGCTGTCGATGAACGTGAATCTGGATGTCCAGCCGCAGGAAGACCAGTATACACGCAATCCGTATGAAGACGCCCCGGAGACCTGGAGTGACCAAAGCCTGGCTTTCACTTCCAACGGATTCACAACCATGCTGCTGGCCGGCAAAAACCTTCCGGTACTGGCGATTTACGGCGGGGTTGGGTATGAGCGTTCAACCACAACTGTTGCCACTCTCGGTTCATTTCCTGTCAAAGTCGAAGATGATCAGAATGATCCGGAAAGGCCGATGGTTATTCAGAAAGAGGATGACCCGATCGATCTTGAATTCAGTGGCACCAATTCGCTCAGGGCCATGCTTGGTATGCGTGTCAGGCTCGGGCTGTTCAGCATCAATGCCGATTACACCCATGCCAGGTATCCAATTGCCAGCGTAGGCCTGGGAATCAGTTTCAGGTAGTTAGTATTGAGTAGTGAGTAATTGGGTATTGAGTAGGCTTGGATACAGTGATTTATTCAAATACTCAATACTCAATACTCAATACTCATGTCTCAATACTCATGTCTCAATACTCACCGTACTCAATACTCATTATTCGAATCCGGGTTTCGCCGGGCCGGTGCTTTCCCGGATGATCAGTTCGGGTTCCAGGTTTTCGTGCAGTCCATTCACAGATTTGTTTTCGATCTGATTGATCAGCAGTTCGGCCGCCCGTTTTCCTTTTCCATATATCGGCTGTTTGATCGTTGTCAGCGGAGGAATGGTGTATTGCGCAATGGGCAAATCATCAAAACCTACCACAGAAATATCACCGGGAACAGCTCTGCCTTCCCTGTGCAGGCCAAGCAGTGCTCCCATTGCCAGGGTATCGCTGGCACAGAACAGGCCACTCATCTCGGTTCCCTGATGCATCCATTTTCTCGCTGTTTGATACCCGCAATTCTGTGAATAATCACCGATGGATATCAGCTCTTCAGCCTCAACGGCACCGTAATCTTTCAGGGCTTGCTTGTATCCTTCAAGGCGCTGCTCCGATTCCTGCATGCGGATACTCGCAAACATGCCCGCGATCTTCCTGTGGCCCAGTTTGATGAGATGCTCAACCGCCTTATAGGCTCCGGCATAATTGTCGATATCAACCGAATCCATCTTTGAATGTATTGGATCATGGCCAACCAAAACAGTGGGTACACCCCGCGCTGAAAGCGCCTCAATCGCAATTTCCGTGACTTCCTGGGTCAACAGGATCAATCCATCGATACTGTGTTCATTCAGAATAAAATTGTGGATCTCATCTTTCATTTCCGATGAAATGAAGGAAAGCCTGACAAAATAACCGCGGCGCGCGCACTCTTCAAAAATGCCCAGATGTAACAGTGTCCAAAATCCATTGCCAAGGGCTTCATCACCCCTTCGGGTTGTGAGAATGCCGATTTCAAATGTATTATTGGTAGCCAGGCTTCGTGCAACCGTATTGGGCCTGTAATCATACTTTTTTACCACTTCAAGTACCCGTTTACGTGCCACATCACTGACATTGGGATGATTGTTCATAACACGGGATACAACCGACCGGGAAACATGAGCTAGTTTCGCGACCTGATCGATATTCAGTTTTTCCATGACCGTCACCTAATAATTATACAGAACCCGGTTTGCCTTTAAAATTTTCAAATTCTGGTACTTTTTTCAACCGGATACGGTATAAATATACTGAAAATTGAGCTGGATTGATGAACCGCTTAACATCAATTTTCACCTTTTGCGTGAATTATCCTGCATTATTCACCAAACTCATTTTTGCACCCCGACGGTTGTGCCTTTCGGGAGTGAAGAACGCAGGTTATACCGCAGGACTCCGAATATTTTTATCCGTCATGCGAAGATTTTGCTGGCACTTCACATGAACAATTAATTCATAGTAAAGTGTCCGGAATCATTTGACATATTGATTTTGGAGGGCTTCAATTGATTCCAAAGCTGAGCTGCGGTCCCGAGAATTGCAGAATTTATTTCACTTATTTGTGACGGGATTACTTTGATATTTCCCTTGTAGAAACTCAGCAGGTGCTCTTCCAGGTATTTCCTCGTCGGATCAAAAAGCAACTCCCCCGCATTTGCAAGTCCACCGGATATAATGAATGCTTCCGGGTTTAAATGGGCGACTGTGTCGGCCAGCTTCATCCCTAAAATCTTCCCGGTGTAATCGAACGCCATTAAAGAAGCTTCATCACCATCCAGAGCCGCTGCTGTCACTTTCATTGAGTCTATTTCGGACTCATCGAGCCCGGCCAGTTTCGAATCCGGGTAATCTCTTTTTATGAATTCATTTGCCGTTGTCACAAGCCCTTTGGCTGAAACATAGGTTTCCAGGCACCCAATCTTGCCACAGCTGCACTTTCTGCCATCGTAGTAAACGGTTGTATGACCCAATTCACCGGCATGACCATCTTTTCCCAAAAGAAGTTCTCCGTTGGCAACGATTCCGCTGCCGAGCCCGGTACCAATGGTTATCACAACAAAATCATGAAGTCCCCTGGCTGCCCCGAACAGAAGTTCCCCAATTGCCGCCGCATTGGCATCGTTTGAGAGTGAAACCGGCAGGCCGGAAATCGATGTGAGCATTTCCACAACCGGTACTTTCCCCCGCCACAACAGATTTGATGCATCATCAATTACTCCTGTCCTACTATTACCGTTTGGTGCGCCGACGCCAATTCCGGCAAGCCTGACCTTTACATCAGACTGCTCAACCAGGTTGATCAGCTCCTGGTAGAGTTGAGCAAAGAAATCTTCATATGATTTGAGAGAATCGGTCTTGATCTCATGTTTTGTCAGTAATTGTCCGTTTGTGGTAACCAATCCAAATTTGGTAGAGGTCCCTCCAAGATCGACTCCTGCTATTACCTCTTCCATATTCCGAAGGTTAATTGATATAATTGCACAGCTGTTCCTGCTTTATTTTGTGATGGCATTAACAATTGCCTGAGTAGGTTTCAAATTAGCCCTTTAAGAAAAACAGGTATATATTCTTAATTTACAAGTAAATTGACAGGCAGGCAGAAGATTGGAACCGTTTCCACACCCGGAAAATCTGTTTGCCTTGTCAGTTTTTTTTAATATCTCAGGTTCTAATCCTAAATGTACAAGAGCAAATCAATGCCAGAACTTAAAGCATACATTGAAGAAATTAATAAAAGACCCTCATACTACGAAAATATTCCGACGCAAGTCTATGAAGATTCCAGCAGTGCCTCCAAAGCGGTAGCTGTTGAAATAGTGAGCCTGATTCAGAAGCGTAATAAACTGAGTAAGACAACTGTACTCGGGCTGGCAACCGGATCCACTCCGATAAAAGTCTATGATGAACTGATCAGATACCACAAGGAAGAAGATCTGAGTTTTGAAAATGTGGTGACTTTCAATCTGGATGAATATTATCCGATGGAGCCTGATGCGCTTCAAAGTTATGTCAGGTTTATGAGGGAACACCTGTTTGATCACATCAACATACCCGAAGAGAATATTCATATTCCTGACGGGACCGTTCCCGAAGATGAGGTGGAGGAGTATTGCCGTCAGTACGAGAATAATATTAAAGAAGCCGGTGGCATTGATATTCAATTGCTAGGTATCGGACGCACCGGTCATATCGGATTTAACGAACCCGGTTCCCGAACGGATTCAAGAACCCGGCTGGTGACCCTCGATGTTATTACACGAAAAGATGCGGCCAGCGACTTTTTTGGAGAAGAATATGTGCCGCGCAGGGCCATTACAATGGGGGTTCGAACCATTCTGGATGCTGACAAAGTGATTCTGATGGCCTGGGGCGAAGGCAAAGCCCCCATCATCAGAGATGCTGTGGAAGGAGAGATTAAGGAGAGTATTCCGGCCACCTACCTTCAGTATCATAAAAATGCACAAATTGTTCTTGATGAAGCCTCGTCCACGGAACTGACACGGGTTAAAACCCCCTGGCTGCTCACATCGTGCAAATGGGATGACAAACTGACCCGGAAGGCTGTGGTGTGGATGTGCAAGAAACTCGACAAACCTGTGTTAAAACTCACCGACGAAGATTACAATGAAAACGGGATGGGTGATCTGCTGACCGCGCGGGGACCGGCCTATAATATCAACCTGAAGATTTTTAATGAGCTCCAGCACACCATTACCGGCTGGCCGGGTGGCAAGCCCGATGCCGATGACACCAACAGGCCGGAAAGGGCTGCCCCGTTTCCAAAAAAGGTCGTCATTTTCAGTCCCCATCCGGATGACGATGTCATCTCAATGGGAGGAACGCTGATACGGCTGGTGGAGCACGGCCACGAGGTGCACGTCGCCTATCAAACCTCCGGGAATATTGCGGTTTTTGATGATGATGTGATTCGGTTTGCCGACTTTGTATCCGACTATGCCGGTCATTTCGACCTGCCCGACTCTGAAGCGAGTCATTTACTGGAAAACATCGAGGAATTCCTGGAAAATAAGCAGCCCGGCCAGGTCGATTCTCCGGAAGTTCAAACCATCAAGTCGTTGATCCGGCGTGGTGAAGCCAAGTCGGCCGGACGCTATTGCGGCGTGCCGGTTGAAAATCTGCATTTCCTCGACATGCCATTTTACGAAACAGGCAGGGTAAAAAAGAAACCGATCTCAAAAGAAGATGTGGATATTATTGTGGATCTGCTCCGGGAGGTACAACCCAACCAGGTGTATGCTGCCGGCGATTTATCTGATCCGCACGGCACACACAGGGTATGTCTGAGAGCCATTTATGAAGCCCTCGACCGATGTAAAGAGGAGGAGTGGATCAAAAATTGTTATGTGTGGCTCTACCGCGGTGCCTGGCAGGAGTGGGATGTCAATGAAATAGAGATGGCTGTTCCGCTGAGCCCCCTGGAGCTGGCCAAAAAACGAAGGGCCATCTTCAAGCATCAATCCCAGAAAGACAGGCCGCTGTTTCCGGGGCCCGACCACAGGGAATTCTGGCAGCGTTCGGATGACCGCAACCGGGGAACCGCAAATCTCTACGACAAACTCGGCCTGGCCGAATACGAGGCCATCGAAGCCTTTGTACGCTATCATATCCCGGATGAACTGTAGAATATCGAACAAGAGAACAGTCGAACAGTCGAACATTAGAATATTAGAACAGTTGAATGAAGAACGCCTAACAGCGAACGTTGAGGGTAGAACAATCGAATGTCGAATACCGACATCCTTATCCAACATGCAACTTCTAACTTTCGACTGCTCTACTATTCAATTTTCCATTGTTCAACATTCTATTGTTCTATTGTTCTCTTGTTCTATTGTTCTATTGTTCTCTTGTTCTCTTGTTCTCTTGTTCTATTGTTCTATTGTTCTATTGTTCGACTGTTCGACTGTTCTAATGTGCTTCCAGCCAGTTGCCGGCAACGCCCATTTCCACTTTCAGGGGCACTTCCAGCTCCGCCGCCTGTTCCATGTACGTTCGGATCTTCAGAGAAACCTGCTCTATCTCCTCCTCTGCGATTTCAAAGACAAGTTCATCATGAACCTGCAGCAGCATCCTGGATTTAAGTCCCTCCCCTTTCAGATAATCCCGGATCCGGATCATGGCTACCTTGATAATATCGGCTGCCGTCCCCTGGATCGGCATATTAATGGCTGTACGCTCGGCAAATCCCCGCACGTTCCAGTTTCTTGAATTGATATCCGGAATATACCTCCTTCGGCCCATCAGGGTTTTCACATACCCATGCTCTGCGGCAAACGCCTTGGTCTCTTCGATATAGTTGCGAATGCCCGGGAATCGCTCGAAATACTGCTCAATCATCTCTTTGCCCTCATTGTTGCTGATGCCCAGCCGGGAAGCCAGCCCATAGGCGCTTACGCCGTAAGGTATGCCGAAATTGACTTCTTTTGCTTTACGACGCTGATCAGCGGTGACCTCATCCAGCGAATCAAGCCCAAAAACCTCTTTGGCTGTCCTGGCGTGGATATCTTCATCCTCGCGAAAGGCACGGATCATATTTTCATCCCCCGACATGGAAGCGATGACCCTGAGCTCCACCTGGGAATAGTCTGCAGCCAGCAGCTGATAACCCTGCTCCGGGATAAATGCCTTGCGGATTTCCCGGCCTCGCTCCGTGCGAATCGGTATGTTCTGCAGGTTCGGATTGGATGATGAGAGGCGGCCGGTCGCTGCTACTGTCTGATTGAAATTGGTATGAATCCGACCGGTATTCTCATTCACTATTTTAGGTAACGCATCCACATAAGTGGATTTGAGCTTACTCAGGCTTCTGTAGTCAAGCACCAGCGCGGGTACTTCATAATCGTTGGACAGCTCTGCCAACACACTTTCTGCGGTGGAATACTGACCGGTTTTGGTTTTTTTCCTGGATGGGATCCCCATCTTATCAAACATAACTTCCCCGAGCTGCTGAGGGGAATTGAGATTGAATTCCGTTCCGGCTGCTTTGAAAATTTTATCCTGCACCTGCTGCAAATCCTTGTTCAGCTGTTCGGAAAAATCGGCAAGCATATCGGTGTCGAGCTTGATGCCATGGATCTCCATATCCCCCAAAACCTGCATCAGCGGGAAATCGACCTGGTAGGCAATGTCCAGCAATTCATCCTTTTTCAGCTCTTCACTGAGCACGTCATAGAGCCGGAGTGTAACATCGGCATCTTCACAGGCGTAGGCTACAACCTCGGCATACGGGATCTGATCCATTGTTTTCTGTTTGCGTCCCGACCCGATCAGTGTTTCAATCGGAATCGGCTCATAGCCGATGTATTTCTTTGCAAGTGCATCCATTTTCAGCTTCTGATTGGCATCAAGCAGGTAGGCCGCCACCATCGTATCAAACGCTTTGCCCGCCATGTCGATACCGGCCTGCCTGAGTACGATATAATCAAACTTGTAATTATGGGCGATCCAGGTTTTATCGGGATCTTCAAACAACGGTTTCAACAGCCTGCATACATCCACTGCGGGCAGGGCGCCCTCCACGTTCATGGGAATATACCAAGCTGTTCCGGCATCCACGGCAAAGGATACCCCAACCGGGTTTGCCAGGATCGGGTTGCTTGAATCGGTCTCGGTATCGAAACAGATGATCGTTTCCGTCTGAAGCCGCCCGGCAAGTTCCGTGATCTCCTCACCGGTAACCACAGCCTTGTAATCAACATCGTCGATGTTGAACCTTGTATGATCATCCTTCGAAAGGTCGGCAGCTGAAGAAGTAAACAGGTCCGACTGCCCGTCCGGGTCTTCATTCAGATATTTTTTGGTCAGTGTCTTGAATTCCATCTTTTTGAAAAACAGGCCGAGTTTTTTCTCCTCAGGCCCGTTCCACTTCAACTCTTCCCAGTTGACCACATCCGGAACATCCGTCTCAATCTTCACCATTTTTTTGGCGTGAAGTGCTTTGTCGCTATGGCCGGTCAGCCCTTCCCGGTGTCTTTTCGATTTCATTTTGGGAGCCGCTTCAATGGCTTTTTCCAGGCTGCCGTATTTATTAATCAACTTCGGCGCCCCCTTCTTGCCTATGCCGGGCACACCCGGGATATTGTCGGAGGTGTCCCCGATAATCGCCAGAACATCGACAACCTGATCGGGATACACCCCGAAGTACTCTTTCACCGCCTCCCTGTCGACCTTTACAAATCCGCCATTTTTATTATCCGGTTTCAGCATCTTCACGTGATTGTTAACCAGCTGCATGAAATCCTTGTCCGGCGTAACCATGAACACATCCACATCTTTTTCTTTCGCCCGGTAGGCCAGCGTGCCGATGATATCGTCGGCCTCATAGCCATCCTGCTCGAGATTCGTTATCCCGAAATACTCCACCATCTCTTTGATCAGGGGGATGCCAACCTGCAGCTCTTCCGGCTGAGGCGGCCTGTTGGCCTTATAATCCTCATCCAAATCGTGCCGGAACGTGGGTTCACTGGTATCCCATACGACGGAAATATGAGTGGGCTTCTCCTCTTCCAGGAGTTTTACAAGCGTATTGGCAAAGCCCAGGATAGGCCCTGTAGGGATCCCGGCTGAATTTTTTAAACGGCTGTTGATAAAGGCAAAATGTGCCCGGTAGGCCAGGGCCATTCCATCAAGCAGGTACAATTTTTTCTTTGACATGGTGAAATCAATCTTGGGCGTTGTTATACTGGCTTTTCTTTGGGTGAAGATAGGGAAACCTGCAAACCTTTTTTAACTTCTCTGATTCGCAGGAAATATTATTACATAAAGCCTGTTAATTAGGGCTTGCTCAAACAAAACCACCTTTTTGTGTTATTATTGTATTGGAGGCTTTATATAATTGCCATTGCAGCTGATAATGCACAGACCTTCAAATTACCTGAACCAGAACTTCCGGATCGAAGAGTACAAGTGTTATAACTTGATAATAAGTACAGTGAAAAATAATGACATCGTAAGTATGTAATCCCCTATAAAAGAGGTTTAGGGGCATTACCTGTTGATGACCAGGATTATTGGCACTAAATGAAGTTAGAGGTCACAACACTAGTAACACCGGATGTTGAACCGGTTAACGGCTGGATAAATTGGGATTATATTCATTATGGATTGAACTTTTTGGTCTCAATTACGTAATGTTCTGAATAAGCATGGGTATTATGGCAGTCATACTGCAAAAGCTAATCATGAAAGGAATATGGGCTTAAAAAACGAAGCACAGACGGCTTTAAAGGATACGAAGCATTTTTACCGTGAATACATTTCCGGGATGAACCGGGAATCGATTGGCCGGGATATTCAGGCCGACTCGGAGCGGATCAAACAGCTCTATTTTGAAGCTGTTGAAAGCCAGAAGAGAGACGATGAAACGGGCGAATTATCAGGAATACAGAAATTCTACCGGTTTTTCCTCTCGCTGACTCAGCGTTTAAACCCGACGCGCAGACTCATTTTCGGGATCGCCTGCCTCAGTTTTATCGCTCATTATTTCTTCTCGCTCATCGGCCTGTCCGGTTATCTGCTTCATCCGCTGCTGATGCCGATAGCTTTCGGAGGACTCATCGTCATTCTGCTGATTGAACTGCTTGAAAAAACGGATGTAAAGCGGGAACTCGACCTGGCCCGGGACATACAGCTGAGCCTTCTCCCTCCCACGGAATACAAAGGGAACAGCCTGGAGGTCTATGCATTTGCAAATACAGCCCATGAAGTCGGCGGGGATTATGTGGACATCATTAATTCGAAGAAAGGCCTTTATGTAATCATTGCAGATGTCTCCGGCAAAGGGCTCAGTGCTGCGCTCTATATGGTGCGGATCCAGGCGCTGGTTCATCTGTTAATCAAAAAGGAAGAACCTTCCCCGAAAGAGCTGTTTCTTGAGCTCAACAACTACATAAAATCCAATAAAAGCGACAAAACCTTTGTCACGGCATGCATTGCCTTTTTCCCGAAAGAGGAGGCGAAATTTGTCCTCTGCCGGGCCGGCCACAACTCCCCGATTGCCTTCAGCAGGGAAAATGATGCGACGTTCAGTCTAAAAACCGGCGGGCTTGCCCTTGGCATGGCCTCCAATAACGTCCTCAGCCACCAGCTCCGGGAAAAAAGCTATCACTTTAAAGCCGGTGACAGCCTTCTGCTTTACACCGATGGATTATCGGAAGCCCGGAATGAGCTGGGCATTGAATATGGCACCGAAGAGCTTGAAACCCTGATGTCGATTTACGGATCCCTGCACGCCAAATCCATCTCCCTGAAAATCCAGTCATCACTGGAAGCGTTTATAGGGGGCGAGAAGCCGAAAGACGACATTACCTTCGCTGTGATTCACAAGGCTGCAGGGTGAGTCATCGGTTAGAGTCCGAATAGGAACCCACGAACACCCCACAGGTGCAAACGCTGAACGCGCTTCCACCATCTCCCCTCAAGGGGAGAAAAATGTCGTGCGTTCAGCATGACATTTTGAGGGGTGTTCTGCTATTTGACGAGCATCATTTATTTGACGAGCATCATTTTCCTGGTCTGTATCCCTTCCGGCGAGCGCATCTTGTAAAAATATAGGCCGCTGGCCAGGCCTGCCCCATCAAAGTGAAGGTCGTGAAGCCCCGGTGTAGCCACATCGTTGAATAGCTCTCTCACTTCCCTGCCCAAAACATCATGAACCGAGATGCGCACCTGCGCTTGCTCCGGGACATTGTACTCGATCGTTGTTCCGCTGTTGAATGGATTCGGATAATTTTTGACCAACTCAAAGGATTCGGCAATGGGCGGGGAGGGAAAGTCGGGCGGCTCAATATCTTTAAAGCCAACCAGGTTGGCAGCCATAAGCACATTGTTATGTTCTGTAAACCAGCCCCATCCGACCGGTTCACCATCTTCCTGAATACCCAATAAAGTACGCACGGGAAAATAATTGGGATCGCCGGTATCCTCGCTTCCTTCATCCACTAAAAATTCAAGATAAAGCCCCCCGGCATCCTCCACTACTTCAATGGTTATAAAATACTCCCTGCCATCCTGCATCGACCACTCCGTACTGTTGACCCCCACAAAATTGGTGCCCGTGGAAATATCACCTGCCTGGAGCGGATGAGTGGCAATTACATCCTGAGAAGGTACATAGATCAAATTTCCAGCCTGATCCGTTCTCTCTTCCCCTTCCCTGAGCGTCAGCCGGAGTTCGCCATTACCCTGCACGGCACTCTCCCTGGCATTGATATTAAACCGTATACTTTGCACACCGGAATCAAAATCCGGCGAAATTCGCAATGCAAAGGAAAACACATCATCAAAGGGTATTGGGAAAAATCGCCAGGGTCCGCCATGATAAGATAACATCTCCAGAACCAGGTTGGTCGTAGTCCACTGGCCGCTATAGCGGAATTCACGGTTGTCCTCCGGAGACGCCTGGGTGCCTGTTGGTTCCGCGTTTACGGAAACCAGTACGATCTCTTCGTAAATTCCCTCCTCATCAAGCGTGTAAACTCCCGGCCCGGCCTCCATGAGTTGATATTGGCTCT
>SKRC01000160.1 GCA_007118695.1 Balneolaceae bacterium | reverse complement strand
GACAGCATTACATGCTCGACTTCCGGTGCGACTCGTGAGGCGCGGTTACTGGCTTCATACCCGCCTTGTTGATAATGAATTTCAGTGCTGATATAACCGGGATCGTAATCACTGTAAGAGGCGTTTGCGATAAAATCGTCCGGGTAAAGCGAGCGTGCATATAACTGGTATTCGACGGACAGTTCGGCGGGGGTATGCAGTATCCTGGCAGGCCCGATACGAAGAGCAGTCAGGGCGATGTTGTCCCCTTCGAGTGTACGGCGAAGCCAACCAAGCTGACGCGCCGCGCCTGTGGGTATTTCTCCCAGTTCTGCCGCTTCGGTCAACGTTTGTTCCAGCGTATGTTGATCCAGGTGCTCGCCGGGCGGCAGAGCGACCGGTTCGATCCGCCACTCGAGCTGATCAGCACTGACCGGGCTGCGTTTGGTCTGCTCCCATGCTTCGTCTATTCCGGCCATTAAGCGGTCCGCAAGGATCTGTCGTTTTTCGGTCCACCCGTCATTCCACTTCCCGGCTGCAACATTACCGCCGGCGCCGGTAAAGTGGATGTGACTAATACCGGTTTCTTTTTCACGATTTGCCCGGGCAATACCGGGAAAATCCGGATTGGCACCTCCGGTACGATAGTAGCTCTGTGGATGGCTTGCGTAATAGGTGAGGACGGCCAGAGGCTCATCTTCATTCCAGAAACTAACCATCTGGACGTCCGGATCGATGGTGCCCACCGGCGCTCTTTGAGCTTCGACGTTTCTCGTGGAACTCATACGACCCTGGTATACCGTGCCTTCCCGGTCGATCAAGCGGCGATTTGAAGCGACTTTTTCAACAATACCGGTGCCGGTGCCAACATGTGTGACCGTCTGAAGATCCTGTTCAATGGCAACACGGAGTGTAGAGGCGGTTCGGTCAATCGTCTGCTTCACAAACTCGCGATTATCAAACCGCGTACCCGACGGGTCAATGCCAAACTCGGTGAGGATATCATATGCGTTATAATCAGCCATGGGGGCATCGTGCTGATGCAGGGAATGGACTGTTACACGATCGGGTGTGGTACCTGCAGCTTCGGCGAGGGCTTCCCGCCAGGCATCATACGCTGTGTTGCCGATGCCTATCCAATCAACGGCACAAAGAACGACAGGATCACCATTACCGAATAGAACGACTCCCCGGGCCGAGAGTGGCATCTCGATTCTTAATGTTGGATCGTAGGCGAGCGGGACACCGATTTCAGGCGTTGCATCAGCCTCAAAGACAGCAATCCTGATCTTGTTGGGGTCGTGATCCCTGTCCAAATCCCCACTTGTTACCATTCCTAAAAAAGTAACTAGCAGCACCGAAATCAAAAGTCCTGTATAAAGTCTCAATCCCCTGTTAAGCATCCTCATATTATCTTTAATATTATAAGATTTATTTGATATCAATCAAGTCAATGGAAATTTATCGATTACGCAAATATTCAATCAGGTCAGCCATCTCCTCAATACTGATTTGTTGCTCGAGGCCTTCAGGCATGGCAGATTCACTTATACCCTCCATCGATTGAATCTCACTGCGAGAAACCGTCGTTTCCCGGCCAGCAGGATCGCGGAAAGTCACCGACCCCGGAGACTCGTTTGTGATGGCTCCCTGCAGGGTTGACCCGTCACTCCGTACAACTCTCCACTGTTCATAACCAGCCGCAATTTCCGCATTCGGCATCAATATGCTTACCAGAAGGCTTTCAGTATCGCTGCCCCGGGAACCAGCAAGATCCGGGCCAAAAGGCACACCACCCTCGCCATCAATTTGGTGGCACATCGCGCAGGCACGATCGTAGACCACACGCCCCCTGTCTGGATCTCCCTGCATATCGGTAACCGCCATATAACGATCGACAACATCCGAGCGGGGTTCATCAGGGAGTCCGAGCAGAGACTGGGCACGCAGTCTCAATTTATTATCAGAATGAAGCATCAGCCGGTTGGTTTGACTTGGGCTTACAGCCGATCGCTGGATTTTTCCCTGCTCTACAGCGTCCAGGGTAAGGGCTATCCGCTCGTCATCAGCCAGCAGTGTTTCCATAGCTGCTATACGCACCTGTGGCGTCATCTGGTTCCACTTGGTGAGCAGCATTACACCAATTTCCCCACCCTCTATATGTCGTAATGCACGGGCAGCTTCTTCCTGTACCGGACCTGGCTCTTGCGGATCGACCAGCTCTCTCAAAAGGGTTTCGTATGGAGCTGATCCAGACAATTCGAGCAGCCCTATGGCATCGGCTCGAAGCTGAGCATCCGCACTACGGCTTGCTGCAATCTGTTCAGCCTGTTGGAATACCCGATCCCGATCTGTTCCTGCGGGCGGGCCGATGGAAGCCATGACCTTTCGCGCAGCACTTCGCAACGTTGGAACGTCCGGTTCAAGTGACAAGCCTGCCACCGATTCACGCACAAAATCCAGTGTTTCTCCGGGATCCTCCCCCAGTCTCAATCCGTCGGCAAGTCCCTCAAGGCTTGCCGACTTCCACCATTCGGTTGTTGTATCTACCCCGTCGGTGATTGACTCTACCAGGAAACCTATCTCTTCTGTATCCTGACGGGCACCGATAAGAATGCCCAAACGCTCAAAATAAGTAGCTCGACCGTCCGTCTGCTCTTGTGAAAAACGAATAAGTGCCTCCTGGAATAGTGTCCGGTAAGAAAGGTCTTCGGCCGACAAGGCGGCCATCTGCATCCATTCATCTTCTATATGCTCGTAAAGCATTCGCCGGCGAACTGCACGAGCTTCATCATTGTCCAGATTTCCAAGTGTTGCCAGCAACTGAAATCGAACCCGGGGGTCTGAATCGCTTTCCATAACCAATAACAGTTCTACAAGGTCTTCATTGGATTCCATATACAGCTCGGCCAGACGAATGGCATGCTCGCGCACCCGGGGTGAGGAATCCTGTAACACTGCCTTGATAAGAGTTGGCGAGAGTGCCTGTATGCCTTCAAGTGTCCAGAGAGCATGGACACGCCCTTCCGGTCTGTTCGATGAGATGGCCAGCTGTTCGAGTGCATCAACAGCCGCCTTCTCCTGCCGGTCGACAAGCAGTCGCTGGGCTGTGCGCCGCCACCAGATATTTTCGTGTTCAAGCAATGTAACCAGCTGTTCAGCAGTTTTTTGACCCAGGTCGAGTTGCCCCGCCCATGAAGCTGCAGGTGCATCTTCAGCACTTACCCTGTAGATACGTCCCCGATCACTGCCGTCGTAGAGAATGCCGGCTTTAAGGACTTCTTCAGAAAGAAAACGGGGTTGTTCGATCACTTCGCGATAATAATCAATAATATAGAGAGCACCGTCGGGACCGATATAGGAATTTACAGGACGAAACCAGCGATCGGATGAAGCCAGAAATTCACGGCCTTCCTGCATGCGTCGGGCAGTAAGGGTTGTCCCTTCTTCGACAATCCTGTCGGCATGCACGATATTATGGGCCGGTTCGGCTACAAATGTGGCTCCCTGATAGCCGGGCGGGAATGCCCCGCCAAGATAGCATATGATACCGCATGTAGCAGTTGTTGTACCCGCGAGTGTAAATAATTCGGGCCGGGGTTCTTTTGTGATGGGAAACACATCTGTAACAGAACCGTGATCGGAGATATCTGCTGTTGCCGGCGCCACCAGCAGATCCGGGTTTCGCCTCAGATAGCGGGCATCTATTACCTCCTGGTATACATGATTGTTCCAGGCAGCGTATAGCGGGCGACCGAAGGCATCAAAAGTATGGCCAAATTGCGAGTTTGCGGCAGTTGACTCCCACTCATAGCTGTCCGGACGAAACCGGATGTTGGCCCGGCCTGCAACTTTTTCCTCACCAGGACGGTCTATAAAATAGGGTGTACTGCTTCCCTGCCGGTGAGCCGCATAGATCCAGTTGTCCAGCCCATAAATCGGTGTATTTATACCCAATTGCGGATTGCCATAACCAAACCCGCTCATGAGTACTTGACGTACGTCGGCTTTCCCGTCGCCGTTGGTGTCTTCCAGGTAATAAATATCGGGGGCATCGGTCACCAGTATACCGTCTTTCCAGCGTATTACGCCTCTTGGGGCGCGAAAATCATCAGCGAAAACCGTACTGTTGTCGGGCAGTCCATCTCCAGTAGTGTCTGTAAGAAGCCGTATTATACCGCCGCCCTCCCTGTCTTCCGGATACCCCGGATCTTCAACAACATAGATCCTGCCATATTCATCCACTTCCATCCCAACAGGATCTCTGATAAGAGGTTCGGCAACAAAGAGTTCTATTTGAAAACCATCCTCAATTTCAAAAGTATGAACCGCGATATCGGGTTCGCATGGCGACTGCTCACAAACTACCTCCCCGGCGTCAGAACATCCTGCAAATACGCCAATCAGTATGCTAAAGATGAAAACTTTAAAATATACTCTGATTCCAGTTTTTGATCTTTGCTTGTCCATATAGTTTTATTATTGGATAAAGAACAGCATTCGTAACAGGTTGCATCTTAACAAATGCTAATAAATGAACCTGTTAATTTCATGCCCTGCAATAGGATCAGATGCAAATACATGAAATATTGTCGATACCGTAAACAGTATGCACAATTATAAGCTGATCCCAACATAAACCCAATCTTCTTTTCATATTATTTCCGGAGCGGAGTAATTAACCTGTTTCTGGAAGGCAAAAAAAAATATTGAGTATATGCCAAGATTGGGCATGCACGACTCACCCGAAAATGCACTAAATTTCAACCGATATACCTTTACGACGGTGTATGGATGCTGATATTCGGCGCAAATTTTCACCAAAAATTAATTTTCGTTCCGTTTTGGTCATTTCACTGTCGTATACCTTCGACAGTTCGTTCGAGAAACTTCGGCTCGGTGCGTGGCATCCCCAAACAAGCCGGTCGGCACCCAGCTCTTTAACCGCAAAATCAACGGCACCCGATTCAGGATCCATACCACTGAACTCCATAAGTACATTTTTATGTGGACGGATAGCCCTTATCCCGAGTTCCCAATCGGCTCCTTGGTGGCCACAGATTATAGGAACATCCGGGAAGCGTGAAGCCAGCTCGGCTACATGCCCAGGATGTGCCTCTCCGACTCTTGTCCCCCCGTAATATGTTCGTGGGTCACCACCGACCATAAATCCGCTATGAATATAAATGATTGCCTCAAGTTCAGCCAGTTTGCGAACAATAGGGTCGTAATTTGGATGGGCAACCGTAATTGGTTCATCGAGCCAGGTACCGGTTTTAATACCAACACATGGCCCGTTTTCTATTAGTTTTTCAATAAGTTCCAGAGTTGTATCCACACGCGTCGGGTCGATGCGAAACATTCCGGACATTCGATCTCTTTCCTGTTCAAGAAGTTCCAGGTTTTCCTTCGCATTTTCTTCAGCTTCAGCCGCCGACAAGGATTCTCCTCCCGAGGTAAGCCGGGCTACATCCAGTGAAAATACACGCTCAACACCCATGCGTTCAAAATAGGGCATAACTTCATTATGCCTGCCAAGGCCGTGATAGTGCAAATCCCAAATCCGTAATTCAACGAGTTCGTCCCGCGATGGCAGGCCGTAGTTTTCAGGGTCAATGGCAAAAGTATGATCTGTCATATTGCTTTTTATTGAATCGGTATACTGTTTCTGTCTAATCTCTCCGGGGTTAGTTCCCCGCTGCTTGCAGCGTAATTTTCATATATTCTGATACCCCGTCTGCTTACAGCGGGGTAGTTTATTGTCAACCTGTTACAAGCTCTACTATAAGACTTTGAAATATCGTCTTTCTTTAACCGGGTAAATCATAATGGGTATAGTTCATTCACAAACAGACTGTTTTTTGATTAAGCCTCAACAAAAAATTTCTCGTTACCTTTTTACTTTCTATTTATACCGCAGCTAAAAGTCGTTCTGCGTTTTCACTCCTGATCAGCCGAAGTTGCTTCTCGCTGAGTGGTGATTCCATGAACTTGAAAAGTGAATTTTCCAGCGGAAAATATGGCATATGGGATCCAAACAGCAGCCTTTCCGGCGGAATCGTCAGATCCGGCATGTACCAATGGTTTCCTTTCATAACACGTTCAAGAGCAGCTACCCCATCAAGATTAGATATCTCAAAGGTAACATCCGTCTCTTCAATCATCGACCGCAGGTGATCCCCCCTGACGTGCCGGAAAGGATGTAAAAGCTGTACGCGTGCATCCGGTACACGGGCAAGTATACCAGGCATTGGAGATACGTCCACATCGGGAACTTCAACGAGCGGATGTTGCATTCGTTCATCCTCCATTGCTACGACTACTTGAATGAGCATACCTCTCTCTGCAGCCTGCTGAAGGAGCTTTTTAAAAGACTCATCTTCAAGTGTATAACCGTGATATCCGGGAAAGAGCCGCAAACCGGGCATCTGATACTCTTCATGGCAGCGGCGAAGATCTTCTTCCCAGTCGGGAAATACCGGGTTGACTGTGCCGAATGGTATGAGTATACCACTTCCATGTTCCCTGCACTCTTTGACCAACTTGGCATTAACATGATCGATATTCTTATGGAAAAGTGAAGTATAGCTGCCGGTCCATGCCTGACCAATATTGTGACGCCTGAGTTTATCGAGTAGTGTTGTTGTAGCCCCGTACTTTAAATCACGAAAGGGATAACAAAACAAATGAACATTTGTGTCGATAACTGCTCCACTACGATTACCCGATGCCCATGCAGCCATTTTAATATCAGAAGCAGTTTGATTCCCTGCGGTCAGGGTGAACGGGGTTCCAAGTGCTGCTGCGGCCATGACTGACCTTTTCAAAAATCGTCGTCGATCCATTTCAAATGCCCGGTGATATTATTGATTGAATTTTGAAAACATAATTTTACAATAGAAATAAAAACATGTATTGAAAAGACTTTTCAAAAACTTTTTTAAAACAAACAAAAGGCGACCCGACTCGTAACGATTCATTTAACCGTGAATCGCACGTTAATCGAATCGCCTGTTGTTTTGTTACACTTTCTGTTTTAATTGAAATCTTCAGAAAAAAACTGAAGAGGGTAAAATACCCTCATATCCAGGTCTTAAATCACTGGGAAGTTTGCCAATTACCCCTTCTTCCCACCTATCAATACCCGTCGTTTTGTTCAAGCACACCAGGATTTGTCTGGTCGATCTCATGTTGGGGAATGGGAAAATATCTCTGATGTGGCTGTATATCGTATGTGACAGTAACAGCAGTTCCATCTGCTGGATTGAAACTGCGCTCATGCTCCTGAAGATCTTCTATAAACCGCCCTGTTCGGACCAAATCGAACCAGCGTTCATTTT
>SKRC01000268.1 GCA_007118695.1 Balneolaceae bacterium | reverse complement strand
TGTCTAAATTAGTGTCTAAATTTCTTCGTCTATCCCTTCCTATCAGCATTAAAAAGAACATTGTTAAAAATTAGAATCAGAATATACAAGATAATGAACTACTTCTACAACGTTCTTTTTCGTAGCTTCACCGGCAAATAACTACTCTCTGTAACGTAAAACTATCCGCGGTTGTCTAAAAAACGTAACACCTATTTGGTGCGGCTCAACAAACTCTATCATTTCCGGCTGGGTGGTGAGTGGAATTGCAACAAATGGAATCCGTTTATACTTACCTGCATCTTAACACCCACATTTAACAATCTCTTCCATAAACCCTTCCGCTGCTTTCACCTTTTTATGTCTAAAATTGTATCTCAAAGCTTATCCACAAGGAGAAGCACCGTTGCTGCAATGGATGCAATCGGACCAATGATCCGCATATAATCAACAAAAGCGGGTCTCCTTTTGACCTCAAGTGTAATAACATCATTCTGCTGTAAAATATAATTTCTTAATTCATCTGGTACCTGTTCGGTGTAACGAAACCGGAAATTGATCACTTCCTCTG
This sequence comes from Balneolaceae bacterium, assembly GCA_007118695.1. GTDB lineage: Bacteria > Bacteroidota > Rhodothermia > Balneolales > Balneolaceae > SKRC01. The sequence goes on along the minus strand of SKRC01000268.1, from coordinate 21,640 downwards.
TATCCATTTCAATATTTCTTCGTGATACATTTATTTCAATGCGCAGTTTCGACCATTCCAATGTAGTTTCGCCAGTTCTGAAGCTGGCTGGCCCGCGGGAAAATGAGATAAGTTCAAGTAATGTGGTGCCACGTGGAATCATAAAACGACCGGGAGCATTCACATCGCCCCAGAGATGAACTAAATCCGAATCTTCTCCGGGTTCGGAAATTTGTACAACCCCTTCAATCAAACGAAACTGCTGGTAAACGGGAACTTGCTGTTGTGCCAGTGCAATTTCAATAATAAAGAACCCGCTGATGACGATAGATAAGGTAAGTAGGTATTTCATTCTCTTGATTTTTAATTTTTAAGCAGTTGAATTTACACGCTTATGCTGAACGTTTAAATTCAACTGCCAAAATGGAGAGAATACACCAAGATAAGTTATGTGTTGACAATGTAAAAACAAACATGAGAGATTACCTCTCATGAACCCTGCCGCTGCAACTCGATCATATGTGTTGCTTTTCCCAAACTCCCGACCTCGCTACATATCTTCGATCAAAGATTCATTAGAAAATGAAGAAGTATAGATAACGTCATATTCGCAATCTTACTCCGGCAGTTACCAGAAATTGATTCCATCCCCCTAAAGTAAATTTAGGCTCACCGTATAAAGAGAAATTACCTAAATCATACTCTAATCCGACTCCAGCGTTTAACCCGATTTTGCGGCTGCTAATATTACCCCAAACGTCCGGATCGGCATTTATTATTGAGAGATTAAGTCCTCCCAACCCATAAATGATAACATTGTCTCTGTTTCGAAAGAAATAATGACCGTCAAGATTTAATTCGCTTGCACCGAGATTATTCTCACTAATATAATAATATGTGTAATCAACTCCACCCCTGATTTCCTCAATTATCCCGTAGTAGATCTGTAAAGTAACTCCTAACTCGCTGCTTCCCAGATGCCCAACGCTGCTTCCATAGCTAAGTCCTGCACCTAAAGTAAGATCACCTGATTCAGTTACAAGTTGTGCATTAGCTGAATGACTGAAACTTAATATGTAAAACAGGGATATTATAACTGAAAGGAAAAAATGGTTAACTCTCTTCATAAAAAAGCCTCTATTTGATTTTATAACAATGATTTATACTATAATTGGATATCCAGTTAAATCGTTCACTATTTATCCGATATATTTTATCTGTTATAATTAAAATTTTTGAAATAACATTCTACTGGCGCATTGCCTTACGTAAAACCTTGCTTTCGACTGATCACTGCCTCATGGAAATGTTATCTGCAGAAACGAACTTGAACTCTGCAGATATAAACCATGAGGTTACGAATGAGCGACAATTCTCGAAAAGAACTTCTATATACAAACCCACTTGATGACTGACATCGCTGCCGGCTGGGCCGAGCCGTCGGCCTTTTATATCGGTTAATCCCTTGAGAGGCTTTCGTAACGATCCGGTAAACGGGTTGCCATCGCTTCCAAAACCGGTTCTTCGGCAATCCAGGGAATCGCATACAGCTTTTGGGCATGCCTGGTTTCAATTTCCTCAAGCAGAGGGAGCTCCTCTGCCGCCCGTTGCTTCAGCAGCGGATCGGATATTTCTGATGCCGATATACTCTGATTGGCGATCCAGGCAAACGGCTCGATATTGGACCGCCGCAGGTCCTCCTGAAGTTTGGCCGCTTCGGTGATCGGAGTGGTTTCGGGAATGGTGACGATCAGCAATTTGGAATACTCCGGATCTTGCAGATACATGTAGGGCGTTTTCAGTTTATCGGGATCTATCGTTGAGTTACGCAGCACTTCTTTGTGATAGCTTCCGGTTGTATCCAACAGCAGCAAGGTGTGACCGGTCGGAGCGGTATCCATCACCACAAATTGTCGTTTGGCCTGGTGAATCGCTTTTGAAAAAGCCTGAAATACAGCTACTTCTTCTGTGCAGGGTGACTCCAGATCCTCGCGCAGCAGTTTTAGCTCCTCTTCGGTCTTATCTTTGCCCCGCTGGCGAAGCACTTTCTCGATGTAAGCTTTCTTCTCTTTATCGGGATCGATGCGATCGAGGGTCAGGTTTTCCGGCAGTTCCAGATCGCCGATGTGATCTATCAAATGGGCGGCCGGATCGGTAGTGGTCAGGTGGACGGGAAAGCCTCGCTCCGCAAGTTTGAACGCGACAGCCGCCGCAATCATGGTTTTCCCCACACCGCCTTTGCCCATGGTCATCACCAGCCCATAATCCTTTTCTGCGGTCAGATCATCAATCAGTGTCTCCAGGTCGGGCAGTTCACTCTCATGTTGTTCAGTATGAATGGCTCTACTGCTCTGTTTGATCTGCTCCTTATCCAACGGTTCAAAAACAGCTCGCAGCCGGTCGATTCCCAACAAGTTATACGGCCTCAATGGAAAGACAAGCTGCTCCATGTTCTTAAGGTGCTTCGGCATTTGTTTGATCGTTTTATCTGCCTTCTGTTTCATTTTGATGGCAAACGGATCGGATTCATCCACGGGCTCGAAATAGCCATTGATCAGCAGTACTTGGTTGGTCAGCCCCATCTCCGCCAACTCTTTCCCGGAGCGCTCCGCTTCCCGAAGCGCCGATCCATCCGGGCGGCTGACAAGGTAAACGGTGGTGGCCCCTTCATCCTGCAGGCGTTCCACAACTTTTTGATAACGCTCCTGACTGGTTTTCAGCGCAGACGACGGGCCGATACAGGAAGCTCCGTCCGGATTGGACTCAATAAAATCACTCCAGGCGGCCGGAAGCTCCAGCAGGCGCAGCGTATGGCCTGTCGGAGCGGTGTCAAAAATGATGACATCATAGGGCTGATCCTCTTCATCGCCGGCTACATACCGGGCAAATTCGTCGAAAGCGGCAATTTCGGTGGTGCAGGCCCCGGAGAGCTCTTCACGGATTCTTTCAATTTCATGGGCCGGCAGAATATCCTGTAAGGTAGAAAGCACCCGGTTTCGATATTCCTCAGCCGAAAGTTCCGGATCGATGTTGACGGCATGCAGATTTTCCAATCCGTTGATGGGTGTGATTTTCTCTGAAACGTCGGTTTCAAGGACTTCTTTCAGGTTGGACGCCGGATCGGTGCTGATCAGAAGCACGTTTTTGCCTTCGTCGGCAAGTTTTACGGCGGTTGCACTGGCAAGAGAAGTCTTGCCCACACCGCCTTTTCCGGTGAAAAAGATATAGGGTGTGATTTGTGGTAGTATTTTCATGATGATTCAGTGAACAAGTAACTTTAAATTTAATTATCTCTTTTAATTTTCCTTCATTAGGGGAAAAAAGCGAGCGTAGTGATGTACGACCTCTGTCTGTCATGTGAAAAAACAAATCGGAATACTCCCTTACCAAAATCGATTCCGATGGGACAAATGGGAGGCTTTAAAATCAGCAACAACCGCTGCCGGGGGCGCAACCGCTTGATGATACTCCTAATAATTCATTTGCGCTTTGCAGCGTTGATTGCGTAATCCGCTGCCGCGTGTTGATTCCTTGCTGCATGGAATTCACAAGTTCTTCAACAGGTATGCCGCTCTCCTTTCCCTGTTCAAACAGCGATCGAAGTGTGTTTTCGTCGCCATCGGTTATTGCAGCTTCCAATGCATTCAGTATGTCCTTTGGCTTGGAGGAAACCTCTCCGTTCGTTTCGGTTTGTGGAGTGATGCCAAGCCAGTCCGTGAGTTGCTTCCTGTCGGGGTAGCTGCCTTCAGAAACCAGATCTCCATTGATCAGGATGAGCGGCAGGATATCCGAGCCCTGCCTGCGAAGACGTTCTAATACCTTCGGGTTTGATTTAAAAACTTCCGGTTCCTGACCTAAATTGTATCGTTTTACATTTACTCCCTGTGATTTGAGCCATTTTGCATCTTGGGCAAAATCGGCCAGCGTGTCATCCACATCCGGCCCGCACACGCCGGTACTGCAGCACATTGCGGGATCAAAAATTTCGATCAGGGTTGGGGTGTCTGTAGGTTGATTCATTTTGGTAAAGATTTCGTTTGATTTAATTCATCGTAAAATTACGATTAATAAATCTGTAATCCAACCGCTAATTCATAATATGAACTGTTATCGAAAGGCCAGGCCAAAATTCAGAGCAAGATCCATCTGGACCGGCGCTGTGCACCATAATTCCGGAGGGCGCCCTCGTTTCACCGGACCAACTTCGCCGATATTGTCTGATTAATTGGTGAGGGGGGCTCCGCCATGATAACCATATCGGCATAGAGTCCGGTTTCGGAGCATCAAGATTTTCCATCAGAGTTAACCTGACTCATAATATAAAACATTTCGGCCGCGATTTGTTGGCATCGTTCATCGTAAATTTGGGCTTCCTGAGCCGTTCCGTCCGATTCTTTGGGATCACGATAAGGAAGAGATGCCCGGAATGTTGCTCCCGGAATAAACGGGCAGTTTTGATCGGCGTCCGAGCAGGTCATGATGGCCGCAAAATCTTTGGACGGATTGGAAGGATCATCAAATGTTTTGGAAAAACAGGTCATCGGCTTGGAATTTTTTCCGGAACGGACCTTGTATTTCGGGTTCTCGCCTCCGGGATTTTCCACTTGAAACCCGGCACGTTCTATTGCAGCCACGGCCCGTGGATTAAAGGCCGTTGCCTCCGTTCCGCCCGAAAAAGTTTCCAGGTTCCGAATACCATAGTAATCGGCAGCTGTTGACGTCCAAATTTGTGCCAGGTGGCTTCTCCGGCTGTTATGTGTGCAAATGAAATTGAGTTTTACAGATCCCGGTTTCCTGGCTTCCTCTTTTATATACCGGGCAACTTCACGGAGTTTGGCAGTCCGGCTGGGAGGAATTTCATTGAACCCTTGTATGACTTTCTCTATATAGGTTTCAAGGACTTTAAACATAGTCATTGTGTGTGTTAATCATGCTATTAAAGTAGATTTGTTTTGTCTGAATGATAACTGCCATGGGCACAAAAGGGAGTGAACTGCTGTATTCTCTTCAACATCGAAGTAAAGCTGTACATTGAAGAATAGCAACGTTCATCATTTCAACAGCAGGTTTTTATCAGTTCATTGGATAGTTCAGAGAGAGTTGATTTGAGCTCTTTGATCCCGTCGGGATTCAGGCAATAACAGGTTCGAACGCCTTCCACTTTGCCGGTAATGAGCCCGGCTGATTTTAGTGCCTTCAAATGCTGGGATACTGTGGATTGAGCAAGGGGCAGTATCTCGGCAATATCCCCGCAGAAACAGCTCGTTCGTTCTGCGAGTATCTTCAGGATGGCTATACGGGCGGGATGACCCAGCGCTTTTGCAATGTTGGCCGAGCGTGTAATTGAAGGATTGTTAAGCTCTAAAGCTGGTGGTTGTGTCATAAAAGTTTATTTAATCGTTAAATTACGATAAAATATATCATTATCTCAATCCAGTGCCAAATCAAATGCAGAAAAACTTGTAAACAAATCACTCTGTTCATACTTGTCCCCGGGAAAATTCTTGATAATAGATGCAATTTATTTCATAGTTTCCCTTGATTCCCGGGCAATACTATGTCGAATCAAACATTGGCCAACCAACAGCGTTATATCAGCCATACTTAACTTATGCGGGGCTCCCGCGATCTTGCCGGGATTCTTTTTACTACTGGCTGCATTAAAAAATATGCGCGTAGTTGTGGCTATGCACCCATTATTCACATTGCCAAAAAACAAAAATCTCTTCGACTTACCCCAAAACGCATGGTTGATACGTCACCAGTCGTGAACATTCAAATTGGGTATGAATCATAAATCGTTAAATTTCAATATGAATTATGAGAGTTGTCACCACCGTCCTGTGCATCTTTTTACTTGCTGCAACACTGCCAAACAGGGGCATCATGAGCGATGATAAAAACACCCGGTTTCTTGATCTGTTCTCCGACAAAGAGAGGGTGGATTTCTACCCGACGTACGGGTACATGGACGGCCAAAACTGGGTTATCCCCCTAAAACTGTATGTTTATGAACCGCGTGGAACACTTGAGCGCACCATTGTCTCACTGTTTCAGCGGCTGAGGGATTTTACCCCGGAAGAACGCGAGATTTTTCAGTCCAGGCTACAAGCTTTTGCCGCCGACAGCGAGTCGCGGGAGATCGTTGAGTTTATCTTTGACAGGGATCCTTCCAGCGAGATGTATTTGCTGCGTGATTCTGATGGCAATCCGGTCAGAACGAATTTAAATGGAGTCAAAGAAGGTGAAATCCGTATTTCGGCCGAGCGGGCTGCCGAATTGCTGGAGGCACAGAATTCCGGGGATGGATGGCTGACATTCAGCGCCGTTTCAGATGAACACACCGGCCGGGGGAAAATCAGGCTTACAGAGCCGGAAGGTCTCTCGGTGATATCCGATATCGACGATACCATCAAAATCAGTGAACTGCCGGCCGGATCTCGTATTGCGGCCAGAAATGCATTTTTTAAAGAGTACGCCGCAGCTCCGGGAATGACGGATCTGTATAAGCAGTGGACCCACGCTGCTATTCATTATGTGTCCGGGACCCCGAAACAGTTCTACCGGCCACTTTCTGAATTTCTGCTGAGTGATGAGGCCGGTTTCCCGCAAGGCACATTTCATTTGAGGGATGTGAGAAAGAACCTGTTGAGCCTGACCACCTGGAGAGATCTTGAGAATATTATTTCTGATGAGAATGTGACCTATAACCACAAATTGGAACAGTTTACCGGTATCATCCAGCACTTTCCAGGCCGGCAGTTCATCCTGGTCGGCGACTCCGGACAGCACGATCCGGAAATCTTCCGGGAGATCGACGACCAGTTTCCCGGCCAGGTTCAGGAGATGATCATTCGCGATATCACTAACGACAGGGAACGCAACCGGCAGCGACTGGAGGGGATGACGGTCATACCGGCCAAAACCGTTGAAGCTGGGCTCTCGCAGTTTGAATAAGAAATAGATTTGAAGAATTGACAGTTTTAGATTGATTTTTCATTTTTGTATTCACTTCAACTTTGAAATGGTATACTTATGATTGGATTTGAATACCTGTTACTATTGATTCTGACTTTTGCCGGTGCTGTGGTCATGATGTCGACTTATTCACGGGATCATTTCTGTAAACCGGACGACCGAAGCAAAGCAAGAGTCATTCCTGGCGCTCACCTGGAGTGGGACAGTTCTTTTCGCGGAGATGTGGCCGGGGAACGCAGTAGATTTGAGCTCACTGTATCAGTCAAGGCAACAGCCAGTAACAAGGAAGCGGTACGGATTGATAAGATGCAACTAAAACATACAACACCCCGTCCCCGGGGTGAGGGACCCGATGCCGAAACTTCGACAAGCGACCTGCCACTGGAGCTCAAACCCGGTTCCGACCGGTCCATCATCGTCAAGGGTCGAAGCAGCCTCAAGAACACCGGGAGATACCGGAAGGCTAATCTGCACCTTAGAGCGACTGGCTACGGTGTTGAGAGTTATCATCCTTTTACCCTTGGGATTAACATTCATCTCCGTGATACCAAACCAAGCCGGGGCAAAACCAAAAAAAAGCCAGGTAAAATTCCGCCATGGGCAGGCAAGCCTCCCTCATGGAAAGGCGGACCACCGCCATGGGTAAAATGAGTGAGGAGGTTGTTTTTCGTCTCTAGTGAATCGAGCCACTTCAGAGGTTTAATCGAATATTTAAATAAATTACCTCAAGGAAAAATCAAAGAAAGTGGCTTGCCTTCAGACGTGCGGTAAATTGTAAAATGGTTATCTAATGTAAGTATTTTAGAACGAGGCTTATTCTCGGTCATGTGTACAAGACAAGCATCAGCAAATGAGGCGGGCAAGTTGCTATATGTATTAATAATCTCTCGGATTCTTTCCAGCGTCTCCGGTTTTTCAAGCACTGGTAAAATCTGCAGGTGCTCTCGTTGAGCAAATTCAAACAATTTATCGGGGTCAATCCCGGTTCCAAGCATTAAAAAGACCGTTTCGGCTATCACGGCTTCGCAAGTAATGAGAGGTTGTGTAAGTTTTGCAAATTGCTCACCTGTCCATCGGTTATGTTGGTCATTTTGATCAAAAAAAGCATACAGGGGTCCCGTATCTATAAATATATTCACCTGCCGAATCCTTTCATATACCTGGGATTTGTTGAAGCATCTCCTGGACCGTTTCCGGAGCCGAACAAGTCCCTGTTAAGATCTAACAACGAGCCGGGTTTTGCTTCGATCGGGTCTTCATTCACTTCTTGCTCCACCAGATCAAGTACGGCTTGTTTCTGGCTTACTCCACGACGGCGTGCCAGGGTCCGTATTTTTTCTTTCTGTTCAGGCGTCAATTTCATGCCAAACCAAACCGTTCTCTTATTTTTTTTCGTAGTGCTCATAATAAAAATTCGACTTTATGTTGCAATGTCATTATATCAACGTTGCAACAATTATGAAAGTGCTAATTTTCTTTTAAAGTTGGTTTTTGTGACCGTTTTAATCGGTCTCTGGAGAGAGTACAAACCGAAATCACCTGCGCCCGGATGATCGGTGCAACAAGTGCAAGCAAAGAGAATCTCAGCTGCCTGAGCTTTGAGAATGAGCCCGGCGCAGATGTTGCGGTTTACCATAAAAACTTTTCTAATGATGTTACATTTCCGGTTCACTCAATGCAGCAGTTGCCAGTCCTCTGAGCTTATCTGCAAGTTTTATCATTTTATCACTGTTTGACGATTCTCCGGCGGTGTTTTCAATATCTGCAGCCAATTCCTTCAAAAGATCGGCTTTCGCGGGGCCAACATGTTTTTCAGCTTCTGTGAGCCGGTCCCGGATGCTGTTGATGCTGTCCAGATCCAGCTCGCGATCTCTTTCGAGCTGGTCGAGGTAGGCCCGGGCCAGGGCAAACGATGGTGGCCAGTGAAACTTCGGCTGGCCCTGCGGATTGAAATAGTCTATTCTTACCGTATTGGACGCGGCAATTTCATTTTCGGTAATAAATTCACTGGGGATCAGCTCGAAGATATCGAGCCCCCGGGCAATTTCGGAGTTTACCAGCACACCGTTGTACCAATAGATCGACCAGCTTCCACCCAGTTCCAGCTGCTCGGCATGAATCGGGCCCCGATCGTGAAAAGCGATTTCAACCGGATTGGCCGGATCCGTAAAGTCGAAGACATTGATCCCGCCCTGGTACCACGACTGTACCATGATATCACGTCCCGGTATGGGGATAAGCGACCCATTGTGTGCTACGCAGTTCTCCTGGCTGGTTTGCGGGGCATTCATCTTGAAATAGCTCTGGAAGACCATCTTGCCGTCTTCAATGGTGTAGATGGCGTTGGCACCCCACTCGTACGGGTCGGTTTCCCGGCACTTGGGTTGAACACCGCCTCCCCACTCATCGGTGAAGATCACTGTGGTTCCGTCGTTGTTGAATGTGGCCGAATGCCAGTAAGCAAAGTTCGAGTCAGCCACTGCATCAATCCGGTAGGGTTCAGCCGGGTTGGAGATATCCAGCAGCAATCCATATCCTTCACATGCACCACCGGCCAGGCCGATTTCGGGGTAAAGAGTGATGTCGTGACACTGGTTTGGCCCGCGGTCTTCCCCGTAATCAGTCATGCCCAGCATTTCCGGTAAGTTTTCCCGGAGTGCCGTGCTGTCAGCCGCCGTCGGCTCCCCGGTGCCCCCGCGTTCCTGCACGATCAGTTGCAACAGGTAGTCTGCGTATTCCACTGGCAATATCATCGGGTGGCCCAGGTGCTTAATGATAAATTTTCCTTCTTCCCTGGCTTGCTCAACTTTGGCCTGATCTTCCGGAGCCAGTCCGCTTTGCGGGGGTGCAGTCAGATCATCAAAAATTCGTGGGGAACTCACGATTCGTGCCGACGCCGGATCATCCAGCGGTACCTGTATCACCTCGATCCGGAACAGGGCCGACTCGGGGTCGTCCTCCGGCAAGGCATCCACACAGCTGGGCAGCTCTTCCTCCGGCCGGACAGGCGCCGAGCCCGATACATAGATATAGACGTTTTCATTATCATTCGGATCAACCAGGAGAGAGTTGGTGTGAGATCCCCGGCAAGTCTGGACATTGTGAATATACTCGGGCTGGGTAATATCGCTTATGTCGAAAATGCGAATTCCCCGCAGCCGCTCTTCACTCACGCGCTCCTGAACCCCTTCCGTGCCGCAATCGAGGCGGCCCTCCAGGCCTTCACCCGATACAAACAGCAAGTCGCCATACACCGATACATCACTCTGGGAGGCCGGACATAGATAGTCAACCACCAGTTTTGGATTGGCCGGATCCGAGATATCCCAGACGATGAACCCGTTATAGTTCCCCTGGATGGCGTAGTTATCCTTAAATGCCAGGTCTGTTCCGGGTGCGCCAATAAAATCTTCCGGCGGGGGAGTATTGGAGAGCAGTTTCAGGTTCCAGATCGCCTCTTCAGCATCAAAAACACCGGCACCCAAACCGACCCGCGGGTCCGGATCGGGACGTTCCACTTCCGATAACTGTTTGATGGGAGCCCGGGGTTCGTCCTGAAGCGCACCGGACGGTGCACAACTTAAAGCCCCGGCCATAATCACAACCAGCAGTACAATCCACAGCGGGCCTGATGAGAGTTGTTTCAAAAAATGATTCTGTTTCAGTCGTAATGAATGTTTCATTTTCGGTGTTCTTCGATTAAGGATTGATAAGTTTTGAGTGATCTGATTTGATCTGAGCTCAGTCCGGTGATTGCACCATGTTTGTGAGCATGGTTCTCATCCGGTTGATTTCAGTTATCTGTTCGGCATAGATGTCGGAGGCTAAATCGAATGTTTCGGCATTTCCAGCGGCCCCATCCTTTTGAAACAGCTCCCGGACCATAATCACCGCCCCTTCGTGGTGTTCAATCATATATTCCAGGAATGTTCTGTCGAATTCCCGGCCGCGCAGGGAGGCCAGCTCCTCAAGCTGATCCTGCGAGAGCATCCCCGGCATATTGTGATGGTGGGCCATGACCTCGTCATGATCCATTTGATGGTGTTCATGATGGCCATTCTTCTCCTCATCGCGATCGTGACGGCCTGTGTCGGCATGTTCGTGATGGTACCCCGCTGGTTCCTTGCTTCCAGTCATGCGGAAGGTCATCGTCAGTCCGTCGATCTCAATTTCCGGGACGGGCTGGCTGCGGTCGCGCAGCCAACGCTGCATTGTTCTGATCTCATCATCCTGTGCGTTGATAATCCTTGCGGCCAGGATTTGTACAGGCCTGCCGGCATCGTTCTCCGGGGCCAGCCGCGACATGATCAGCGCCTGTGCATGATGGATTATCATATCGGTCATAAAATCGACATCCGCCTGGGTATAATTGGTACGGGAAGCCTGCAGCCGGGACCAGTATAACGCCTCCAGACCGGCCCGGTCCACCTGCTCATTCGGATCATGGTCGTCGGCCTCAGCAACCGGCTCTGGACTTGAGCAAGCCGTCCATGCGCCCAGCATGAACAAAACGGGTAGGGCCAATCGTAACAAATCAGAATAGGTTAAACAGAGCATATAGAAAAAAGGTAACTCCTGTGATTAGTGAGATTATTGATAATCGGGATTTAAAACAGCGCCATATTGAAACGTTTAAATGCATCCGTTCGTACTTCGCTCAATAGCTGTGAATATAGAATAAAATTATCAAGCTGTCATAATAAATCCCGGAAGAGGGGACTGGCCTCATTTATTTCACCGAATAGTTCAATGAATAGCAGATAAGCACCTAATTATTACATAAATATTAATTATTTTTAGTTATAGATTAATTATTCATAAATTACTTTTATATATACATCATAAGAAAGATTTGGCGGAGTGGGGTGAACCGCTTTATATTGACGAGAGTTACTTCAAGCAAAAAGCACATCACTTTTAGTAACCTGCTGTAAAATCCCAAAAACTTCTTCTCATGGGATTCGTACACCTATCCCGCATTTCGTTTCACGGGAATCGCTACGCTCACAAGATAATTGTAAGAAAAGTTATAAATCATTGATCTGCATAATATTTCATCTATTTTTGAACTTTAGTATAAATAATACTCTGTCAGACACTCAGACACTCAGACACTCAGACGCTGCGAAATTTGTCCACGAATCAATTGATCCACTGTGAATTGAACACTGGCACACTGAAAAATGGATTTTTACATTCGCAAGGCATTCAAATCCGCTCAGCCCGGCCCGGAACCGGTGAACTTCTCTATTCGCTCACGCTCATCGGGTTGGGTTATCAGGCTGACCCCGATCAGCAGCAGGATGTTGGCGGCCAACCCGTACATCCCCTCATGCATGGGCAGCGGCTTTAGGTCGGCAAAGACCAGAAAGAAGGTATTCACCAGGATGCCGCCTATCAGGCCGGAAAGAGCGCCCGCCCGGGTCGCCCGCCTCCAGTAAAACATGGCAAAAATGATGGGGAATATCTGGGCAACACCCCCGTAGGACCCCAGAAGCAGAGCCACGATCGATACATCAATGACCACCGCAAAGAGATAAGCAACCAGCCCGATCAGCAGTACGGAGAGCTGAATGAGCAGCCGCTCGGTTGTATCACGCAGCGGGGTTTTCAGTACCTGGTTGACACCGTCGCGAATGCCGATGGATGCCGCTGAGTGAAGAATGGCATCGCCCGATGACATGGACGCGGCCAGTGCACCGGCACAGAACAGCCCGATCACAATGGCCGGCAGTTCGAGCTGCATCAGCACGTGGGGCAGGATGCTGTCAGCCTGTTCAACCCCGGGAAAGGCTACCACAGCCGAAAATCCGATCAGCAGAATGGGGACAAGGAATATCAGAAAAGTGGGATACAACACCACGCTGAGCCGCAGGGAGCGGGTGCTTTTGGCGGCAAAGCTTCTCATAAAAAAGTGCGGCCACACGGAGAAACCAACGGCAGAAACAATCACGGCAGAACTGAATCCCCACCAGTCCCACGGAGTCCCGTCGGCAGCCAGTCCGGGCGCCTGCAGCATCGCCTCGTGGCCGGCATCCATCATGGCCGTAAACATCTCGCCGATGCCGCCATACATGGCATGGGGCAGGTAAATGCCAAGCACCCACGCCATTACCATCATAAACATGCCCTGAAAAGCATTCGACCAGCCAACCCCCATCACACCGCTGAAATAGACATAAATCAGCACCACCAGGTAGGTTCCCCCCGCCCCCGCCCAATAGGGAATCATGCCTTCACTGATCACATTGAGCACATAACCGGCACCCACCATCTGCAGAGTGAGATAGGGGATGAAGACCACCACACTAAGTACGGCGAGCATCACCGACATGAACCTGCTGTCGAACCGGTCGGCTAGCAGCTCCGCCTGGGTGACATACCCATATTTTTTACCGAGCCTCCACGCACGCGGGCCAAAAAAGTAGAGCGGTACGATGCCGATCACGCCATAAGCGATAATATAGAATGCCGCCGCTCCGCGCGAATAGGCCCAGCCAGGCCCGCCGAGAAAGGCGAAGGAAGAAAAAATGGAAGCGCCGATCACAAAATAGAGAATAAACACATTCATGCTGCGGTCGCCGGCCACAAAGCCGCCCACACTTTTGGTTATGCGCAGGGAGGGAATAATTCCGGTGAGCAGGGAAATGAGAAGATAAAAGCCAACCACAACCAGGATGATGATGCCGGTCTCCATTACCCGTCCTCCTCATGTTTTCTGTCGGATCGGTAGAGGGCAAGCATGGCGGCAAACCCGGCTAAGGTGCACAGAATGATCCAGGCAAATGATAGCGGGAAGCCGATAACCAGGGGGGTGGCGGAGGAAAACAGGGGATACCCCGGCCAGACCAGAAAAACGGCGATTACGCCCATCACAACCGTAAAAATCAGCCGGGAACGAAAGCGGGCCGGCCGGGTACAGGGTTGTTCATCCTTTCGGTTTTTGGGCGTTTTAGGATTTTCTGCAGGATGCATTCGCTAAATATAGACCGAAATCCGGAAATCCAAAAAAGGAATACGGGTTTGACAATGGACTGACTGGGTGTCTGATAGCTCCCGAAAGAACTTCTCAAAACTTTATGGAACATTCTGATCAAAGTTGCTGTATTATCTATTAAATACAGGTAAACCCTTAAGGTCTAATGACTTTTTCAGGAAAAAAATTAAACGCATTAGCTTATTTATTTGTTTAGTGTTTTCAGCCTGTACTTAAACATCACAAACATAAAATCACATATTTATACTTTAACAAAATCAGGATAGTCATGCCAAAATCAACTGTTACAGCATTAGCGACGTGTGTAGCGCTATTGATGAGTATTACAGCCTGTTCCACTTACATACCCTCTGTCGACTACTCCCATCCGACAGAAAGTGTAGTGGCTCCGGATGCAGACAATTATATACATGATCGGCGCTACGGAATCGTCTTCAGCATCGCTCCACTTTTGGAACGAGAAAATATGAATTCTGTCGAACAGGTACGATTGATACGTAATAATAAGGGCTACTATTTTGTAACTGCCCCGGGGTTTCGTCATGTCTATGTGCTCGAACCCAGGCCAGGACAGCTCAAATTTGATAACAATATAGAACTTACCGCGGATGGTTTGCAACGGCCGGGGTTCAACCAACGGGGTGATTACATTGAAGTGATTGACCGTGGAACTGGTGAGGTTTACCAAATTAATGAAGAAGGTGCAATTTAAGGAGGCTAACTATGTATACAATGATTAACAAGACCATAACACTATTTATTACCCTGCTGTTGATGGGAACCCTGGCAGCTACGGTTGATGCTCAGGAGACAGATTTTGAAATCCAGGAGCAATTCAATGAGGACTACCAGCAAATTGTACGCATGATTGACCGGGCGGAGACCCTGGATGAGTTACAGGCGGCCCAGGATCGGGTAAACCAGCTACTGAGTGACTATCGCCAGCACAGGGAAGTTGTCAATAGCGGCATATACCCTGAAACGATCAACGACAGGGTCGAAGAACTTCGCGAGAAGTTTATACCAAGACTGGCAAAAATCCGCACTATAGAACGGCAGAACCGGAGTATTGACCGGTTGCGTTCAGAACTCACGCGAACCCGAGACCGGATGGACCGCTATGATCATCATGTTTCCTGGATTCTTGAACGGGTCGTTGAACTTGAAGGAAGGGCTTTATCGGCTGAGGCTGGTACCGCAAGCCTGAACGAAGCTGTGCGGGAAAGAGACAGGTTTGTAACGGAATTTCTGACGGATCTGCTGGAGCGATTTGAATCCGTGGATGCCGCAACGCGACAGGAGATGACCGAGATTTTCGAGCGGCTGGAAGATTCGCCTATCGAACTGCTGCACAACCTGCTTGGTGAACACCTCGCGTATGCACGGGATACCGCAGGGCTCAATCCAACCGATCTGTTGAATATGAAAGCCCAGCACGAATTCTTCAACGACTGGTGGGAACAGTTCGGTGAGCGTTTTGTCAATACTTTTGAGCCCCAGCAGCCGGGTGAGGTATATAGTGAACTGAACAGCCGGATGTCGGATTGGCAATCGGCTATTGATGGCCAGTTGTGGGGTGCTATCTCCGATACCTATGCACAACACGGTTTCGAGCTGCCCTCATTTGGCAGTGCGGCTGAATATAACAGTGCCCTGCAGAGCTTTGTCAGCGAGCAGACCGAAATGGCCCGCGAGCGGGGCGGTGGCGAAAATACCGAGCGATTCAGAGAGTTTTCGGACTTCTGGAACGAATCGATTAAAAGTGAGTGGGGTGATGCACTGACGGCTTCTGCCGTGATGAGCCATTCACAAATAGCCGCTATCGACCGGCAGCTGATAGACTGGAGCCAGGCAACGGCACCGGAGCGCACCGGCAATCTGATGCTGGTTCTCTTTCTGATCAGTTTGGCTGTGAACATCGGTTTGATTGTCGCACTGGTTCGCCAAAATAAGCAACCTGCAGCAACCTCCTGACAGATTGTTCAACATGACTTTATATCCGGGTTGGACGTGTTCGGGCACGTAATGCGTGTGTAGAACCATTGTATTGGCCGGCCGTTGCTTTAAAGCCGGCCAGGCTCAATATTTTTTCATTACTACGTAGCTTTTGGACTTCAACGCGTTATCTTTATTATATGAGATAATAGCATCGCTGCCCCGATGCAGGAACTAATCTGGAATCCAACCAGGGGGTTACATGTACAAATGGATTATCGCATCTGCCTTTTTGTTGACGGGTGTGAGCGGCTGCCAGTGGCATACCCTGACCATCAACACGCCGGATGCCATCTACCTGGGCCCTTATCCGCTGGAAGCCATCGGACAACAAGCCGATTCCATTGGAGCGATTGAAGGCATCTATGTGCATGATGAGAGGCCGGCGGTAACGATTCAGAGGCAAAGTGGTTTATTCAGATTCGGAGGCAGTGGATCCTTTGAACGCACGATCGAACAGGAACTGGATGATCAGCTCGGGACACATCCGGCCAGGTTCGTTTCCGACACAGAGATTACGATTCACATGCGAACGGGCTTTTCAACCCCTCAAATACTCATGTCCCTGCTATTTTCCGATACCAACATTGACGTCGGTTCGAAGGAGATGTTTATCATCCATGGGACAGCCCGGCAGTTGCAGGGATTCGAAGAGCACGGAGAGGAGAGGCTTTATGACTGATCGGATGCAGAGGATCTCTCTGCCAATAATTTTTCTGTCGTTAGCCATTGTGCAGTCGGGATGTTATGTGGGAACGGTCACCCATGTTACGGCCGATGATCTTGAATACCCCGTTACCTTATCCAATGTAATGATTGAAAGCGGCCACTTTGTGGCAATCGAAGCATACCAGGAGATTGCAACCTTCAGCAGCCGGCATCACTGGATAGGGTGGGCCTGGCCGCTGCAAATTCCCCGGGATAAAGACATATCCGGCATACTGAACCGTGTGATTGAAGAGCATGACGGGGATGCAGTGGTCGACCTGAAAATCCATGTAACCGATTCCCCCGCCAATGCCCTGTCGCTTTTGGCCAAGACTGCTGCAGTTGTGGGAGGTATAGTCGGAGGGGTGATGATGTTCCACCCCGATGGCCATGCCGGCCAGGGCGCCTTGTTGTTTACCGGATCATCGGCGGTTTTTATAATGGCTCCCGGGTTTACCTGGGTAAAAATAGAGGGAACGGTCGTGAATGTTGACTAACTGATCATGCCCGATGTATTCTGTTATCCGAATATTGTCAGTGGGGCGATGACCATTTTGGGTTTCAAACCCGATTCAATGAGAATGATTACCGGCCAGCGTACAACTTTTCAATTCGTATTTTCCAATTTAAAAAGTAATTCAGCCGCATCGTGCATTTGCCTTCTTGTTTTTAATTCCATTACCATCAGTGCAGGCCCAAGGATAATGAATAATCCCAGGGTCCAGGGAACAGATCCCTTTGTCACATAGAACCAGCCAACGGCCAGCACTCCGAAAATAAATATCAGGAATCCCAGGAATGAAACAAACCACTTGCCTTTTTCGGCTTTGCGATTCAACCGATTCGCCAGTTCACTGTAGCGCTTCTCTTTAATCATTTGTTGTTCGCTGTAATCAAACATAATAGGTGGATTGTCTAACAGCTCCGCCCTAGTGGTGGCCTTGTCTCCCTCTTTGTTTGTCTCCAGGGAACTCATCCTCGCCCAGATCAGCCAGGCGCCAGTCAGGCCGAGCAGAATCATGATGGCCAGCAGCAAAATGAAATGCACTTCAATCTTGTCTGCAAAATAGAGCACCAGACCTGTCGCCAGCAGGCCAAACATTACAACTGCATTACCTTCCCTGAATGCCCTGACAAACTGATCGTCCTGCACTTTTAACGCAAATGAAATTAGTGCAAACTTGCGTAATGGAATGTACAGTAAAATAATCAGGATTATAATAAGCCGGATATGCCAAACGGTATCATATCCGGCATGCTGAGGGGCCTCCACGCTTCCGGTTGCAACATTTACAATCAGAAATGTTAATAGTTCTGTTAGTTGAAGCATGTATATTCGATCTCTCGCGTATGATGTATAGAAATTTAGTCAAAGGTTATAACTCCCCGTGAATCAGCAATTGATGATTCACCCGAAACATTCATCGTTTGCTTTAAATAATCGATGAATTACACAGATAATTTATGTCACGGGAAGTTTATAATTTACAAATGGAGTTTCAAGAGTCAATTAAGTGTTGTTTTTCTACGTGCGAACCTGGCCGATCGATACACGGCCGAAATGAATCCATTATTATGGGAAATTCCAGCAATACAGACGAACAGCCAACTTTTCGCGGCAGGGTGCTGATGAGCATTTCGGCATTCCTGCTGGCTCTGCCGAACGGAGCGATGACCTGGTTTATCATCATGTACCCGGTGTTCGGCATTACTGGTGTTCTGATGCACCCGTATATTCACTTTGCCACCTTACTGATGGCCTCCCTGTTTCTGTTCGGATGGTCTGTCTATGGCAGCCTGGGTGTTGCAGATGTTGTTTACCGCTCCTGCCGCTTCGGGATGCTGCTGGCCCTGCTGCTGCCGGTTGTTACCGGGATGATTTCCCTGATGTGGGCCTTTCAGGTCGTTGAACGGCCCCCCCCAGTTCTTCCCGGGTTTTCCATGCTGGAAATACCGGTTCACGCATCTACGGCCGCCCTGATGCTGATCCTTCTTTTCCTGGCCGGCAGTTACCTGGCCGCCCGGAAACTGGACAATGTGCCATTTTGATCAATGAATCAACACCGCCCATGGGCCGCTTCCGGGTGTGATAAGTTCAATTGCAGCTCCCCCGTTGACCGGTTCGGCTTCCTGCCACTCATTGTTCAAGATATCGAGCCATTGAACCGACAAAGTACCGGAGGCGGCGGACAAGTCCAGGTCAACCGATCCTCCAGACGGGAAATAGACGGCATACTGATGCCCTTCTTCCACAAAGGCATATGCTTCGTTTACCTCGCGGTTTGTAAGCAGATGATTGGCCGGTTCACTGACAAACACATCCATCTGATCGGTAAACATGCGCAGACTGAGCAACTGGGTCTGGGCCTGTGGGAGAAGACCGATTCCTGAAGGATTTAATGAGCCGCCGCTTCGATGAAAACGGGAAGTGGCAAATCCGCCAAAAATATTCCGCCAGAGTTTATGCGTTCCTTCTTCAAAACTGTGTCCATGGTGAGTGCCGCCATAGATTTTCACATTGTTCATGGGCCGCCGGCCGTCTGCCAGGCGTTCACTACGAACCTGCTGGGCATTGTCCCAATGGGTCTGGCCCTGCTGATGTGTGTTTTGAGAGATATCAACGAAGGTATATAGTTCCGGTTTATTAAAAGTTGCATCATGTTCCGGGTCAGAGAGGTCCCAGGCATCCCACATCTCGGTAACGTGGACGGTAACATCTTTCTCCGATGCGCGATCCAGTACAAAATGGGCCCAGTAATCACTCCAGAGAGGAGATTCGTTGGTTTCGTTGCTGATGCAATAAAGGACATGTGGATATTCAAGGGAAATGGATAGCATTTTATCGGTATGGGCGCGTTGGTAGTCGAGTACTACAGGATTGTCCTCAAAGTCCGGAGGCGTCCGGAAAAACGGATTTTCCCGCTGGCCGGGATGGGAATCAATCACCTCGGGAAGTCCGCTTTCCCCCGCAGTGTAATTGACATTGTTTTTGGGGTTGTAAGGATTGAGCTGCCACGGGTCTCGCGCATAATCAAAACGGTCCCAAATTTCGATCTGAACAATGATGTCGCGCTCGAAGGTCAGCCGTAAAAAATCTTCAAACCGATCCCAGAATTCATTATTCCAGGTGTCAAGATCATAAAGCCCGTCGTCGTTCCTGCCGAATGGCCAGGGATTCCCGTGATCCCTGCTCGACATGGTATTGCGTACGTAATTCCCGCCGTTTTTCACCATCAGGTCGAGATGGGATTCCAGCCCGAACGGCCAGATATCGGGGTGATTGAAGAGATTGTCCTGGTCTGTCGCTCCCAGCAGCAATACCGGTTCACCCCTATATTGCCAGTAACGGGGGTTTTCAGTATAGGGCGTTATTCTGTCCCGGTCGGAAAAAGGGAGCTCGTGCAGACTGTCAACACCGGCAGCCGGTTCCTGCCCGGTGTTTGTACAGGCTATGATGAGGAGTGTGGCCACTGTCAGGGTAAAAGATAGAATGAATTTCATTATTACTGGATTGGAGTCATTTCTGGATTGGGTGCCGGTTACAACATACCTGAATGATACTGTAATTCTTCAAATATCAGTAATACAGAGAAAAAAGAAATCAGGGACTGCTGCAGAAGGGGTGAGAAGGATTTGTTTTCGTTTGGGAACTTTCAGGCAGGATGTAATATTTAATACCTATGCCCCATCATACACATAACCGATATATTCATTCCCAGCTTTAATGGAGCCTTATGATGCGCTCTCATTTCCATCAGAAAATACAGCCACTGCTCGTTCTTGCAGTGGTTTGTTTAACTGTTGCGTGTTCAAGCACCCGGCACGCCGATATAGAGAGAGCGTCGGAATACAATTATTCTGAATACGAGCTGGAGGAAGGACATCCGGAAGTGCGCATGTCTGCCATGGAAATCGTGATCACAATTGTGGCCAGCGGTGGCGATAGCTATTCGGATTCGTATACGACTACCAGGACGGTCGGCAGCGGCCATGATGGCTTTAACACAAGCTCCGATTTGTTGCAGTATGAAAAGAATATGAAAGTTCCGCCGGGCCACTACACCGTTTTTTTCACGGTAACCGACAAGGCATCCGGCAAGCAGACGGTCCGGGAGGTTAAAACATTTATCCCCGAACCTGGCGATGATAAGATCAATCTGACCTCGGTTCAGCTTCAGGGAAAGAATGAGGACCGGGCTGAAAAGGGATATATGCCGGTTACGACTTACGATGTATCGATGAATAAGGACAGCCTCCGTTTTGTGATTCAGGTGACCAATAACGAGTCGAAAAATTCGCTTCTGGTCCGGTCGCGGCTGATCCGGTTTGAAGCCGATACGACCGCTGCCCGGCCTGTCAATCATCCCAACTACAGTACATCGAGTTTGCCATATAAGGGTATTGACTACAACAGCCAAGAGGAGTTGGAGCAGACCGAAAGGAGACTCGATCAGCCGGAAAGTGTCATGATCGAGTTTCCTCACAAGCGGCCTGAGAGGGGCAGCTATCGTTTTGAAGTGACAGTTCGGAGTAATGGTGAGGGTCACGGTGATGGTGAAGAGGAGGAGCTGTATAAGGCCCGCGACTTCAGCGTAAAAGGGGATAATTTCCCTCATTTGAAAAGCCCCAGGGAACTGGCCGAACCGCTCATCTACCTGATGGGCCGCGACGAGCACCAGGAGCTGATGGCCATTGAAGATCCGGATTCATTGAAAGAAGCGGTTGATCGGTTTTGGCTCTCCAACATCGGCAGTATAAACGAGGCCAAAAACGTAATTTCACTTTTTTACGAGCGTGTGGAAGAGGCCAACAAAAAGTTTACCAACTTCAAGGAAGGCTGGAAGACCGACCGGGGTATGGTTTACATTCTGTTCGGGCCTCCGCAGTATGTAGAAACCAGGCTGAACAGCGAGCATTGGCGCTCTTCCAGACACTCAAGGGATTCGCGTTATAATTTCCTGTTCGAACGCCCCAGGAGCCGGA
>SKRC01000150.1 GCA_007118695.1 Balneolaceae bacterium | reverse complement strand
CCGCTTGCCACCCACGACAAACGAATTCGAGAAGTTGAAGCCTGTGAGATTTGGGTGGCGTAAAGGTGGTAACATCGGGGAGGTTATCTGTAGTCCGCCGTCGCTGATCCGGGTTGTTGAATTTTATCCTTACGAAAAACTCCCGTTTCTGAATACATTTATCGGATTATTTAGCGGTGATCTAACATACAGGCCGAATATAGGCTTCTCGTTCTTCTCTATTTGATTTTCTATATTCGGATTAAGCTAAAATTTCAGGTTTTTATAACATCAGCTAAAATCCGGTTCTATGAGCAAATCCGAAAATTACGACCAGGCCATTAAAGCATTTGATGAAGCCAACAGCAAAGATCCAAATAAAGACGCAGCTGATGGGGGTGAATACCCAAAAGAGTTGCTCTATGCCCAACGCATGACCGAGTGGCTGCAGAAGATGGCCCCGGACGCCTCGGAAGAACTCCGGCTTGCGGCACGCTGTCAGCACCTGGAGCGGTGGGTCATTCCACGCGATGAATACCCGATGAATCGCCCCGGATACATTAAATGGCGCAATGACCTCAAACGTTACCACGCTGAACGTGCGGGCGAGATTTTAAGGGATGTCAGTTATGATGAGAAGACGATAGAACGGGTGCAGGACCTGGTGATGAAAAAAGGCCTCAAAAAAGACCCGGAAGCCCAGATGCTCGAGGATGTGATCTGCGTGGTATTTCTGATGCATTATTTTGATGAGTTTTCCCGGGAACACACAGATGAAAAACTGGTCCGGATACTCCAAAAAACATGGCGCAAGATGTCGAAACAGGGCAGGGAGAAGGCACTGAAACTGGATCTGTCTGACAAGTCCCGAAGGCTGGTTGAAAAAGCACTGTCCTGAACATGGTAGTCCGGTCCGGACCTGAACCAAATTCCGTTAAAACCTTTCCAGAATTTCATCCAGGGTTAATGCGGATTCCTCGCTGGCTTCCATATCACGAAAGGTAAACCGGCCTTCCCTGAGCTCGTTGTCTCCCACGATGATGGCAAACCGTGCATTTTCCCGGTTGGCATCTTTCATCTGGGCTTTCATGGAACGGCCCATGTAATCCATGGTGGCCGATAAATTTTTTGTACGCAGCCTGGGCAGCGTTTTAAGTGCCCAGGTTCGGGCAGCCTCACCGAGGGTGACGATATAGACATCCACCTGCTTCGGCCCGGCCAGCTCAATGCCAAGTTCATCACAAGCAATCAGCAGGCGCTCCATACCGGCGGCAAAACCGATGGCAGGTGTTTGAGGCCCGCCGACCTCCTCGACCAGCAGGTCATACCGGCCTCCGCCGGCCAGGGCATCCTGAGAACCTAAATCAGGGCTGATCAGCTCAAAAGCAGTCCGTGTGTAGTAGTCGAGGCCACGTACCAGGTGGGGGTCCACTTCGTAGTGAATCTTCAGTTCATCCAGATACGTTTTGACCCTGTTAAAATGCTCGGCAGACGCATCATTCAGGTAATCGTCGATCAGGGGGGCTTTCTCAATAAACGGCTGATCCTCCTCTTCCTTGGAATCGAGAATCCGCAACGGATTTTTTTCCAGGCGTTTCCGGGATAACTCACTCAGTTTGTCGCGATTTGGCTTGAAATAGTCGACCAGTGCTTTTTTATAGCTGTCGCGGCTCTCGGGATCGCCGATGGAATTGATTTTCAGCGTGGTATTTGTGATCCCCAGTTTGTTGTACACATGCATCATAAAAGAGATACATTCCACGTCGGCGACGGGGTCATCGCTCCCCATGATTTCAACCCCGAACTGATGAAACTGGCGCAGCCGGCCTTTCTGAGGACGCTCTGCCCGGAACATCGGGCCGATATAAAACAGCTTCTGGGTTCCGCCGCGCTGCTCCAGGTGATGCTCGACAAAAGCCCGTGCCACCGGCGCTGTGCACTCCGGACGCAATACATAATTGTCATCCCCCCGGCTGAAAGAAAAAATTTCTTTGGAGACGATATCGGTCAGCTGACCCACACCTCTTACGATCAGTTCAGTCTGCTCCATGACTGGCGTACGAATCTCTTCCAGGTTAAACTTTTTTGCCTCTGTCCGGATCAATTGTTCCAGGGCCTGCCACTTTTCCACCTCCCCGGGCAGAATGTCGTTCATTCCCAGATGTGTTTTGTATTTTGCTTGCGCCATATATCCATTTTGGGTAAAAAATTGAATCGGGGCAAAGATACGGTGGAATGCAATAAGGGGAAAGCGGATGTTCGCAGCGCGGGCCAGGCGAAACTGCTTGACACTCAAAATACCTATTTTGCCAGGCGAGACGTTAAAAGTGAAAATTAATAGACTGACTGTATGCATCGTTTTTTTAAAGCTTTCTGGATATTACTGTTCATCCTGATACAATCTGCCACTGCCCAGGATTCCCTGGTTTATGAATCCGGCGGAGTGTTGATTTATGAGCAAGCTGCCTACGACGTTTATCATTACGACCTGGATCTGAAAATCAATCCGGCTGACAGTACGATTTCAGGGGAAGTTGTGGTACATGCTGATATCGTTCATCCGACCGATGTGATTGTGCTGGACCTGGATCCCCGCTTTGAAATTGAATCAATCCGTGATCTTTTAAAGGAGGAGAATAGCAAGCTGCACTTTACCCGGTCTGATGAGAGCAAAAGGGTGAGGATCTATTTTCCACACACGCGTCAGCCGGGTGAACAGTTCGGGATAGCTGTGAATTATCACGGAAAACCGATGGTAGCGGCCAATCCGCCGTGGGATGGCGGGTTTGTCTGGGATCAGACGCCATCGGGCGATCCCTGGATAGGGGTGGCTTGCCAGACAATCGGGGCATGGGTTTGGTGGCCCAACAAGGATCACCCATCGGATAAACCCGATTCGGTATCACTCAATTTCACTCTGCCCGAAAACCTTGAGGTTGCATCCAACGGCCGGTTCCGCGGCACTTCCGATGCCGGCGACGGCTGGAAAACCTGGCATTGGTTCAGTTCGAGCCCGATCAGTAACTACAATATTACCCTGAATGCAGCCCCTTATGAAACAATCTCAGAGACTTATGAAAGCGTTTCGGGTGACAAGATGGAAATCACATTCTGGGTTTTACCGGAATATTATGAGGAAGGGAAAGAACTGTTCCCTCAGTTCCCGGAACAGATGCGTTTTCTTGAAGAGATCCTGGGACCATATCCGTTCCGGGCTGATAAATACGGGGTTGCTCATGCACCTTACCTGGGTATGGAGCATCAATCAATCATCGCCTATGGGGCAAATTTCCGGGACGGGACTCTTTTTGGCAGAAGCGCTGAATTCGACGATCTGCACCAGCATGAACTGGCTCACGAGTGGTGGGGGAATATGGTAACAGCCTGGGACTGGCGCGACTTCTGGATCCATGAAGGATTTGGCACTTATATGCAGGCTCTTTATGCTGAGCATCAGGGCGGAGAGGAAGCCTATCATGAGATGATGCACGTACTAAGGCAGCGGATTACATCCGGTCAGGAGGTCGCACCCAGAGAGTTCATGACGACTGTGGAGGTGTACGGATCTGGACGTGGCGGTGATATCTATTTTAAGGGAGCGGCATTTCTGCACACTTTGCGCTATGTCATGGGGGATGAACTTTTCTTTAAATCCCTGCGGCGATTCGCCTATCCGACCGAGGAACTGGAATTCGTGACAGACGGAAGTCAAGTCCGTTTTGCCACTACGGATGATTACCTTACCCTGGTCAATGATTTGACAGGGGAAGATTACTCCTGGCTTTTTGAAATCTACCTGCGGCGAGCAGAGTTGCCCGTTTTGTCCAAAACAAGAACGTGTGATACACTGATCCTTGAATGGAATACAGTTGATGATCTGCCATTCCCGATGCCGGTTGAGATATTCGCTGATGGAGAACGCAAGGTATTGACCCCGAAGGAAGGCAAGATGGTGCTGCGCATTCCGTATGAGGCCGACATTGAGATCGACCCCGATGAGTGGATTTTGAAGGCGATGGGCAACTAGCTCACCCTGTTAAAAACGACTCAATCAGGCTTTTGTACTCTCTTTTATCTTTGAAGATGAACAGGGGTATGCCAAAGTTGTAATGAATCATCCGGTCTGCAAGATCGTCCATCAGCACCTTGGCGAGTGTTGGACGGTTGCGGGCACCGACCAGGATCATGTCTGTATTATCCTTCACCGACTGATCGTAGATCATGTCCGGCACCTTTTTATTCTTGTTGAGCGTAAAGATATAATCGATATCCTCCGGCAGGGAGTAGTCTTTCTTGAATTTGGCCAGATTCTCTTCCAGAGGTTCTTTCATTTTATCCCTGAATTCATCCACCGGAATGCCGGGAAAAAACTGTGGCGGGTATTGATACACGTGCTGGGCAGTAACCGTTGCACCGCAGGTATTTGCAAATTCAATTCCAAACTGTAATGCCCGTGCCGAGTGTTTGTTGAAATTAATCGGAATCAGAAGATTGTCCAGTTTATAATTCGATGTTTCCGGAATAAAGATCACGGAACAGGGAATGTACCTGACAATTTTTTTGGCAATGACACCTTCCCCTTCATACCCGGTTTTCTTGCCTAAAACCAGCAAATCCGGGTCGTATTCCTGCATTGCACGGATAATCGAATCCGTCGATTCTCCACTTAATATGGCTGTCGACCATTCCGTTCCGGCGGTGAAGTATTCCGAGACTTTTTGTACGATTTCATCTTTCAGGATGCCGATAATTTTTTCCGGTTCCTCAATGTCGGGAAACAGGTCAGCCATATCCGGACTGACAGCTGATTTCTCCAGGATATGCAGAAAGGTAATTTGTTCCGGTTCCAGTTCCCCGGCCAAAAAATTGACATAGCCTACAAGAAAATCATCCATGCTGGTCAGATCCAGTGCTACCATCCAGTGTTTAAATGCTTTCATACTTTGTCCTTAATCTGTTTTTTGATTATCGCCTATCTTTTTTTGTTTTTCAATCACATTGGCAACGATTTCTCGATATTCTTCACGTGCCTTGACGCCTTTCTTTTTGTGTTCCTCGTTTAAGGCTTTATAAAGACTGAAACACATGACCACCAATACTGCCGCAAATGGCAGCCCGGTTGTAATGGCCGCCGTCTGCAGGGCTGCCAGGCCACCGGCATAGAGTAAAACCGCTGCCACAGCACCTTCGGAAACCGCCCAGAAAATCCGCTGCTGTTTGGGCGGATTGGTATTGCCACCCGAGGCAAGCATATCAATGACCAGGGAACCGGAGTCGGAGGATGTAATAAAAAATGTAATGATTAAAACTGTGGCCAGTAAAGATGTGACTGCAGCAAATGGAAAGCCTTCCAGTACAGCAAACAACATCTGTTCAGCTTCCAGTCCGGAGATCCCCCCGCCCTGGAAAATTTCGATATTCAGGCCTGTACTGCCAAATACCGACAGCCAGATGAATGTAAAGGCAGTGGGAACGAGCAACACACCGCGGATGAATTCCCGGATGGTTCGCCCCCTGGAAACCCGGGCGATAAACATACCTACAAATGGGGACCAGGCAATCCACCATCCCCAATAGAAGAGTGTCCAGGTTCCGAGCCAGCCTTCTTCCTCGCCCATGGCATCAACCCAAAAAGTGGTGGCAACAATTTGCTGAAAATACCGGCCGGTGGTTTCTGTCAGCGAGTTCAGGATGAAAATGGAGGGACCGGCAATAAAGAGAAAGACAATCAGAAGCAACGCGATGCTCATGTTCATGTTGCTTAATCTCTTAATTCCCCTGTCAAGTCCCAGAACAACTGAAATGGTGGCTGCAAGGGTAATCAGGGCAATCAACAGAATTTGAATTTCGGTCGATTCTCCTATCCCGGTCAGGTATTCGAGGCCTGCATTGACCTGCATTACACCGATACCCAGGGACGTTGCCACGCCAAACATGGTTCCGAAGATGGCCAGGATATCGATGATGTTGCCGATGGGCCCATATATCCGTTCTCCCAGCAGCGGATAAAAAGCTGATCGGATTGTGAGTGGCAGGCCTTTGCGAAAGGCAAAGTAGGCCAGCGACATGCCTACAATAATATAAATTCCCCAGGCATGCAGGCCCCAGTGGAAAAACGTAAGCCTCATTGCTTCCGAAGCCGCTTCAGTCGTTTCACCTTCGGCTCCGGGTGGGGAAAGGTAATGGTACATCGGTTCTGCGACGCTGAAAAAAACCAGCCCGATACCCATACCTGCGCTGAACAACATGGCAAACCAGGATAAATTGGTGTAGTCGGGTTCCGAGTCATCCGGCCCCAGCTTTACTTTGCTGAAAGGACTGAAATAGATGATGACGATAAAAACCAGAAAAAAGGCTACCGATAAGACATAGAACCAGCCGAAATAATCGACAATGGACGCTTGTATGAAATCAAATACTTCGCCGGCCCGTTCCTGGAAAAAAACACCGAAAATGATAAAAACCAGTATAACCCCGATAGATGAAAAGAAAACAACCGGATTCACTTTCCATTTTTTAGTGAACTCTTCTAACATAATTGAGCCTTGAATTTAGTAAACATTTGCAGCCCCATTGTACCCTGCATTGAACTTACCGGATCTTCTGTGATCGGATGAGGCGATGGCGCAACCGGCGGAATATGGAAAGAAGGCCACAAGAAAGGCAAATATGCTGAAGAAAACGTTAAAATCAGCATTCATGAAGGCAGCCTTCGGCTTTAAATTGAATTCATATTCCATTTAAATTGATCCGGTTCCGGCAGGCCAAGCAACTCATTTCAACAAAAATATCCCAGCCCATATCATTCCATCTTTGGTATTTGGAACATACACAAACAAGGATGAGTCATCAAATTGTTATGGATGAAAACAGAAGGTGCAGGGATAGCCATGCCACCGGCAGCCATTATCGCATTAAATTCCTGTTTAAATTCCGGTTCATTTTATCATCCATGCTATACTTGCCCGGGCCGATGCACAGGAGGGCCATGAAGACAATAACCATTTTCAGGGGATGGGAATAGATAGCATAGGGGTTGCCTTCCCCGATCAGGTGGAACGTCGCAACAACCATGGTGATGATGAGCAGAATCAGGATCGGTTTCATGAATAAACCCAAAATCAGAAAAACTCCGCCAAACACTTCGGCAATAGCCGTCAGGAACCCGAAAAAAATGGGATACGCCGAAATGCCAAGAAATTGTATGGCCTCCCCGTACTCTTCCCACACATCAGGCCCGCCAAGGAGTTTGGGGAAGCCGTGAAAGATATAGAGAATACCCAACCCGACACGCAGCAGCAGCAGGCCGGAATGGGTATATTTTCCTGAAATCTGCATAAGGAATAGAAACAGTTAGTTGTTAAAGGGGTTCATTGCCGTCAGTAAACCGGGTATAATTTTGTTACCCGGTTTCAGGAATTCTGTTCCGGGTGTGGGTATCTTCCACATTATAAAATACCATTCAGCCAGGATATTTAGGATTAAATTCTGTCCTTGCTGATATTTATCAGCCCGCAAAAATTTTATCTTCTGAAAACCCGGATCTTTGGATTTTTACAGATGGCAAGCGATGTACAGGTTCCCAAAAGATGCACAGGCTCCATAAAATCAGTACTGTCCGAACATTTGCCAGTTGTGAATGAATAAATACCTCTTATGTACTTTGAAAACAATTTTTTATCAAAAAATGAAGATCTTTTTTGTTTTCAGAAAAAGAGAAAAAAAGTGGCTTAATTTGCAACAGAGAACCATTTTTACGTCACTTTCAGAAAAGTTCGGACAATACTGCCAAAAATAGAGTTTTTGAATGGCCATTATCACAACTTCCTGAAACTTTATATTTTATGGAGCTAAAATCGTTGGTGGCCCATATAACCGTGGCTATTTATTGACATCGAAAGTATCCGCCCATTGCAACCAGGTTGAATCCATGAACCCTTAAATTCGAAACCAGGTCACTCATGAATAATGATAAAGTTTCAACACAAAGGGTATCTGCCACCAAAAAATCATTTATCCGGCAACACAAACTGCCCCTGTCCATTGTAAACTGCAACTGCCACCACAACCGCCCCCGTCTCCGCCCCCTTCAAACTACCTTTGCCTCCGGCCCCCTGCAACTGCCACTACTGCAACTGTTACTTCTGCCACTGCTACTGCCACTGATAGTAACCTCCTGTCAGCCTGATCCCGCCACTGAACTTCACGAACTCTTCGATGAGCATTGGGCGTACACTTTGCAGAGCAATCCCCTGTTTGCCACCAACCAGGGGGATCACCGGTTTAATGATCGACTGCCGGATTCAGGTCTTGAAGCGCTCGAAAAGCAGCATCTTCAGACGAAACAGTTTCTGGAACAACTTACCGAAATCCCCCGGGAGCGACTAAGCCGGGACGATCAGATCAGTTATGATATTTTTGAGTTGCAGTTGACCAATGCCATTGAGGCCTACCGGCACAATGATCATCTGCTTCCACTGAACGGCTGGTGGGATTATCACGCCACCTTTGCCGATCTTGCAAACAGGGTGCCTCTGGACCATGTTGAAGATTACGAAAATTATCTTCAGCGGCTGGCAGGATTCCCGGATTACAATGAAGGGTATCTGGAACGTCTTGAACAAGGATTGGAGATGAGATGGGTGCGTCCGCAAGCGGTGTTTGACAACTATACAGCCTCGATCGAGGCACATATAGTGGACGATGTAACCGAAAGCCTGCTTTTTGAGCCATTTAAAGAGTTTCCTTCCGGTATTGATGAGCAAGACAGGCAGAGGCTGAAAGATCAGGCTATCGGGATTCTGGAAACGGATGTGATACCGGAGTTTCGAAGGCTCAGCACTTTCCTGACCGAAGTGTATATTCCCGGTGCATCCGAAACGATTGGGATCACGGAACTGGCAGGCGGTGAAGAGTATTATGAATACCTGGTCAGGCTGCACACCACCCTGGATATATCACCGGAAGAAGTTCATCAAATTGGCCTCGGGGAGGTGGAGAGGATCAGGGAAGAGATGATGGAAATTGTAGAAGAAACCGGCTTCGGGGATGATTTTGATGCGTTTGTGGACTTTCTGCGAACGGACCCGCAATTCTATGCCGAAACCCCCGAAGAACTCATGCACTACACGGCATACGTACTGAAAAAAATGGATGGTCAGCTGCCTAAACTTTTTAAAACGCTGCCGCGTCTTCCATACGGCATTCGAAAGATTCCCGATTACCTGGCACCGCGAACGGCCACGGCCTACTACAGCCGGGGGGCAGCAGATGGTACCAGGGCAGGTTTTTACGCGGTTAACACCTATGATCTGGCAAGCCGTCCTCTTTATGAAGTGGAAGCCCTGTCACTGCACGAAGCTGTGCCGGGACATCATCTGCAGATTGCCCTGCAGCAGGAACTTGACGATTTGCCTGAGTTTCGGCAGACGGCATCATTCACCGCTTTCGGGGAGGGCTGGGCTTTGTATGCTGAAAGGCTTGGGCTGAAAGCCGGTTTTTATGAAGATCCTTACAGTAACTTCGGACGGCTGAGCTACGAGATGTGGCGGGCCCTGAGGCTTGTGGTGGATACCGGCATGCATGCTTTTGGCTGGACCCGTGAGGAGGCGATCGATTACATGTCGGAAAACTCATCATTGTCGCTCCACAATATTCGAACAGAAGTGGACCGCTATATTTTTTGGCCCGGCCAGGCGCTCGGATATAAGATGGGGGAGATTAAAATCATGCAGTTGCGTGAGCGGGCAGAAGATGAACTCGGTGATGCGTTCGATCTGCGCAAATTTCACGATACCGTCCTTCTCAGCGGTGGTGTACCCCTGAATGTTCTCGAAGATAACATTGAGTTGAAGATTGGACAGCGGAATATCGAACAGTCGAACAATGGAACAGGCGAACAATAGAACAGGCGAACAATAGAACAGGCGAACAATAGAACAGGCGAACAATAGAACAGGCGAACAATGGAACAGACGAACAATGGAACAGACGAACAATGGAACAGACGAACAATGGAAATAGAACAGGAGAACCGAAGGGGAATAATCGGACATCTGACAAAGTAGTCAACCACCATACCCCATACTCAATACTCAATACTACTAACTACTGAAAAACAATCGTGCGATTTTCAAAGACCAGGGTTTTTCGCTGCAGGTGATGCCAGATGGCCCGTGCCAACACGATTTTTTCCAGATCCCGGCCTTTCCGGATCATATCTTCAATGGAGTTTTTATGGTCCACATGGATCACATCCTGCTCAATGATGGGGCCCTGATCGAGGTCGGTGGTCACATAGTGGCTGGTTGCACCGATTATTTTAACACCGCGTTTGTAGGCCGAATGGTATGGCCTGGCTCCCGGAAAAGCGGGTAGAAAAGAATGATGAATGTTGATGATGCGTGCCGGATATTGAACAACAAACTCTTTTGACAGGATCTGCATGTACCGTGCAAGAATGATAAAGTCGATCTCATATTCATGCAGCAATGCCAGTTGTTTTCGCTCCGCCTGCCGCTTGTTGTCTCCCGTCATTTCAAAATGGTGATAATCAATCCCGTATTTCCCGGCCAGTTCCCGCATATCCTCATGGTTGCTGATAATGAGCGGAATATCCACATTCCATTCACCGCTATCATGCCTTGCCAGTATATCGTGGAAACAGTGAGGAAATTTGGATACAAATACAGCCATCCTGGGTTTGTTACGGCTGAAATGCAATTGGTAATTTAATTTTAACGGTTCTGCTATTTCCTTAGAAAATTTGACATCAAGCTGATCCGGCGGAATTTGAAATCCATTCAGGTCCAGTTCCGCCCGCATGAAAAAATGCTGCCGGTGCTTGTCAACATGCTGATCAATTTCCAGGATATTCCCGTTGTTATCGGCCAGAAATTTGGTGATCGCAGCTACCAGGCCTTTCCGGTCCTTACAGTCTATGATCAGAATTGCTGAGTCTTTTTCTTCCTGATTGAATGCGTTTTCGATGGTTTGCAGAGTTTTTTAGGTGATGCACCAAATAAATCAAAATAAAGTAAGGATCTGGCGTCTTGTATGGAATTTTAATCAGCTCAATAAACAAAATGGGAATGTAAATTTCTACTCTCACCAAAACTAAATTTCGTATACAGATGCGAACCCGCATTTTGCATCAAGAATTTTTTCCCTCATCAAGGCGAAGCTAAAATAACAGCGGAAACGGCCCGTACAGCTGAAGGGAATAGTTCGCCCGAAAACATCCAGTTATTTTTTTGACGCTTCAAATATTGATCCAACTTATTGCTTTATAATAGGTAATACCATTTTCAACAAAATAGTTGTGAGCTCCGGGCGCTCATCTTTTCACTCCCGAAGGCGTTAGGGGATCATTTTTTGTACCCCGACGGCGGTCGGGATACATCTTTTTCCTCCCGAGCGGTCGGGAAAATGCGGGCTTAGAAGGCCATCCTGTAAAATCAAAGGTCAAACAGATAAAGCTATTGTCATCAGCAAATCAACCCTTACGCTTGATGAATGAATTCAATAGCTTTCCCGCCATGACAAAACAATATGCCGATATAGCTTTTCCGACTGCCGTTCGACGGGTATTTACATATGCAATCCCGGATGATATGAATGTGAAGCCGGGAATGAGGGTTTGGGTGCCTTTGAGGAGTGAAACGTCGATCGGCATGGTTGCACGTGTTCACAGCCGGGTACCGGAATTCAAGACCAAGCCGGTACTCCGCGTGCTCGATTCTGAACCGGTGATGAACGATATCATGTTGGACCTTACCGGATGGATTCACCGGTTCTATTACTGTTCGTGGGGAGAGGCCATTCAGGCGGCATTACCGGTTGGGTTGAACTTTGTATCAGAAAAAATACTGAAAGTGCGCCAACCGGTGAAAGGAACATTGAAATCGAAAGAGCTGGGGATGTTGCAGGATATCGAAGCCGGTGATCTGACGCTGAATGAAGCCCAAAAAAGATGGAGAGACGGCCCGGAGGCAAAACTCCTGAAAGGATTGATCAAAAAAGGCATTGTGGAAGTCTGGCAGGAGCCGAAGCAGAAAGTCGGGTTTAAAACGGCAAAACATTGGGATTGGAGCCCGGATGCAGACGCGGATTCTGTGATTGAGCAGTTTGATCAGAATAAAAAGCCCAAATGGATCGTGGCCCTTGAAACGCTGAAGGGATTTGAGCTGCCGGCACCCCACCAGGAGCTACTGGACAATCAGGTTCTAAGTGACTACACGCTCAGACGGATCGAAAAAGAGGGCCTCATCATTTCGAAGGAATTGAAGATTTCAGGGGATTCCATTTCGAATGATCACTACAACCCGGATCAGATCAATGCTTTGTCAGACGACCAGCAAGGGGTATTTGAAGAAATTCTCCCTGCCCTCAGAGAGAAAATATTTCAAAGCTTTCTGCTCTATGGGGTAACCGGGTCGGGGAAAACGGAGGTGTACATTCACGCTTTGAAAGAGGCTCTTGCCGGCGGAAGGGGCGGGATGATCCTGGTGCCCGAAATCGCGTTAACACCGCAAACGGTTCGCCGGTTTTACCAGATATTTGGTGAAAAAATAGCTGTCATTCACAGCCGGCTGAATGACCGGGAACGGTATGAAGCGTGGAAAGGCCTGCAGTCGGGTGACAAACAGGTCGTGATCGGCCCGCGGTCGGCGGTATTTGCCCCGGTAAAAAACCTCGGCATTATCGTCGTTGATGAGGAGCACGACAGCTCGTACAAGCAATTTGATCCGTCCCCACGGTATCATGCCCGGGATGTGGCGATCATGCGGGCATTTATGGAGAATGCGGTAGTGGTGATGGGTTCGGCCACGCCATCAATGAACAGCCTGCAGGGTGTGATTCAGAAAAAGCATACGATGCTGCAGCTGCCGTTCCGGCCCGGTGGCACCATGCCGGAGGTCAGGATTCTGGATATGAAACAATACAGCTCTGCCATGCGGGGGCCGCTGACTGTGGAACTGTATGAAGCCATCGGGAAAGCCCTGACTAACCGGGAACAGGTGATTCTGTTGTACAATCGCAGGGGATTCGCATCATACCTGCAGTGTGATGATTGCGGCCATATTCCCCAAAGCCCCGACTGTTCGGTCAGTCTCACCTATCATAAAAAGAAAAATATGCTACTGTGCCATTACAGCGGTTATGCCCGCAGGGCTGATTCGAAGTGTGAAGAGTGCGGCTCAGGCAATCTCAATGCCAGGGGCAGCGGTACTCAGCAGGTGGAAGATGAGATCCGGGAGCTGTTTCCTGAAGCACGTCTGCTTCGTATGGATAAGGATACAACGTCCGGTAAATACGCACATCAGCAAATCTATGAGAAGTTTCTGGCGGGCGGGGCCGATATTTTGATCGGCACGCAACTGGTATCGAAAGGTCTCGATTTTCCGAATGTAACTGTGGTGGGTGTGCTCAATGCCGAAACGGAGCTGGCATTTCCATCTTTCCGGTCGGGGGAGCGGATGTTCCAGCTGTTGAGCCAGGTGGCCGGACGCGCCGGCCGCGGGACCAAAGCCGGTTATGTGTATGTGCAGACCTGGAAGCCGGAGCACCGCTCTATCCGGTATGCACAAACCCATGATTACCGGAGTTTTGCCAAAGAGGAACTTGCCGAGAGGAAAAGCCTGATCTACCCGCCGTTTTCCAGAATGATCCTGTTTCAATTTAAAGGCAGATCCGCCTCCGGGACAGAAAAGGTGGCGGAGACATTCTGCCGGGCCATGAAGGCTGTGACTTCGCCGGAGGTAGTTTTGGGCCCCTCACCCGGCATTATCGAAAAGATGCACGGCCTTTTTCAATGGGAGGCCCAGCTGAAAATCAAGCCGGACGAGAAAGCAAAAGCGATTGAACACCTGATCGACCGGATCTTTGATCGCTATGACCGGATCAAACCCAAAGGCATGGGGAGTGTCCGGATCTCCGTGAATATCGATGCGATTGAATAACGAATGAATATCAAATATTGAACAGGCGAATTTCGAATGAAAAGGTGAATAGCGAACAGACGAAGGAATATTGAATAGTGAATGATGAATAAAGATTGATTTGGCGAAGCGGAACTGGGGGAAATGAGAAATCGAAAAGTTTTCACGATTTACACCATAAGTGTTACTATTTGCCCTATGTGAGAGGGCTAACGTCATAACGTCATATTAATAAAATAAGATAAAAGCGTAACTTGTCTCTTATAAAGCATCGGAAATTATACCCATTTAGTATATGAATCCCTATTTATACAAGGCTTTAGCCGACTATGCAACAGACGCCATACTTGTAACAGAAGCTGATAAAATCAATGAGCCTGACGGCCCTCGAATTGTATTTGCCAACGATGCCTACCTCGAAATGACCGGCTATGCGCGTGAGGAAGTAATCGGCCAGAGTCGAATGGACAGATACAATTAGTGATCGAAGATAATGGAATTGGATTGCCCAAAAATTTTAATTGCTCAGAATCAACTTCACTTGGAATGAAGCTCATCGAAACCATATCCAAACAAATTGCTGCTGAATACAAATTTGAAAGTTCGGACATAGGAACGATTTTTAAGTTCAGTTTTGAGAAATCTGAAAAAAAAGGGGCATCCTCTTCTTTTTTGAAATCGGTACCCGGTAATAAAAAACTCCTTGGTTTCGCTGGCGACTAACGATCAATGATGCCCTTAAATCAGGCCAAAATTTCTAATCAATTGAACACATGGCCGGTTTTCTCAACAACCTGTACCCGCTGTCAATCCCCGATTTTAAATACAATTCTCACGTTGCTGGAAACAGGAACTGTCTGATCAAATTGCATCATACTGTCTGATTCGAGCCTCATTGCAGCGAATTGCGCGTCATATCCTCTTACAATTCTGGCTGCCGTGTGATTTATGGACTCCACCTCACCGAGTGACTTGCCGATGTTCCCCGCAATCCTCTCTGCCTTGCTTTTGGCATTGGCAATGGCCAGGTCAAGCGCTTCATTTTCTCCAGATTCAATCCTGGTCGAGCTGAAACGTCCGGAAAAATTTTCAAATCCGTTTTCAATCAGCAACACCTGGATCTCTTCGTAAAGGTCAAAGTCATCAAGTTGTAAATGAACTTGTTGATTGCTCATATAATCCCTGGAATCCCTGGACTGGCGGCTGCTGATATTCATTGGCTGAAAATTGAGTTTGTCGCCATCCAGGCCATGATCGCGAATCAGACCGGCCAGGAAATCCTCCTGTTCTTTATGCTTTTCAAAAACTTCGGCCGGTGTTCGGCCCGTGACGCGGATATTAATCTGGAAATTCACAATATCAGCCGGCACATGCACCTCTCCGGTGGCATCAACGGTAATGGTGGATTGAGCCAATCCATCAGTTGCAGTAAAAATAAGCAGGAATAGAATAGCCAGGGTCGTTTTCATAAGTTGCTGTATTTGTTTGATAGTAAAGAATTTAAAGAGTTCGTATACCTGATAAATCGTATGTGTATTGTATGTTTAACGTAATGGACAAGAAAAGTTGCATAGCCAAAAAAATGAATTGTTAATTAGATAGTAAAATCACATATTTGTATGAATGGTTAAAAAATCAACTATTGGTAACCCTATGCACTTATAAAATTACAGGTGTTTAATTCAGGGATGGTTGCCACATATCCAGGGAAGCTTGCCCAAACATCAATCATTAAATAATATACAGATGGAAACTACATTACGATGTGTTTTGCTACATACATATGCTATTGTACTACTATTTGCACTGACAGGGTTTTCTGAAACGACTGATGCTTACTCGGATAGTGATGAGGATCGCATTGTAGTATCGGGGACAGTTGTTGATGCACAAACCGGTTCACCCTTGCCCGGGGTTAATATAACTGTTCAGGGTAGGGTGATTGGCGTGGCTACCAGGGGGGATGGTACGTTCCAATTGAGTTTCAGTGGTACTCCCCCTGTAACACTTGTGGTTACCCTGGTCGGTTACCAAACCAAGGAAGTGGAAATTACGGAGACGGAAGTCAGCGATCTGGTATTGGAACTGCAGGAGCAGGCTATTCTGGGCGGTGATGTGGTTGTTTCGGCCTCCAGGGTGGAGCAAAGCATACTCGAGGCACCTGTTACCATCGAAAAAATGGATATTATTGCGATCAATCAGACTGCATCGGATACTTACTACAAGGCGTTGGCGAATCTGAAAGGTGTTGATATAACAACCAGCAGTATCAATTTTCAGATTATCAATTCCAGGGGCTTCAATTCAACCGGCAATACCCGGATGGTGCAACTGATTGACGGGATGGATACGCAGGCGCCGGCCCTGAACTTTCCGATCGGAAACCTGAACGGGCCATCGGAACTTGATATTGAAAGTGTGGAATTTCTGCCCGGAGCCTCATCGGCTCTTTACGGGCCGAATGCATTCAACGGTATTCTGCTGATCAACAGCAAAAGCCCGTTTCAATACCAGGGGTTAAGTGTGATGGCAAAATCAGGCCTGAATCATTTCGGAGGCAATCAGACGCTCGGAGAGCCGGAAAACCCGAAATCGATGTTCGATACGTCTATTCGCTGGGCCGATGCACCGACCGACCGTTTTGCCTATAAAGTCAATTTCTCCTATTCACGGGCAGAAGACTGGCACGGGATAAACTATACCGACAAGAACCCGGGCCTTCAGGGAAATCTGTCGGTAAATCCAGCCGAAGATGCCATCCATAAATTCGGCGATGACGGCTCTTTTAATATCGGGTTACTTGGTTTCAGTTCCGATTTTATTCAGTTATTCGCCGCTCAGACCGGTTTGTCGCAGGAACAGGCTCAAAATTATGCCATGGCTATACCATCACAACCCGTCAACAGAACCGGGTACAGGGAAAAATACCTGGTGGATTACGGGGCTGAAAATTTAAAAGTCAACACCTCCCTGCACTACCGGCTGACGGATAATGCTGAATTGAGCTACTCTTTTAATTACGGGTCCGGCACTTCGATCTATACAGGAGCCCAGCGTTATAGCCTGAAGAACTTCCACATTGCCCAGCATAAATTGGAATTGAGAGGCGACAACTATATGCTGAGGGGCTACGGCACCCTGGAAAATTCCGGGGATTCCTATATCGCCGATTTTGTCGGGTTTGCGATTAATGATGCATACCGGCCAAACAATCAATGGTTTGGCACTTATGGCGGAACTTTTGCCGGGGCTTTTCTTCAGCAGGTAGTACAAGCAACCGGTTCTTCGGACTACAATGAACAGGTTGTAAATGCGATGTTGAACGACCCTGATGTAATGTCGCAGATACACATGGCTGCCCGGCAAAATGCGGATGAGGGCAGGTTTGAACCGGGAACTCCGGAATTTAATGCAGCAAAGGAGGCAACACTCCAGCAGAGAGTTCCCAATGGCGCCCTGTTTGATGACAAGTCCCGTTTCTTTCATTATGAAGGCCAGTACGATTTCAAAAATGAGATTGATTTTGTAGACCTGCAGGCAGGAGCAACGTTTCGTCAGTTTCAGCTCCGTTCGAACGGAACTATTTTTGATGACGAAGGCGGCAGGAATATCAATGAATTTGGCGGATATCTTCAGGCTTCCCGTGCCATCGACCGGCTCAGGCTGACAGGCTCCATTCGTTATGACAAGAATGAAAATTTTGATGGACAGTTCAGTCCGCGAATATCTGCTGTACTCGGATTGGGGCAGGGTCATAACATCAGGGGCTCCTTTCAGACCGGTTTCCGGAACCCGACCACACAGGGGCAATACATCGACCTCAATGTGATCAATGCACGCCTGATTGGGGGCTTACCATTTCTTGCAGAAAGATATCAGATCACTGATAATTCTTACACAATGGAATCCGTACAGAATTTCACCAACCAGTTCCTTGCAAATCCAAATGAGCCGGCAGCTGCGATTTCACATTTAAGGGCATATGAAGTTCACAATCCGGTAAAACCGGAACAGATTCAGGCCTATGAAATCGGATATAAAGGTTTGCTCAGCGACAGGTTGCTTGTAGATGCGGCATATTACTACAATATTTACGACGATTTCATTACACAGGTAATTGTCAGAAGAGCGGCTGCTTCCATTTTTACCCAGGAAGGAATTGGATCTCTGCTTTCCGGTGATGCCTCCAATACCTTCTCGGTCTATACCAATATTGATGAAACTGTTCGTGCCCAGGGTGCTGTTTTCGGTTTGGATTACAGCCTGCCCAATAACTACAGGATCGGATTTAACTACAACTGGAATAGCCTGATCGATGGGTTGGACGATGAGTTTTTGAATGATTTTAATACTCCTGAACACAAGTTCAATGTGAACTTTGGCAATCGCCGCGTTACCGATAATTTAGGCTTTAATATTACCTTCCGGTGGCAAGATGCTTTTCGCTGGGAATCCTCTTTTGCCCAGGTCGATGTCGATGCAGTTTCTACGCTCGATGCCCAGGTATCCTACCGGTTGCCGGACCTGAAAACGGTTGTCAAACTCGGCGGCACCAATATTCTGAACCAGCATCATACACTGAGTGGCGGAGGCCCTAACCTCGGAGCCATTTTTTATCTGTCAGTGACCTACGATCAATTGTTCAGATAATGGTACGAATCACATAACCTTTTGAAAAGAGAGCGGGCACAGCCCGCTCTCTTTTTAACAAGTCGGACGAATCATTGTTCCAATTAAAATTTCACAAACTTATAAATTTTTCAGTTCCACAACGGTAGCTCCCCAGCCGCTTCTTCCGCCGGCGAGTTGATAACTCTCCACATGTTTATTTCTCTCCAGAAGGTGATGTACCGATTTTCTTAGTGCGCCGGTACCCTTGCCGTGGATGATTTTGATATGATAGATCTCTTTTTCCAAGCATGCCCGAATATACTCGTCCACCAGTGTACCCACATCGGAGGGTTTGAAATGATGAAGATCGAGTACTCCATCTATTGGAAGATACACCGGCTGATTTTCATTATTATTTTCCTGCGACATCAGTCAATCATAAGCTTGATTAACGATTTTTGATTTAAGAAGTATCTGATTACTGCCACCCTCCTCATCCAGGCCTCTTCCAGGGGGAGAAGACGGGACAATCACTCAACTTGATAGCTGTTTCGTGTCCACTGCCACTGCCAACAGATCTCAAACATCCACGTAATAATCTACAAAGATACGCTTTTCAACGACGGCATCTATAAATTTAACCGCTTTCTTGTGGGAAGGATTGCGGGTGTACATTTTGAAATCAAGCTCGTTTTCAAAGTCACAAATAAGTACGACGTCCAGAGCCTCTTCACTATCGCCGTTGATCTGTATCCCGACCTCAACATTTTTGATCTCATCAATACTGGTTTTCAATCCTTCAAGAATCAACTTCAGTTTTTCGGCATTTTTTTCCCTGGATGCACCTTCTGCTTCATCTTTCAACTTCCACATTACAATATGGCGTATCATAGTTGACTCCGTTAAATGTTTTCTATTCTGAAAAGTGGTAATAAACAGGTTTTATCGGTTTCGTGCGAATCTTAAATCCTCAGGATCAACCCGGTCTTCCACCCGGTAGAACACGGAGGAATTATAAATACCGGCAGCCCAAAGGTAATAGCGGGCTTCTTCGTGATTATGTTCTCTATACCATTGATAGACGCTTACATATCCAAAAGCTATTTGCTCAAGTTCAAACTCCAGCAGATTTTCAACATCTGATGGTATCGGTATTGTAAGGTCAGTTCCGGTATAAACCAGGTTCGGATTTTCTACCTTGTCGCTGTTAAGATAATAAATCCACGGCCAGAGGTATGGATCACCAAAATAATTTAAAGCCAGATTCCATAAATTTTGACCATCTTCTATAATAATAGCGATTAATTCTGTCTCTTCAATACCATTCAGGTCATTTTCTTCAATAAGGCGTTCGGGCTCCATCTCCCTTTCAGGTACTT
Source organism: Balneolaceae bacterium (assembly GCA_007118695.1). Lineage (GTDB taxonomy): Bacteria > Bacteroidota > Rhodothermia > Balneolales > Balneolaceae > SKRC01. The sequence goes on along the minus strand of SKRC01000150.1, from coordinate 2,488 downwards.
CCGGAAGATTTATTTCAGAATCGCGCTGATCCGACAAAAAGTAATAAACGGCCAATACAATTAATAATCCAACTATTGCAGCGGCAATATAGGACCATTTGTACGATCCCTCTTTCTGAACCTGTTCTGCCAGCCTCGATTCATCAAAGTCCAAAACAAGCTCGTCTACATCGGATTTCACCGGTGATGGCCGTTCAATCAACAGGTCCTCCAACGTTTCGGCTTCATCTTCTTCATCCTGCTCTTCAATAAAAAAAGGAAAAGGTGGTGTATCTTTAGCTTCATCTTTTTCTTTCTTTCCGGGTATTTCTGCTTCATCAGTGTATACAGGGTCTTCCAGCTGAAATGGATCATCCCCGGGATCGTCTTCAACCGGATCGTCACGTTCCTCATCGTCCGGCTCTTCCCCTTCATAAACAGGTAATGGCGGTATTGCCGCCGGCCTTGTCCCCGGCTCTGTTTCTCCCTCTGGAGTATCTTCCAGAATCTGGGGCTTCATACGGGCATATGGCCGGTTTACGTATTCTCTGAGTGATTTGTATGGTTTGAACTCCACCTTGTTTTGAGCAGGTATGGTAATGTCATCTCCCGTTTGCGGATGGGTGCCATTGCGTTCATCCATCCAGCGCAATTCAAACTTTCCAAATCCCGAAATGGAAACCGATCCGCTTGAGCGAAGCCCTGTTTCTATGATGCCAACCAGCTCCCGTATGAAATCCTGGGTAAAATCATCACTCTTCTCCACCCGGACTGATATTTTACCGATCAAATCACTGAAAGAAGTTTTTTCAGTCATTATTATTGAGGGTTGATATGCTTTAAATTTTCCTTCAGGTTTTTTCCGGGATGAAATTCCACAACCCGTTTCGGAGGAATCAGCATAAACTTCTCATGATGCGGATTGTAAACTTTTTGTACATCCTTAATTTTTGTTTTAAAAGTGCCAAGATCGGGAATGGTAAAGCTATATCCTTGCCCCAACTGTTCTGTCAGCTCAGAAACCAGTTCATCCACCAGGTATTTGGTTTCGGTTTTGGATAGATTAAGCTCTTCAGATAACTGGTCTATTAATTCAGTATAGGTCATCTGCAAAGGGGTATATTTAGGTGTATTCGTATGAACCGGTCACTTATATGTCGCCAACATAAATGGGTACGAATCGCATACTCTGACTCTTCCTGCATCGGGTTTGCCATGCATTTAAGATGATACCCCCCAATAAACAAATTTTTATCCATTTTTTGAACGATTTTTTTCCCGTAAGCTTTTAATTAGCAGGTAATTATTCAAAAAAAGACGAATTGTTATGAATAATCCGATGAACGTTGCCCAAAAACTGATCAAATCCCATCTGGTTAAAGGCAAAATGACGCCCGGGGAGGAGATAGGAATCCGGATCGATCAGACCCTTACCCAGGATGCGACCGGAACCCTGGTAATGCTTGAGTTGGAAGCGATGGATCTGGACAAGGCAAAAACCGAACTCTCGTGTCAGTATGTCGATCACAATCTTCTTCAAACCGATTATAAAAACGCTGATGATCATCTGTTTCTGAAATCAGCAGCAGAACGGTTCGGGATCTGGTATAGCAGGCCCGGCAATGGTGTAAGCCATCCGGTGCATACGGAACGATTTGCCAAACCGGGTAAAACCCTGGCGGGATCCGACAGTCATACACCGGCTACAGGCTGCATGGGGATGCTGGCTCTTGGGGCAGGAGGCCTTGACGTTGCCTTTGCCATTGCCGGCGAGCCGATGTATCTGAAAATGCCGAAAGTTATGGGTGTTAAACTCACCGGGCGCATGCCGGATTGGGTCAGCGCCAAAGATGTGGTTTTGGAGATGCTCCGCCGCTATGACGTAAAGGGATGTGTTGGATATATTTTGGAATTCTATGGACCGGCCCTTGATCAGCTTGATACGATGGACAGGCATGTGATTGCCAATATGGGAACCGAAATGGGAGCCACAACAACGGTTTTCCCGGCAGATGAGGAAGTGAAACGATTTATGACTCTGCAGGGAAGAGGCGATGATTGGACTGAGCTAAAAGCAGACGAAGGAGCTGAATACGACGCTCATGAAGAAATTGTACTCGATGAACTGGTCCCCCTGATTGCCCTGCCGAGCAGCCCGGGTAATGTAGTTCCGGTATCGGAAGTTGAGGGCGATGATATTTACCAGGCGTATATCGGTTCATCGGCCAATCCGGGCTATCGCGATTTCTGGATTTCCGGAGAGATGGTGAAAGGCCGTCGGGTGGTTGAAAGTCTCAGTTTTGATATCAATCCGACCTCCCGGCAGATCATTGAAAATATGGTCAAAGGCGGGGTGATGCTCAGCCTGGTTCAGGCCGGCGCACGGATTCACCAGGCCGGCTGTAACGGCTGCATCGGGATGGGACAGGCTCCGGCATCGGGAAGAAACAGTTTGCGTACGGTACCCCGTAATTTCCCCGACAGGTCCGGGACGAAAGAAGACTCGGTG
>SKRC01000157.1 GCA_007118695.1 Balneolaceae bacterium | reverse complement strand
GTTGGAGGGTTAGTAGGTTCAATGAGCGGTGATTCTTTGATTGAAGATAGTACGTCAGATTCCGATATAGAGTTTTTTGCTGAATCGTTAGATGATATTCTTTATAATCGTCCTCTGAAAATATGGGTTATAGGAGGTTTTTTTCTAACTGTATTCCTTTGCATTTTTATTACGATCTATTACGTACAGTCACTTATTTATTCACCATGGAGAGTTGCAATTTTATGGTTCCTCTCTCTTACGAACTATATAGTAATCACGGCAGTAATTCTGAAATTTTTTAGTAAAATTCATGATGAATCATTCTTTAATTTAATAAAAATTGCAGCCGTTAAGTTACCAAAATCGTTGAAATTACTATTGAAGAATACAAAGCAATATTTTAAGGGTGAATTATTAGATAAAGAATGCAATTAAGTAATTTGCATAACATATCAAGCAATTCCTGCTGACCGGTTAATGTTTTCTGCTTCACTACTGAGTTAATCGCCCGGCAGCAGAATTGCCAGACCGTTAAAAAGCGAAAAGAAAACATGCATAAAATCAAATACTTTATGATTAGTAAGAAATAATATTCTCAATTTATTTAAAAAATTAGGAATTGTGGAAAATATTTCTAGTTTGAAAAAAAGCGCTTACACAATAAATAGATCTGCTAAAATGATTTAAAATATGTCTTGAGTTTAATAATCTCTTGGCAGGTTGCGTACTCCAGTTCTGGAATAGAGAGGTAACAGTGTGATTTACTTACTAAATAGAGAATAATATTTTCCAAAGAATGCAATGTTAAGTACCAATTACATAGTAAACACATTGAATACAAGGTTTGTTTAAACAGAGAAAAAAGCACCAATATGTTACGAAAAACATACCCCTTTAATTCAGAAAGTTCGTTTTTCAACTCTTTCAAAATAATTTTTATTTCCGAAGGCTACCTTGCTTCTGAAAGTGCATCGTTTACAGCCTCCTGTATCGATTTTGTCGATAGGCTCCTCAACACCTTCCCATTCAACTTAACAAGGATCAATAATAATTGGCTTAGTTTTTACTCTTCTTTTATCGCGAGTAATAATCAAGGTACCGGGATAGACTCATCTTCAGTTACTGACAGAACCGCTTTTGGGGCATTAGCATTAGCAGACAAGTGGCAAGAGAGTGGGATATGTGCTTTATGTAATTTGATTGGGTTGGCTGATGAGCTTGAACAGCAGGAAGAAGACGAGTTTCCAGTTCCACAGAGCAGGAACAAGAAAATTATATGAGGATTTGAATGGGAATCAGAAAGACGGAACAACAAATACCTTCAGGTTTAAGCGCCACTGATTTGGGACATGCTGTAAGTGGCCCGGATGGTAAAACCGCTTTGATTAGTTTTAATTTTAATCCCATTGTTCTTCAACGGACACAGGCCTACGTAGTATTTGTATTGGAAAATGCCTCAGATGTTGAAACTATTGAGTGGTCATTTGAAAATGATGATATTAGTGAAACTATTAACACGAATGTCGGATATGTAGAATATCAGCCGCAAAAAGTTGGTCACATTTCGATAAAAGCCACACTCAAAGGCCCTGCTGATGAAACACAGGAGACATTGAAACTGCAACAACTGGTTGTACCTCCAAATACTGAACTAGAAGATCTGTATGAACAAGATGAAGAAGTGGCTCCCCTCGCCGGCAATCCGGAAACTTCCAGAGAAGTGATTAATGATTACAGGGGATATATGGATGAACTGACTCCTCGTGATGCCGATAACCATAGCACGCTAAACCGCTTGCTTTTTGCCATTTCGTATGTTGAGGATATGGCACTTCCGGCTAGTGAACGTAATTCCAGGTTGGAACAAATTGCAGGATCACTGGATGTTGATGATTCTTCATTATTCGCGGAAGAAGGACTCACTGGAATTGGATTATGTAAAATAAGACCACACATCCTGGGAATGTATTTACCCGTAACTCCTGGCGGAAGCGATTGGTATTTAGAAAGAAAAGAATTTGATCTGCAAGATTCTCTTAGTGCTTCACGGGAATTACAAAAAGCTTTAACAGAATTGCCGGTGGAGAAACAAATTGATCTGTTCAATCTTCTTCGTTTTCCCAAATCCAATTTAAAAATGGCGATTCAGATTCTTATTGAATTAAAAGAGCAGTATTTCCCATCAGAGGACTGGGAGTCGCTGATAACAAATAAAGATAAGACTAAACTGTTGTTAGACCAGTTCAAAAGGGGACCCTATCTTAGCTCATGAGTGCCTTTAAAGACATAACATATTCCTTGCTTGGAGCCCCAATGTTCGACATCGATTCGATATTGGAACCAGGTAACTGGAGTGGCACAAACCCGCCCCATATTGAGGAGAGGGTGCAATTAAAAGAGAATGCCGAGACTGCATTAAACAGCGAAAATCCTAAAATGGATAATGACCTGTTTGATGAAATATGGGATGATCCCGGTACTGAATTTGAAATTGATCATGTGATTATCGGTGCAGGGTATGCGGCAGTGATTAATGCGGCCACATTACCAAATGGTTTCTCCTCTAGAATAATGATCGGGAAAAGTGAACCGTGGTCAACCTACAAGGTAAAACTGATGGGGCAATCTCCAACTAACTTAAGCCCCTCCGCATTTCCAGTTCTTCCGCTCCATCTTTACGGTTTGGATTATCCTGGGAAACCACAAAATTGTCTGAATCCACTTACTTTGTTTAACTGTTATCTCTCATCCGAATATTTTTCTCTTGCCCTGGCACTCAGTAGATACCGATTAGGAATTCCTGCATTAAAGGGAATAGTACAAAGTATAAATACCCAAGCAAGTGATTATTTAGTAACTGTTATCATATCTAAGGGAAATCAGGAGAAAACGGTTACGATAAAAACACGGAATCTTGATATCGCCAGTGGTCCGGGACCTCCCCGTAAATTGCCCGATAACCAATTCGATGATGAAAATGTCCGGAAGAAGCTTCGTATCCCTGCTAATGGATTTAAAAGACATCTTTTCGGGAGTGAAGCGCTGAAGGAACAGGAAAATCTCCCACCCTCTGGAGAAGCAAAAAAAATTCTTATTTATGGCGGGTCGCCCACTTCGGCCTGGGTGTACGAAAGAATATTTGAAGTGGCTACGATTTTTGAAGGAGATATGAATGCGGAACCTTATGAAGTGATATGGGTTGCTCCGCTCAGGTGGCAAGGTGAAGGGGAGGATGATCTCACTTCTGAAGAAAAAAAGAAAGTAGCTTTTGGAGCTATAGATATAGGATTGCGTAATAAAATGGTACTCAAACACTCCAAAGATCGAAGGTTTGTGGCAGAAATAACTGATGTGGAAGAGGATGGGGACCTGGTTAAAGTAAAGCTCAATAGGAACATTGGAGGCTATGGCAATGAAATTCATGTTCATCAGATAATTGAATCGATTGGACTCGATCCGAATCAACCCGGAGGTGTCAATCATATATTAAGTGGGTTCGAGGGCAGCTTTGATATTATTCAGGATAGCTATGGAGACCGACCACTGGGCTTGGTATTGAATGAAAATCAGAGACAGATCCGAATTCTTGGAGCTGCTGCTTTTGCCGCTGCGTCTACAATGCTGCCAGGTTCAAAAACACAGCATGTGCCCGGCGTAGTAGCACTTTCAGATTATATAAGCGATAATATGCTGCTAACCGACGAGTATGCAAACAAAATGAGAGCATTTTTAGAATCCCTACCTGAGGAAACCAGGGTACCACCGGGTATCACAGTTGCTGGAATAACTATATCCCGTGCGAACAACTCACTGTTTGCCCAGGAAAACAACATTAACATTAATACAGCGAGTCTTGAAGAGTTGAAGTCACGTACTATAGATACTCCAAATGAAACGCAACTTCTATTTACAAACCAGGAAGCCGAAATGATTGTAGAATGTCGTAAAAATATGTCATTCGCCATTCCACCGTTTCCCGGACAACCCCAACCCGGATCTGATGACCATTGGATACCCGGCTTCATAAGCATTCACCAGTCTGATATTGAAAGTTGTGACGATTTGGAATTAGAGGATTACGATAGGATTAAGTCACATATAAGGGTATGACTTCTTTACTGAATAAAAAATAACCAGATGTAATGACCAATTTCCCCACAAAAACTTATAATGTGATGTTACAATCTTTGTTGTTTAACATCACTCCGGCTCTTCCGGCTGGAACGGGGGGGACTCGAGAACCTGTGGGAGTGCCTGAACCTATTCCGGATATAACATTTATTACAAGAGAAGTAACCGCAGCAGATCATATTGAGCCAGAAGAAGAACGAGAGAGGTTGAATAGCTATATTCGCGATGGAATTGCATATCACCAATTGTATGACCTATTACCGGGCTCTCCTTCATCCACGAACGACTTTATTATCGGGTCAATCGAGGAAATGCTGGAGCATTTCAGTGATTTGTCGGAGACCATAGGCCGGATCAGGCTGGTCTCGCATGGGAATGATTCTTTTCTATTCGTCCCTCTATTTAATAATGGTTCCTGGAGTTTCGGCATTCAGGATGACAGATTGAATGCTTTTCATTCCAGTGATGAAACAGGGATAAGGTTTCTTATTTCCGGCGATGATCCGATGATTCTGAACGGTGTTTCAACTATTATCAGCGGTATCCGGGCTGTTGATGATTCTTTGCTGGAACCTTTCGGAATAAAAGATACAGGTATGCCTGACCCTGGAGACGTTGAGTTGTTTTTTCAGTTGGTAAACGATTATTTCCAGGTTGAACATGGTATGCTGCTAGAATCAACATATCACGATCCCGATACGTCGCCTGATAATACCCCGGAATTTACATACGAGTTCATTAATTCGACCCAAAGGGGACATTTAATTACAGCTTTGGATTTTTTATATGAAAAAGTAAAGAGCAGGTTAATAGGAACCTCGGTAGGTGACAGTGAGTTGACGGCAGGTCATCTGGATAACCTGAAGGACAGAATTACTTCTTCAAGTCCTATGGAGCTTGGGTTTTTGGGATCGCGGAACCTTGGGGCCAGTGTTCTGTCAGATCTCGGCAACGCCATGGCGAATTCTCCTCGTTCGGAGAATGATCTGAGAAATTCAATTGTGGGATATACTAATGAACCTTTATTCTGGGATTACACAGGGGGCTTCATTATGGTGCTAAAACTATTTTATCCTGATTCTTTGAAACTGGGACCTTCCAACTCCATCGAAATTGTATCTCGTTCAGACCTGTCGTCGGTTCCGGATTTAGAAAGCTATTTTATTATATGCAGTGACATTTTCTTTATGAAGCACGGACCGGTGTCCATTGATGGAACTGATGTAACAGATGCACAAAGGAATACTCTTACAGATGGACTGAGAGCCATAGCTACTGTTATCAGAGATCGGATAGTGAATGACTCCAGTGGCATTACTGCTGCACAATTAAATATGATACGAACTAATATTGAGGGACTAACGATACGTCAAGCAGCTATTACCGGGGGCTGGAGGCCTTATGTCGGCATTCAATTTCCAGATATGAGTGCAGCTGTAACATCCATGAATGCAGGGTTCAGAACCAAAATTGACCATTTCAGATCACTTATTAATTCGGATAGTGCTATTGATATCCGTGGCTGTCTAGTTGGAAAGTCAACAGACTATCTCGATAAATTAAGGTCCTTTTTTGGCTCAACAGGATCTAGTCCAAAGATATCTGCGCCTGATTGGTATCAGATTTTTCCTGCGGGATTTTTTTTTCGTCAATCCAATGAAATAGATGACCTTGTCGAGAATGGTATTCCCGCTGAAAATTTTATGAACGATGCAACTTTAAATGATTTATCAGATGAAGAAAAGATATTTGCTGATATCACGGTTTCAGATGTAGCCACATCTTTTTCAGCCTGGAAAGATCTTATCGATTTTAATCCTCACTTTTCTTTTATCAAAGAGCTGTTCGATGGAACTACCAGTAAATTTGATTTTGCAACACTAGAGTGGAAAACATGGAGAAGCAGTGGCACTACCACTGGGATACCTATACTTAGAATGGAGGCGGAGCGGATTGATGATATAGTAGGATTAAGTCTTGGACAGATTTTCGAACGGTTCAGAATTATTTTTGATATCTCCGCCGGTTATGCACCAAACGCTGTACAGCAGACCCAATTGGATGCACTACAGCCCCATCTCCTAACCTTCAAGAGCCTCAAGGATACGGTCGATTCGGCCGGGTCGCCTGATTCAGAACAGTTAACACAAATTTTTAATGACATCAGCACACTGGCAGATCATATTACAGGCATTTCGGGAATGCCGGCTCCATCAACTCCTCATCTTGTTCCCACTGTGGCACCTTCTTCATTGGAATTATCTGATATAATAACATATATCGGCGATATCCAGACCTATATTGAAAATTATCTGGATGATACTTGCGATACATTTTTTACGGCTGTCTTTGATCCGGAATCTGATAATGGGGTAATTCAACACTCAAATGCTGAAATCAGGTATTTTTTGAATATTGGTTTACCTCTTTTATTGAAGAATTCGCTGGCATGGCATTTAGTATGTATGTTTATGTCTGCTTCCAGTAACAGTCAGCGAGATAGCCAAATCGCAAATGCTCTTCGAAGTTGGATGAGAATACAATGGACCGGTTCCCCAGCCCAGACTTTGGCAATGAATACAACGATAGATAATGTATCGATAGGGACAAATAATGAAAGAAATGCAGTTTCCCGTGCTTCCAATTTAACCAACATTGATCCCCTTAGAGATTCATTAGAAAATGGAGTAGAATCCGAAATAAATCCCATGCCGGGATTTGATTCGCATATAATTAAAAGGCCAATTATCTGATATGAGTAAAAACGCGCAAAATTCTCTTTTACGTGAAGTCGGCTTGGTATTTGAACCGATCAGCTCCCTTGATTCAGCCCATAGGGTTACTATGCTTTTCAGGGAACTGGGCTATGAGCTACCGGGAAATAACAGCTTTCCTGATTTTCCGGGCCTGGCCCAACGCATGAAAACCATCATCCAGATACTCATAAAATTTGATCAGGCTGACGATGATGCTAAAGTTGAAATACTGGCAGAACTTACTGTTGAACTCATCCAGCTGACTAAGGAGGTTATCGCACTTGAGCAGGAAGTAAATAATGCGGTCTCTTCTTTCCCGGATTTTATTTCCAATGCCCCATTGAAAGAATTGCCTGCCAGGTTATTGGATTACCTAATCATTGAGTACACAGCTAAAAACCGGCAGCCTGTTCACGCGGTGATGAGTGTTTTGGGGATCTTTGAACGGATAGATCTGCCTGTTGATAATACCATATATCAACCGGGAGTATCATTAAGGAAAATCTTCTGGGAGCGTTTACCAAAACTTATTACCGATCCGGTAGGTTTATTTAACGACATATATGAGTGGGATTCGGACTTTAACACGGATAAATTTTTCACCAATGTTGATGGTGTACTAAGAGCTTTCTTGCTGCCCGGGGGGCTCTACCAGCAGAGTTCGGTTTTGAAAAATGCATTGGGTAATACCAATAATAATTTAAAAGAACTCCGATTCCCCATCCTTCAAAATTCTATTTACCCCTCTGTAAATAGCCAGTTTGGGCTCACTGTAACAGCAGCAGAGTCCCAGGGATCTAAAAAAACAGGTTTTGCTATAGTACCGTACATTCAAGGCGAAACCGATTTTGACTTTGAGTTAAATGAAAATTTCGAGATAAGCTTTGAAGCCAATGCTTCCCTGGACGCTGGGATCGGTATAATTATCCGTCCGGATGATCTTGAATTGATGACAAACTTGTTCGATGCTCCTGCCGATGCCGCGAACCTGAATGCCGAACTCGCGTTTAAGCCAAAAGAGAATGTAGGTGAAATCATTCTTTTTGGATCTAAGGATGCAACAAGGCTGGCTATTGAAGATCCGAGTATGAAGGTCTTTGTCAGACAGGGAACCACTGACGATGTCGGTTTTGAAACAAGACTTAAGGCACTTCGCCTTGTTATAACAGGCGGAGAAGGAGACGGTTTTCTAAATAAAATTTTGGGAGACGATGGAATTAAAGCTGAAGCCGGCTTTATGCTTGGATATTCCGGAAAAGGCGGCTTCTATTTTTCAGGGGGAGCAGGGCTGGAATTGCTGATACCAGCACATATTACACTGGGGCCACTGGAAATACAGGGGCTGTTAATAGGTCTCAAAGTTCAGGATGAAGATTTTAATTTGAGTGCTGGAGCCAACTTAAAGGTCGATTTGGGACCATTGGTTGCGGTCGTTGAAAATATGGGCATCACAAGCAAGCTCAGCTTTCCAGAAGATGGGGGCAACTTGGGGCCTGCAAACCTCGACTTCGGCTTCAAGCCCCCCAACGGTCTTGGCCTGGCCATCAATGCCGGAGCCGTAACAGGTGGCGGCTACCTCTTCTTCGATCATGAAAACGGTGAATATGCGGGTGCCCTCGAACTTACCATCGCGGAATTTATCTCGGCCAAGGCCATAGGTCTTATCACCACCAAAATGCCCGATGGCAGCAAGGGTTTCTCCATGCTCGTCATCATTACAGCCGAGTTCAATCCGCCTTTCCAGTTAGGGTATGGGTTTACACTAAATGGTGTTGGTGGATTGCTGGGTTTGAATCGTACTGTATTATTAGATCCCTTACGAGATGGTGTGCGTACCGGTGCCGTAAACAATATTATGTTTCCGGATAATGTGATCGCCAACGCCACACGCATTATTAGTGATCTTAAAACCATTTTTCCGCCGAATGAAGACAAGTTCCTGATAGGCCCCATGGGCAAGGTTGGATGGGGAACTCCCTCGCTCATTACGCTATCTGTGGGTTTGATTATTGAAATCCCCGGTAATGTTGCCATCCTGGGTGTATTGAAAATCGCCTTGCCGGAAGAAAGAATACCCCTGGTTCAAATTCAAGTAGCATTTGTCGGCACACTCGATTTCGACAAAAAAATGCTCACCTTCGATGCAAGCCTCTATGAATCCTTTATACTTCACATGACGCTGGAAGGGGATATGGCCGTTAGGCTGAAATGGGGTGATCAGCCGGATTTTATTCTGACCGTTGGGGGTTTTCACCCCTCGTTTACACCGCCTCCATTGGCCTTGCCCACACTGAAACGCCTGTCCATTAGCATACTCAATACCAGCATCGCTAAAATCAGGGTGGAGTGCTATCAGGCGGTGACCTCCAATACCGTTCAGTTTGGTGCAAAAGCGGAAATATATTTTGATTTAAAGGCCTGCTCCATTGACGGGCATATCGCGTTTGATGCTTTATTTCAATTCTCCCCATTCTATTTCATCATTCAATTATCCTCAAGTTTCAATTTGAAAGCGGCCGGTATAAGCGTGATGAGTGTAAGGGTAAAAATGTCCCTGGAAGGTACAACTCCTTGGAAAGCAAAGGGCACGGGCAGTGTATCCCTGTTATTTGTAACTATATCTGCCGATTTTAACAAAACCTGGGGAGATAAGAAGGATACATCATTACCGAAAATCGAGATTCTCCCCAAACTGCTCGAAGAGCTTCATGAAGCGGCTCAGTGGAGTACCGACTTGGTATCCGATAAAAATCTGCTGGTTACCCTTCGCAAACTTGAAGCAGCATCCTCGCCGGAACTGATATTACACCCTTCAGGTTCCCTGATGGTGCAACAAAAGCTGATGCCGTTGTCGGTCAATATCGACAAGGTGGGTAACCAAAAAACCAGTGATATAAAGAAGGCGGTTATTTCCGGAGCTTTTACGGAAGATAACATCGGTACTCAAAGCGCATTGGCAATTAGCGAGGTCAACGAGAATTTCGCCAGAGCGCAATACCAGGAGCTAAAGGATTCGGAAAAACTCTCTAAGCCTTCTTTCGAAAAAATGCCCGGTGGTGTCAGGATCTCCATGGGTAACAATACCATACGTAACGGAAAAATGGTAAGAAAGAAGGTAGAGTATGATGTAACCATTGTGGATAAAGAACCTCGAAAACCATTTAAGTTCGGCAAGTTCTTTACAGAAATAGAAGCCTTGTTTACCAACTTCCTGAAAGGCGGATCGGTAGCTAAATCGGTATTGTCACTAAATCATCATAAGAAGCTTCAACCCTTTCAGGAAAAACTGGATGTGCTGGAAGAAGGGTATACGGTGGCTTTTCAATCCGATAATAAAGCTGTTGATGAATCCGCCACCTTTTCAAGTGAAATGATGGCTCAATCTTATATGCAGGATCAAATCAGTAAAAATCCATCTCTGAAAGGAGAGGTTCACATCATCCCAAATTTTGAACTTCAAGCAGCATGAATGATAAGTTAGCTACATATTCGTTTTTACCCTGGCTTCGAAAAGGGCTTGCTAATAATATTCTGGAAGATGACGGCGAACCATCTGTTAAGCTCAGGGCCTCCATACCTGTAGGGCTTAAAATATCAGCCACCGATGTAGATGGAGATGAACTGCCTGAATCTACCGTTAACAGGACGGTGAATATCTATGGACCGGGAGATATCATTGGTATCGACTCAAAAGCTATCGTAAAAAACGAACCGCGGAACTGGATAACCAATTTTGAGCCGAACTACCTGCCCTATGTAGATTTTTATGACGAAGATTTTCCCTGGCGATATACCCCTGCCCGGAATGATGGCGACCGCTTACGACCATGGCTCACCCTGGTAGTGTTGAAGGAGGAAGAGTTTAAAAACGGCCCCAATGTGAAAGACCGCCCGCTGCCGTATTTTAATTTAAAAGACGGTAAACGGGCTTCTGATATCTTTCCAAATCCTGACGATCTTTGGGCATGGGCTCATGTGCATGTCAATACAGACCTTTCTAATGGCGCGGAACCTAATACAGCTGATCCTGCCGATGTTACGGCGGAAATAAAAAGTACCACATCCGAAGACAGGGATAAGGTTTACTCAAGAATACTCAGCCCCAGAAAACTCGAAGCCAATGCAGGTTATTTTGCGTTTCTCATCCCGACTTTCGAAAGTGGGCGGCTTGCCGGTTTAGGCAGGGATATCCCATCCGATCTGGTTGCCACTAAAACCGGCTGGGAAAACGACGCCAATAATGAGTTCCCCTATTACCACCGGTGGTTTTTCAGGACAGGCAATATCGGTGATTTTGAATATCTGGTAAATCTGCTGGAGCCCCGTTTAGCAGATAAAAAAGTGGGCGTCAGGGATATTGATGTGCTGCACCCGGGCTCGAATCTTCCGGCTATTGATAACGCGGATTTAAATGGCGTTCTAAAACTGGGTGGGGCATTACGGGTGCCTTTTGCTACCCTCAGTGATGAAGATAAGCAGGAAGTCATCAAATACGATGAATGGAATCAACCTTATCCCCACGGTTTTACCGAAGCTATGGCTAAGAGGGTCAATCTGGCTGATGACTATATAGACGATTCCAGGGAAATAAGCGAAATTAATAAAGAGTCCGACATCACCGTAGAAGGTGATTCGGGTGATCCTGATCCGGTGATCACTTCTCCGCTATATGGCCGCTGGCATGCCCTCCAGAAGAGACTTTTAAAGGAACGGGACGGCACCGGCATGCCCCATAATAAAAACTGGGTTCATGAACTGAATCTTGATCCCCGATTCCGGGTGGCGGCGGGCACAGGTACCAGGGTGGTACAAAAGAATCAGGAAGAGTACATGCATGCCGCCTGGGAGCAGGTTGGTGATATTCTGGAAGCCAATAACAAACTGCGTTATGCGCAAATGGCGAAAGAGGTTTCAACCAGGTTTTACGCGAAACATGTTACTCCTCTTTACCACGGTAAAGCGTTTGTATTCAGCGCTCCCGTACAAAAAAGGGTTATCTACAAAAATAAAACCGTACATAAAAATGTAGAGGAAAGTGTTGTTCCACCGGCCGTTACTACGGGAACATTTCGTAGTATGACACGTCCACGCGGACGCACAATGAAGAGGCTGGACTTCAATGATGAGATCACACCGGACAATCTGATTGAAAGGATCAACAATGGGGATGTGATCGTTGTGCCGCCAAAAACAGATCCCGAAGGAGCCATTAACCTTTCGGATATTGCGGATGAGGTCAAACCAAAAATCCCCGGATTTCTTGAGAAGCTGCTTAAAAAGTACAAATGGTTCAGGTTTGTACCATTGATCCTGTTACTGCTCTTGCTGATCATCATTTTTCTCCTTTTTGGAACCGTTATGGGATATGCCCTACTTGGAGTTATGGCACTGGCCTTGCTTTGGCTGCACCAAAGATTCGGAACCTGGAAGAAGGAGATAGATCAGGCTGAGGCCGTATCCCAGGATAGTCAAACTCCTGAATCGGTCGATGACTACCCCAACAGCCCGGACTTTCAAATTTCCACACCCGGCTCCGGTTTTACCCCATCAACAGGAAATACCGACAGTGCAGAGGCTCAGAATTTCAAGATCGCACTGAAAGGTGTGTTTACTTTGGTCAATACCAAATTTCCCGAGCCGGAGCGAAAAAAACTGGATTTCGCCGACATTACAAAGCACATCATTACCTCCATTAATCCTGATATCACCATTCCGAAAAGAACCTTTTCTACGATAAAGATACCGGCACGGATATGGGGTAATATGGTGGAGAAATTTACTCCGGTAATGGCTCACCCGGAAATTGACCTACCGATGTATAAACCTCTGGCCGATATTTCATCAGAGCTCTTTCTTCCCAACATCAACCTGATTGAACAAAACAGCATAACCCTGCTCGAAAACAATCAGAAGTTCATTGAATCCTATATGGTGGGTCTGAACCATGAAATGTCGAAAGAGCTGTTGTGGCGGGAATATCCGACAGATCTAAGAGGAACATACTTCAGGCAGTTTTGGGATGTTTCCAGCTTCCTGCCGCCTAAGCCCGTTCCGGAAGATATTAAGGAGCAGCTCAGGGATGTCCCACCCATTCACAAATGGCATAAAACATCAAGTCCTGCCCAGCCGGCACGAAATGAGTTAGGCCGGCAATCGGGAAGTGATGCACAGCTGGTATTGGTTATCAGGGGGGAATTATTGAAGAAGTATCCCACCGCTGTGGTATACGCGCATAAGGCCGATTGGGGGCTGAATAGCGACGGTGAAAAAGACGTGAACGAAGAACGTGTATTCGCCGAACTGACGGAGTCTGAAAAAGAAGATCCGCCAACTACGAAAATCAAAACCCCGCTTTTTGAGGCCAAAGTTGAACCCGATATTTACTTTTTCGGATTCGATCTTGAAAGTATTGAAGCCAGAGGTACATTAAACCCCACTTCAACGAGTGACGATCCCGGCTGGTTCTTTATCATCAAGGAAAGACCCGGCGAGCCGCGGTTCGGGCTGGATGTTGAAAAGGCTAAGAATGAAGCCAACGAGGAAAAATTGATCAACTGGAACAACCTTTCATGGAAAGACATCGGTACCCCGGATGGCTCCTGTATTGAGCTGGATAAAACCATCACTTTTGATATCTACGATGCGGACAAAGATCAGGAAAACGAACCGAATGCCGATGATGTACAGGCCACTTTTCATAGGGGAGATGTAAATAACCCGGGCACTAATGCGGCAGAACTGGCTTATATACTTTACCAGGTCCCGGTTTTGGTTGGTGTACATGCCTCACGATTATTACCATCATAAAAGAATGAAACATGAGTGATCTCCAGGAAAAGCAGCAACAATATAGTTCTCTTCGCAAGCAGAAAGCTGAACTGGATTTGTCGTTACAAAAAAAACAAGCGGCACTGAGTGACCTGACGCTTACCGAAAAGCAGGAGTTAAAAGGTTTGGATCAGGAAAGTCTGGCTGAAAAAAAAGCAGAGTATTCACGGAAAAAGCAAGATCTTACAGCACAGGTTGAGGCGATTTCAACTCAAAGGAAATCCTTGTACCAGGATATTGAGAGTCTTTCCGCCGGCTTTCTCGATCAATTAAATCCTGTTGATAGGGTACAGGAGATAAGTGATGAATTCCCCATTCTCATGTTCCCATTGCGTCTCGAAACCCGCTTTAAATCTACAGGTGATCAGCAGCAGTTATGGCTCAGGGTATATCCGGATGATTGCAATATTAATGCAAAAGAAGAATTGCTTTCCGAATCTGAATTGGAAAGCACCCGGGATTTCTGGATCGAAACGTGGAAAGCCGGCGGCATCGAAGCCGAAGAAAGAGGAGCTTGGAGGAGTTTGGTAGACGGGCATGGCACCGGACGGTCTATTTGGATGATTGAACAGTTCAAGCCTGAGAATGCAAAACCGGAAAAGCCGGATGCTGATCATAAAATATTGGTTGTCACATCTTCATTTGAAGATCTGGAAGAGAACGAACAGAAAGAGGCCAGGAAATATTGGGCTGCCGTATGGTTGGCCGATGGAAATAAGGAAGCGCTCAATGAGGCTTTCGCAAATTTGCAAACAGCCGTAGGGTCTGCCAAAGCCAATGAGATAAAAGAGAATTTCATCCCGGTAAACCTTTCGGATGAGGTGCCTGATGGAATTAATGAAGAGCAGGTATTGCTTGAATCACTGGTACTTCCGCCGGAAGATGATGTCATCACGACCCAGGCTTCCTGGAATCAGGTACCGAAAGCCATCGCGCTTCCCGATCGTTTTGTAGCGGTATTATATAAAGGCGAAAATAAAAAAGTCGTCGTTTTTGATAAGCATGTGCAGGAAAATCTGGCAGTCGGCCCCGATCCATCCCTCTCGCCTGATGAACAGATAAAAAAAGATGAGCATGGAGATATCCTCATCAATGAAGACCTGAAGTGGATGGTGGAGTTCGACAAGGCGGTTACGGCGGGAATGGGGGTTAAAATTGACCTGAATGCCCAGGAGGCAGCCGATGGGTTTGATAAGCTTTTTGTAACGGGCTTGCGCTTTTCATCAAACCCCACAGACAACAAAAGCCTGCTTGAGAAATTGCTGACGGATCATTTTCACAGCAGTAACGGATTTGGTTTACTAAAACAGGGAACCCCCACCAACAATACCGAAGATGAGCCGGCAGGTTATACCTGGATAGATGATCCTGATGAAAGTTTCGACAGGGTATTCAAAAGCATGGAAGAGTTTGAAGAGAAAGATGAATTGGCGGAAAAGTCAGATGGACAAAAACTGGCTGAAAGCCTGGGGATAGATCCTGGTATCCTGAAAAAAGTTTCCAATGCCAATGGCAGGGATCAATTGGAAGCCAATGCCATGAACAGGGCGCTGTTCCCGGCTACCCTTGGTTACTTCATGGAAGAAATGATGAACCCGTTATTCAGGGATCATGATATAGATGCCACCAAGGTTTTCTTTTCCCACTTTGTTTCGGGAAGGGGACCGCTGCCGGCCATTAAAATTGGCAAACAGCCTTATGGAATCCTTCCGGTGTCTGTTTACTCAAAGCTCCGATTTTATGAAAGAAATCCGCATGCTATTTTAAATAGCCTGGGTACTTACAAAGACCAATACCTGGTACGGTTGCATAATTTCATATCAAAAATGGATGAAGAGTGGGACAAAATGCTGCCACAGGTTCCATTCATCGGCAAAGATGGAGATCCCCATCAAACTTTATTGGATGTAATCGGACTGCATGCCGGTTCCGTGGAGTTTCATCAACGCTATGCGCAAAGTTTTCAACAACTATACAATCAGTTACAACTACAGCAATTAGATATTTCCTCGGCTCTTCAGGCCATCTTTTCAATAATACGAGCAAAGATACTTCTCGATGATTTTGGTATAAACCCGAATAATATAGATCTCCCCATCCTCGAAAAATACTTCCTGAGTGAGCCTAATAAGTTAAGCGGTCCGTTTATAGATGATGTTCCTTATTCGGAAACCGATCCGGTGCGTCCGTATACTTCTGACGAAACACAAAATTATATTGAATGGCTGTCTTCTTCTGATGTGGAAACGGTCAGGACTCAGAATTTTGGTGGTAGTCCGGCTCCCAACGCAATGCTGTATCTGCTTTTAAGGCATGCGCTGATGCAATCACAGTCAAATGCGGCCACTCAGCTTTTGGTGAACCACAACATAATAGCTGACAAAAAGCAGTTTTTTGATCCTGATTTTATACATGTGCAACAGGAGGGAGGCGGAAATAGTAAATTTGACCATTTATATAGCACGAACCAGGCCATAACAGGCAATAATGATGTGAAACTGAAAGATCACATCTACCAGAGTAATGTATTATGGGAGTCGTTGGAAACACGGCGATTGAGAGAAAATATTGATGCATTAAAAGTTCTTGAAAAAACGCCCACCGCCCGCCTGGAACGGCTACTGGCAGAGCATCTGGATTGCTGCAATTACAGAATTGATGCCTGGAAGACGGGTCTGGTATCCTATAAACTAACGGAACAAAGATTGCTAAACCGGCAGGATGGTAAACCTTCTCAGGGAATCCACTTAGGCGCCTATGGCTGGTTGCTGGAAGTAAAACCCGAAGAAAAGTCTTTGACGGAAGTTACGTTGCCGGAAGAGCTGAATGAGATTTTCAATAGAGGAAATGCTACCACTATAAAAGAGGATAACAGCAATTTAGGCTACATCCATGCGCCTTCCCTAAACCAGGCGGCCACAGCGGCCATTCTGCGGAATACTTATGACTCTAACAAAGATTCCGGATCAGAAAACCAGTTTGCCATTAATCTTACTTCCGACCGGGTAAGGATCGCTAAAAGTTTTCTGGAAGGGATGCGCAACGGTCAGAGTCTTGCCGCATTATTGGGCTACCAGTTTGAAAGGGCGTTGCATGATGCCAAGGCTGAGACCAATAAGTTTATCTACCCACTCCGCAAAGTATTCCCTCTGGTCGCTGACAATCTGGAAGACACCAAGTCCGAGACCACAGACAGCATAGAATCTATCGAGGCCAATAATGTAATTGACGGACTGAAGCTCATTAATCACATAAAAGAAACTAGCCGGGAGTATCCGTTTGATATAAGCCCTGACTATAACCTGCCTGCGGCTAATAACGATGAAGCGGAGGTTATTAATAAGGAAGTACTGCGGCTGATAGATACCCACGACGCCATTTCCGACCTGGTCGTATCCGAAGAGATCTATCAGGTGGTTCAGGGGAACTTTGAAAGAGCGGCGGGAAATGCCGAAGCATTCAGCAAGGGGAATTATCCCCCTGATATTGATGTCATGAACACACCAAGGAGCGGAGTAACACTCACTCAAAGGATGGCCATCCAATTTGACACCGAGGCCGACCCGGATACTTCACCTAATGCCATGGTCATGACTCCAAGGGCAAAAGCTGAACCGGCTGTCAACAAGTGGCTGGCTGACATACTTCCCGACCCGGAGAAAGTACTGTGTAAGGTTACCTATAGTTCTCCCGATGAGCCGGATGAAAAATCCGTTGATGTTTCACAAGAGGATTTGGAGTTACAGCCAATAGATTTACTTTACTGCTTTGATCTGGATACGGACCAAGCCATGACAGAACTGGATGACCGTATCTCACATTATATCAGGTACACTGTATCCAGGCATCCCGCTACAAAAATCGAAATTCATTATACCGAACAAATCGATGAGGCCGACAGGTCGAAAATCTCCTTCTTTGAACTTGCGGGATTGATCAAAAATCTTAGGAAAATATGTCTGGGTAATGATTTCCTGAAACCCCAGTCGGTAACGCTGCATGATACGGTGGATGATCCCTATGCTTTGATAGATGATGAGCAATTCAGCGATAGAATCACAGATGGGAAAACGGAATTAAATACGATAAAGGATAACATTGGAACGATGCTTTCCGGCACAACTTCCGTTGCCGGATTAATCGATGCTTTTATTACCGATCATGAAAATGATGTTTCTGACGATCAAAAATTGGAAGCTTTGACCGATCAAATGAAGAAGGATCTGAAAGATTATCTTGCTGACCCAACTCCGGAAAATAAAACAGACATACTCACTGCTTTTGAGGATAGTCTCGGGTTCATCACGGATGCAGCCGTAATAGATACCCTGAAAAATGAATTTGAAACCGCACTGGATAATTATTTAACGGACTTTTCAAATTTTGACGAACTGGTAGAAGATAGCATCAACCTGTTTAAGAATGTGGCATTGTATAGTAATTCACAAACAGGCACAGGCTTCATGTTTGATGGAATAGGAGGGATGTATGAGAGCCTGTTTGTTAAATTAGATAAGGTTATCGAGAGATGGGAGCAGAAGATCATTGATTTTGAGGACATTATGCTTGGCTATGATCCTGCCGGGATTGAAGAAGATCAGTATGACCTTCTGAGAAAAGCCGAAAGAAAAATATCCACAGAACTAACCTTACCAACTCCAGCTACACTTGCAGACTATAAAAACATTATCGATGGCAAGAAATCATCTATGGATGATATTCTGACCCACTTGAAGTCACTTAAAACCACCGATGAGGAAAAAGTCATTGATTTCCTTACCGGAGCCGAACCCCATATCCGAAACATCAGGGATCATGATCTCATTGATTTCGATACCGAAAACGAAAGGAGTGACCTGGCATCAGAAAAGCGTCTTCTTGCTTCACTCAAAGAGGAAATCATTCTGGCATTGCGTAATCTTAATGAGATTTTAACAGATAAGACCGCTGCAGCACAAGAGGAAATAAAACTGGCCGGTGAAACAGAAGTACCCGGTGAAAAGATCACTCATCTTCAAAATGCCGCGAAACTGGTTTTTGGTGAAGACGCCTTACTGTTACCTCATTTCAGTGTAAGTGAAGCACAGGGAAATGAAATTGAGCATTCCTATGCAAACAGTGAAGGGCTACTGAAATTTATTAAGGAAGAGATCAAGGAAGAAGACAGAAAGGAACTCCCGGTTGATGAGTGGCTGAGCGGGGTTTCCAGGGTAAGAGAAAAAATTCATCACTGGGAAAACGCGAGCTTTTTGGCCAATGCCTTTTCTCCTGATCAATCACTGGATATAACTCCTCTGCAATTTCCTTACCGCGATGAAGATCGCTGGGCGGCATTAAAATTCAGAGATGAAGATAAAAATGAAGAGGCAGACGAAGATGATGAAAAAGAAAAAGATGATTTTCGTATTGATGAGGATAAGCTGTTATATACGGCCCATTATGCAGTGCCTTTTGATAAGACCAAGCCTCAATGTGGCATTGTTATCGATGAATGGACAGAGGTAATTCCTTCTGAGGAGGAAACCACAGGTATCGCGTTTCATTACGATCAGCCAAATAGCGAACCTCCCCAAACCATGCTACTTGTTACCCCTCCGGAATTTACGGGAAACTGGAAATGGGATGATATCATTGAATCCATGGAAGAGACCCTGGAAATGGCAAAGAAACGTACCATTGAGCCTGCTATAGTTGAAAAATCCTCTTATGCCCAGTTCCTTCCAACCACAATGATGGCCGTTACCTTGCACTGGATAACCATAGCCACCAACCTGGCCATGAATAACAATATTTATCAAAAAATAGAAGAGGAATGAGTACGCTAAACTTCAACCCGGTTAATATTGAGCAGACTTTAGTAGAAAAGAAATTTCCTACTATTGTAATGTGGAACCGCCTGGAAGGCCGGCCGAGAACCCATCATTTCGACAGGGCTTTGAAAGCAGCAGTCAGGGATGCCTTATGGATGATAGGCAAGCAATGGCAAATGGGCGAGTTTAAAGCCGATGATGCCGGTTCTCCCGTCTATGCGAAGGTTCATATCACTTCCTCAAAACTTGACAGGTATAAAGCGGCAAACGGGCCGGAAAAGGATTTTGAGTATAATATTCCCCTGGAAGCCAAAGCTGAACAAAAGAAAATACCTTTCACTAGAAATAATAGTGAAATTAGTATCGATATCAGGCTTCAAATGGGGCGCTATTGGTTACAACTCCTGAAGCAGGAGGGGCTTGACTTTAGAAGTGAATATATCAATGAGTATACATTTGAACTTCCTGATAAGTCCCCTGACACAGACTATATCTACGCACACAAAGATGTGTGGCAACAGTATGCGGCTATCAGCGGACGTTGCCTGGACGGTTATAAGCTATTCGAACATATACGGAGTGGTAATCATGTTGCCGACAATATTACCAACGATACAAACGAGAGAGCTGATTTGGAGAAACTGGCCGGTAAGTTTACGGATTGGTTTTCGGCTATGTATTATCAGCCTTTGGACGAAAAAGACCATGCATGGCTTCCCGACCGGTTGGAATATCAATTTAAATGTTCAGCGAAAAGCGATGTGGATACGAAAACCTTAAAGGCAGAAGAGTATTATCACGGTCACCTGGACTGGTACGCTTTTGATATCAAGGAAGAAACCGGTGGGGCTGGAGGTCCATCCAAAAAAACTTTTACGGATTCTTTTATCCCTTCGCATGTAGAGTTCGACGGTATGCCCGATACACGCTGGTGGAAGTTCGAGGATGGAATGACCAGCCTGGGCGATATAAAACCCTCTACCACGGATTTATCCAAACTATTGTTGATGGAATTCGGGCTGGTCTTCGCCAACGATTGGTTTATGATCCCTTATGTGCTGCCCATAGGTTCGCTGGCAAACGTGAAGGGTCTGACGGTAAAAAATAATTTCGGCGAAACCATTTGGATTAAGAGCACAGAAGAAGAAAATTCCACGGATACTCCCTGGAGTATGTTTAAGATGAAATCCGAATCACAGAATAACACTTTATTCCTGGCTCCGGCCGTGATGAAGACCCATGAGGGAAATCCTTTGGAAGAAGTCTTACTGATCCGGGATGAAATGTCGAATATGGTGTGGGGGATAGAAACAACGATTCCTACCCCTGTCGGAAAAGGTGACAAAGGCAATGAAGCCGCATTGCGCATTCGGAAATTTCATGAAAAACTAATCGACAGTGGAGCTGTATCTGTTGATGTTCCTTATGCCGCTCCAATTAGCTATCAAGCCATGACGGAGGTTCCTGAAAACTGGATACCTTTTGTGCCTGTCCATAAAGAAAATGATAACCGGGAGATACAGCTGCAAAGAGCCTCTATGCTAAGAATAATTGAAGGTGATCCTTCTGATCGGCCTGAAAAGATAAAACCAAAAACCAGTATTTTAAGAGAAGGTCTGGATGAAACACCTGACCCATTAGCCTATTACATCCATGAAGAGGAAGTTCCTCGATCTGGGGTAAAAGTGTCACAGGCATTCCAGCGGGCAAGATGGTTAAACGGCGAAGTATTTACCTGGCTGGGCATGAAAAAGAAAACCGGCAGAGGAGAGGGCAGCAGTGGTCTGGCTTTTGATAAGATCAAAAATGTTAAGAAGTAAATGTGAAAATCCAGCAAGTGTGGTAACAGCGCTTATATTCAATCAGCAGTAATGCAACCCGTACTCCTGCAAACAAATATGCGAGAACAGTTAGAGACGGAACACAATCTAAGCGCGCTTTATAACAAGGGCATCATGCAAACGAGTTTGCGTTGGTTGCTCGGCTTTTGGATTGATCGCCTCGCTGCATATGCCCAAGGCCGTTAACGCACCCTTCTCATATACAGTAAGACTCTCCTTTTCGTTACCTCATTACGTATTAATTTTGTACATTAAAAATACGTTTAAAAAAATACTGTCCATTATGACCACAACACGAATTGAATTAGACCAGGATATCCAGCCACTTTCCGAATTTCGAAAACATGCGGCTGATTTCATAGACCGGATCAAAAAACAGAAACGATCCATTGTATTAACTCAGCACGGAAAAAGTGCTGCGGTTTTAGTGGATGTGTCTGAATATCAGCGTATGGTTGACAAGATCGACTTAATGGAAGAGCTGATCGAAGCAGAACGACAAATTGCGCGAGGTGATGTCGTTTCTCATGAAGTTGCAAAAAAGCGGATTAAAGAAAACCTGTCCAAGTGGAAATAGTCTGGACTAATCAGGCATTGCACAAACTCAACAAGTTTGTCGACTACATCGCCCAGGATGACGTTGTCACTGCTGAAAAATGGGCATTAGAACTGATTGAAAAAACCGATCAGCTTATTGAGCAACCCGAGTCAGGCCGGATTGTGCCTGAATATAATGAGCCAAATTTACGTGAATTGATATTTGGAAACTATCGGGTAATCTACCGGATACGTAAAGAAGAGTACACGATCTATATTCAAACTGTGTGGCATGTTAGGCAGGATCCACCTAAATCGAGTGCGGGGTTTCGTTAATCGAGTAGACGGCCGTGAGCAATAAGCTCACGGTGCGCCTCTCACACCACCGTACGTACGGGTCGCGTATACGGCGGTTTGTTACGTTGGCCTGATCTGGTGATAGAGTTCCACCATTGCGATATAGCCCCTTTTCTTCATCCTGGCTAAGGTGATGGTCGTTTTCAGGATGGGGCTTTGAGCGACTCGCCAGCCTCCCATTCCCGACAGCTCGGGACT
>SKRC01000194.1 GCA_007118695.1 Balneolaceae bacterium | reverse complement strand
ATCTTATATTTTGAATGACAAATGTGAAAATTTAACTAAACCAAGATTACCGTTTAGAATGATGAAGAAAATTGATACGTATGATGGCGAAATCCATCAGATAAAAAAGTTGTTCCAATTAAGTTTGGCTATTCTGTTAACTGGTTTTTGGGGGTTGATGCAGGCAATGCCGGCCCACAGTCAGACAGCCGGAAATAATGGTTTTTCTGTGGAGCAGGCAGAAGAAAGCATTGCAAATCTTCAAGTTGATAGCGGCCATAACCTTGATGAGCTCTTTCAGCAGCAAGTGAGCGGAACCGTAACGGATGCTGAAACAGGCGACCCGATTCCCGGAGTTAATGTCATTGTTGAGGGATCAGAGGAGGCAACCGGCGTCATCATCGGAACTCAAACCGATTTCGAAGGCAGGTACTCCCTGGAGGTTCCGTCAGATCTGAATGTCCTGATTTTTTCATTTGTCGGGTTTCAACAGTTGCAGGTTGAAATTGACGGACGCAGTGAAGTGGACGTAGCCCTGGAGCAGGATATTGCCATGCTCGATGAAGCCGTTGTGGTCGGCTTCGGTACCCAGGAAAGAGTCAATCTCTCCGGGGCAGTCGATCAGATTGATGTGCGCCAGCTCGATGGCCGTTCCATATCAAACATATCGCAGGGGCTGCAGGGGATGATCCCGAACCTGAATATCGATTTCCTGGAAGGGGCACCGGGCACTGAACCGAGAATCAACATTCGCGGTTTTACATCCATCAATGAAGGAGATCCGCTTATCATTATTGACGGTATCCCGTCGGAGGCCAGAGACCTGACAAGGCTCGACCCGCAGGATGTGCAAAGTATTTCCGTTTTGAAAGATGCCTCGTCTGCAGCCATCTATGGAGCGAGAGCGGCCTTTGGTGTCGTGTTGATAGAAACCAAGCGGGGTACGCGAGAAGGAATTAATGTAAGTTACTCATCGCGTGCCTCCTGGGACCGGCCAACCGTATTGCCTCAAAAAGTTTCTGACCCCTATATCTATATGAGATGGCAGGATATGGCTACCAGTGCCACTCCCTGGGATTACATCAATTATGACGACGATATGTACAGTTGGGCCAGAGAGCGCTCGGATAACCCGCAGGATACTCCTGCTGTGCGGGAAGATCCCGACAATCCCGGCCAGTGGCAATACATGGGCAACCGGGATTGGACGCGATTCTTTTTGTCTGATTATGGCATGTCGACCAACAACAACCTCAGTATTGACGGGCGAACGGAGAGTACCAGTTTTTATCTTTCCGGATCCTACGACAGGGAAGATGGCGCGTTACAAATAGCGGATGATCATTTCGATCGCTGGGGTGTACGGAGCAATGTGGAATATCGACCCTTTGAATGGATTACTATAGGGAACAACTCTCATATAAGCAGCAGCAACCGGGTATTGCCATCCAGAATGGGATCCGGTACCTGGAGCATGTGGGAATTTTATAATCACGCCCCTATGGCCATGGATCGTAACCCGGATGGAACGTGGGCGAATACGTCGGTAGGGGAACTGGCTTCCCAGTTAACGCAGGGCGGGAATTTGTCTGATAACCGTGAGCTGTATCAGACTTCATTCAATGCCTCCACTGAACTGATTGACCAGATGCTGTCTGTGAATGCCGATTATACGATCCGCAGGGAACTCAGGGATTATGATTACGACTATCGGCGCTATACACTGGGGCACGGCCCGGATGATGTTCGCGAGCATGGATCCACGCTGGTCTATCGAAACAGAACCACGTACGACTACCAGGTTTTTAACGTTTATAGCAATCTTCACCTGGATTTTGACAGGCATCAAATCAACTCGGTTGCCGGTTTTAACCAGGAGAGAAATGAGCTGTATGAAGTCATTGCGCAGGTTCCGAACGTTATATCTTCACAGCTTCCTTCCCTTTCACTATCCCTGGGGGATCCCAACACGACTGATCTCTATGAGGGATGGGCCGTAAGAGGCTTTTTTGGCCGTGTGAATTATATGTATGATAACCGGTATATACTTGAGTTCAACGGCCGCTATGACGGATCCTCCCGTTTCCCGAGTGCTGACCGGTACGGGTTTTTCCCTTCCGGCTCCATCGCCTGGAGAATTGACCAGGAATCGTTTATGGACCGGTTTACCTGGCTGGACATGTTGAAGGTCAGGGGTTCGTACGGTGCCTTGGGGAATCAGTCGGTTGCCCCATTCGGCCATATACCCACGATGAGTGCGGAGCGGTCCAATTTCATTGTCGGGGATTCCCGGCCGCTGAGTATTTCTTCTCCGGGGCTGATTTCACCCAATTACCGATGGGAAGAAGTATCTACCCGAAACTTTGGTATCGATATTGATCTGCTGGAAAGCAGTGTGATGGCTGCATTTGATATTTATACGCGTGAAACGACCGGAATGCTTACCCTGGGAAGAGAGCTGCCTGCTGTTTTGGGGGCCGATGAACCCAGGGAAAACGCCGCTGATCTGGAAACCAAGGGATGGGAGCTTACCCTGAGCTACCGGGATAACTTTGAGGTATTCGGCAGCAATCTCTCCTTCGGTACACGATTCACCCTGGCTGACAGCCGGACCTGGATCACCCGGTTCGACAATCCGGAAAATTTCCTGAACCAGTACTATGAAGGTCAGGAAATCGGTGAAATTTGGGGACTGCAATACGAAGGACTGTTTGAGAGCCAGGATGAGATCGATAATCACGCCGATCAGAGTGAGATCGTTCCATGGGGTGTCCTTCCGGTTGTGCCGGGTTGGCCGAAATTCAGAGATGTCACCGGCGACGGCCAGATTACCGTGGGAGATACGGTGGATGATCCGGGAGATATCTCCATTATCGGGAACTCCTCGCCGCGCTACCGTTTTGGTGTCAATTTCGACATGGCCTGGAGAAACTTCGATATGAGAGCCTTTTTCCAGGGCATCGGCCAAAGGGATTATTACCCGCAGCACTACCTGTTCTGGGGCTTCTACCAGCAGCCGTACGAGGGTGGTTTCGAACACCTTCTCGACTTCTACCGGGCCCAGGATGATCCGCAAGCGATAATGGATCAGCACTCCCAGGCCTATATCGATGCCGGCCTGGCCCATGCAAACACCGATGCAAAGTATCCTGTTTTGCAGGCATGGCTGAAAGACGTGAACACTTTCGGTATTGGCCAGGTGCCAAACGACGGTTTTATGATGGATGCCTCCTACCTGCGGTTGAAAAACCTGACAATCGGCTACACCCTGCCGTATTCGATCACCTCAGGCCTTGGCATTCAAAATTTGCGTGTATATCTCTCGGGAGAAAACCTGGCAGAGTGGTCGGAAGTCAGCAGTATTGTTGACCCTGAAACCATTACAGGTACCGCATTTGGAGAGGAAGAATACGGTTATCGCTATCCGTTTCAGCGCAGATTTTCCATCGGACTCAATGTTAACTTTTAATCAGCATCAATCAGACAGATGAAAAAATTATTTTTACTTATAGGAATCATTGTTTTTACCCTGTCCAGTTGGGGTTGCGAGGATAATTTCCTGGATGTGCAGCCCAAAACGGAAATTGGCGGAGACACTTTCTTCAATTCGGCTGATGACCTTGATATGTATCTGAACAGCCTCCTGGATTGGCCATGGTTTGGATTGGGATCCGGAATTTTTATCGAAGGATCCGACGATGCAACTTCAACCGGTTCCGTAGAATTTCGGAATATCATGGTGAACGACCTTACATCCCGACAGTTAACATCGGGCTGGGATTGGGAACGATTGCGCGACATCAATTATTTTCTGGAGAATTTTGATAACGCCGATATCAGCCAGGCAGACCTGAACCATTACGAAGGCATTGCCCGGTTTCACAGGGCCCGTTTCTACATGGAAAAAGTGAAAAGGTTTGCCGATGTGCCGTGGTACGACCAGGTTCTCAATCCGGATGATGAAGAGTTGTACAAACCGCGTGATCCCAGGGAATACATCGTCGAAAAAATCTTTGAGGATTACCAGTTTGCAGCCGATCATGTACGGCCTTCATCGGTTACCGGGGCGGTTGATAAATGGGTGGTAAAAACCTTTATGGCCCGTCATGCCTTGCACGAAGGCACGTTCCGCAAATACCACGAATATCTGGGTCTTCCGCATGAGGAATTCCTGGAGATCGCCAGGGATCAGGCCCGGGATATCATAGATGAAGGCGGATTTTCCATCTACTCGACCGGAGAGCCGGCAAGTGATTACGGAAGCCTGTTTAACAGCACCAATCTGACGGGTAATCCTGAAATCATCCTGTTGAACAGAAGTATTGAAGGTGAAAGAAACAGCGGGTGGGCACCCGGTGCATTCGGCAATTATGAGCAGTCTCCAACCAAAGATTTGCTTCAGGCATATCTGATGGATGACGGATCGTATTACTCGGAAGAAGACGGCTGGGAAACCAATACTTTTGTCGAGGAATTTGAAAACAGGGACCCCCGGCTTTCTCAGACATTTGCCTATCCGGGCTGGATTATAGAAAACCCGGGTACATATGCAGCCGGTACGGCCGGTGAACCGTATATCCAACAGCTGAACCCGAATTTTACCGGGTATCACCTGATCAAATGGTTTGTAAATAACCCTTCATCAGCCTACCAGGCAGATATCGATATGCCGGTACTCCGGTATGCAGAAGTACTGTTGATTTATGCAGAGGCAAGAGCAGAACTCGGGGAGCTGAACCAGGCCGATCTCGACATGACCGTCAACGAACTCCGCGACAGGGCCGGTATGCCGCATATGACGATGAATCCGCCAACTGACCCGGTTCAGGCAGATCGATACCCGAATATAAATTCAGCGGAACTGCTTGAAATACGGCGTGAACGACGGGTTGAACTGACGCATGAAGGCAGGCGGTTCAACGACCTGATGCGATACAGGGCCGGTCACCTGCTGGAAGAGCTGCCACGGGGAATTTACTTTCCGGAATTGGGGAATTACGATATGACCGGAGACGGGTACGATAACATCAAACTCATTCCTCATACAGAGTCAATTCCTTCATCCGGTGACAGGGAAACCAATGAGCAGGGTGTAACGCTGCAATACTTCCGGGCAGGCCCCTATGGGTCGGATGCCACTGTTTTCCTGGAAGACGGCGATTCCGGCAGTATCCTTGCAAGGGATAACATGGGAACGTTTGAAGACCCGAAGTTTTATTATCGTCCGATTCCGCACAGGGATACACAAATTAATCCCGAACTTGAGCAGATTTTCGGCTGGGAGTGACTTGCAAGGTTCAGGGTTCAGGGTTCAGGGTTCATGGATCAAGGCACAGGGTACAGGGTACAGGGTACAGGCTTCACGGTGCAGGGAGATATCTATCTCTGATTTAGCTTGTCATCTATAAACTGTGCCCATTTTTTCCAAACTTCAATTTTTGAGCCTTGCACCCTGCGCCCAGAGTCCTACACCCTGCACCTTGTGCCGTTTACCGATGGAATTGATGCTGCATTATTGCCCCTGAAACTTTCAGTTAACAGAACCTTCATTCGATGAAATATTTGATTCAGTATGTAACTCTTTTATTTATATCCACCGTTTTCTTTCAGGGTTGCTCGCAAACACACGAAACCGAAAAAAAAGCTCTTTTTATCATTCTTGACGGAATTTCAGCCGATGTGCTGGAGATGATCCATACACCGTATCTGGATGAGGTTATTGAAACAGGGGGGTATACTCGGGCATATCTTGGCGGCGAAGCCGGCGGATACTCCGAGTCTCCAACGGTATCTGCCGTCGGCTACAATCACCTTCTGACAGGTACCTGGTCGAACAAGCACAATGTGTACGACAATGAAATCGAAGAGCCAAACTACAACTACTGGAATATATTCCGGCTGTTTGAAACCAATCATCCTGAAAAAACGACGGCCATTTACTCCTCATGGCTCGACAATCGCACCAAACTGGTAGGAGGCGGAATTGCCGAAGCAGGAGATATCAGCATAGATATCCATTTTGACGGATTTGAGCACGATACACTTGCATTCCCGCACGACGATGAAGGCTTGTATGTGCAGAAAATCGATCAGCATGTCTCTGAAATGGCAGATCAAAGTATTCGTGAAGATGGCCCTGATCTATCGTGGGTATATCTCTGGTATCCCGATTCAGCCGGCCATTACTATGGCGACGGGGATAAATATTATGAATCGCTGCGTGTAGCCGACAGACAGATCGGCCTGATATGGGAAGCCGTTAAGTACCGCGAAAACAATTACAACGAAGAGTGGCTCTTTATCGTAACGACCGACCACGGCCGCAGGCTGCCGGATGGACGGCATCACGGCGGGCAAACCGAAAGGGAGAGAACCATCTGGTTGGTGACCAATGAAAATAATACCAATCTGCATTTTGCCGCTTCCAAACCCGGTATTGTGGATCTCTATCCGACCATCAGCCGGCACCTGGACCTCGAGCTGCCGGGCCAGTTGGGTTACGAACTAGACGGTGTGCCGCTGACCGGCGATCTTTCCCTAAGCCATCCTGCCGCTGATTATGATCCCGAAACCGGTGAGATCAGTGTCTCCTGGAAAGCCTGGCACGAGGATGGTGAAGTGAGTGTGAAAATCAGTCGCACCAACGAATTTCAGGAAGGCCGGGAAGATAACTATGAGCTGGTGAAACAAGTCCCGCTGATTGCAACAGAAGCTGTAATCGATGTGAGTGATCGTCCATCCGATTTTTATAAGATCGTTATGGAAGGCCCTCATAATAGTGTCAACCGATGGGTAATTCCGGAATAATGCAGCTTGTACAGCAGTTAATTTACACACCGGTTCCAAATAGCGCCCTGTTTTTACTATTCGGTTTCATTAAACCTTATCTTGCAAGTTGCTCTTTAGATCTCAGTTTAGATCATGCATTTTAAAAATTGATTGATGCAGCTAACTGATAAAAGAACCAAAATTGTCATTGGAACAGTGATTTCGACCGGGTTTGCAGGCCTCCGAAAGTTTCCCTGGTAAGAAAAACCAAGGGTTTCAGGATCAAATGATAATACCGATTGCAGACATTCTATCTTGTGAACTCCGATCGATGTCAATTCCCCACGCTGAGGGAATTATTAATTCACTAACTATTATAAACAGCCTCAATTATAAACAGCCTCAATGTTCGACCACAAATGCAAATCACGCTGATAATAACATGCTGAAATCTTTACATTTCGCCCCGCTTTTCCTGGCTTTAACCTTCCTTTTACCCTTTGCAGGTGTGGCATTCACCCATGCCGATTCCGAAGGTGTTTCGGTCCGGCAAGGGCCTACACCGATACCCAATGGCGATGCCCTGGGAACCGATGATCTGACCCTGCAAAACGGTCTGCTCGCCGTCTCTTTTGCCGTCGAATCCCGCCCGCCATGGGGTGTTGCAAAAGGAGGAATCCTGGACCTGGCGACTGTCAAAGAGGGTGAATATT
>SKRC01000244.1 GCA_007118695.1 Balneolaceae bacterium | reverse complement strand
GCCCGGGCTCTCTCCGATTGGGTTTCGGGAAGATTTTCATAGGCAAACTCCAGGTCTGCCTCGATATCCGGCCAGATTTCCCTGTCGTTGGGCTGGTTGACATCCTCGGTATTCTCATCGATCCAGGGTACCCTGTAAAACATTTTTCGCAGTTCGAAGTAATAATGCGCCCGCAAAAAACGAGCTTCTGCCTCGGCAATTGACTGAAGCTCTTCTGGCATTTCATCTGTTTCGATTTCCTGCAAGAGGCTCAGCACATCATTGGTCCGGGCAACGCCTTCATAGAGAGCTTTCCACTTGCTGTCGAAAAAGCCGAGGCTGGCATCAGCCGTGAACCTCTGTATTGCATTGATCGGCGCCTGATCGGTCGCATCACTGCCCTTGTGTGCATCTCCTCCGGTTACTGTACCATAGATCCAGTTGTCCGGTGAGGCTTCCCAGGCCGATCCGCCGCCGACAGCGGCCGTCCACTCATCCTGGCCGTCCAGAGCTGCATAAGCACCAATCAACAATGTTCCCCTGCACATAAAGCCTCAGGTCAGAGACGCCAAAGCGCTGCAGAACATCTGATGGGATCGAATTGCCTACCTGAAGGTTTCTCATTCTCAGGTATGATCCCATAACATATTACCGGGCGCTGCCACTGGATGCCACGCTCTCGTTGCCCAGCTTTAGAAAGGTGCTTACACGTCCGCAAACCGGTCGATTTCACTGAACGTGGTATGATCTCAACCGGATTATTGTGCCTGCTTTTCTCTCTTCCGCGTATTGTACCAGTCTTCCACAATCAGTGCCATCGGCCCGACAATAAACAGGGCATAGAAGGGAGCATATACGGCTTCCTGGAGCCGGAAGAAAAACTCGACCAATCCGATCAGAAAGGCAACGATACATCTGCCGCGCACCGTCGAAAGGGTTGTTTTCGGATCTGTAATCATAAACAGCACAAACAGTTGATACATCGGGCCGGTAATGGGGGCAATTTCGGCCAGGAACGGATCACCCGTAATCAGGCTGCGAAGCCAGCCGAAGAAGAAAAATGACAGAACATATACGGCACTGATATGGAAAAGCTTGATCCTGGAAAGGGTTAAAAAGCCGATAATCCAGATCACAAACATGGCCCACATGTTGCTGCCCCACTGAATGCTCAAAATGGCTGCGCTGTCGGAAGCAATCAGGATAATGGCCACCACACCGAAATTGGTAGGGTTCCATATATGCTTGCCTTTATATCGAAGCACATATTTGGAGGCAATGGAAATCATGGCACACAGGGCAAAAGGCCAATACAAAGGAGAGCGAACAAGAATTCCGGCACTGATGCCCGATATATAGGCGCTGCTCATGTTACGCCACCGGCCGGTTAGCAGTTTATGAAGCACCGCCTCGGTGGCAAAACTTGCAAGGATTGCTACGGCCAGTTTCTGGTAACTGTCCAGAATTCCGAAAGAGAGATGGGCGGCCAGCAGCACACCGGTAATTAAAATGGGGCCAATGTACGCTTTGGGAAAAGACAGTGATTTCAGTTTACCCGTCAGGGAAGTGGCTGTGTTCATTCTGTGGCAGCTTCTGTAATCTCATGGATTTGGTTTAATTCAGGATTCTCAATTACCTGAACGATGCCTGAGGGCCACCTGATCTCCAGTTTTTCGACCTCAGGATTGCTTCCCAATCCAAAATGAACAGCCCGCTGACTTTGTGAACTGAATGCATCACCTGCCGTGATGACTCTCTTTTGTTGTTTGTTATCCCAGTGAAGTGTTACCACCGCTCCTATCGCACTTCTGTTGCTTTCGGTTCCCCTGAGTTTAAAGCTCACCCATTGATGGTCGGGTTTCGTATGATTTTGATAAACCTTGACCGGCCCGTGTTGATTGGCTACAATCAGATCCATGGCTCCTCTTCCAAAAAGATCGGCATAGGCTATTGCCCTGCTGTCCAGATCCAGCTGGCCGCCGACAGCCGCAGCGACCTCCCGGAACCGGCCGGCGCCATCGTTCATCCAGATCTTGTTATCCTGGTACCCGGAAAATGTTCTCCCCTTCATATCCGGCCAGTTCCTGGCATCGATAATGATATTCCTGTTGCCGCCTACCACCTTTGCATAGTCATACCAGTAATCGGTATCCGGTTCAGCCGATACATAACCGTTAGCTACATACAGATCCAGATTTCCGTTGTTATTGAGGTCGATAAACTGTCCGCCATATCCCCAGTCCCCGACTTCCACACCCATATTGCCGGCCAGGTTTCGGAACCTGAGGCGGTCCTTTGTGGAGCGTCTGGAGGCAACCCAAAGATTATTGCCCTGCATAAGCACTCCGGCTTCGGAGATATTGGTCACATAGATGGAGAGCCTTCCCTGATTCATGATATCGCCGAATGCCACACTCATCCCGCTTTTTGGGATAAAGCCCAGACCGGCCTCTTCACCGGCGTTCCTGAAGCGTTTTCCATCTTCATTGATAAAAATTTCATCGACTCCGTAATCATTGGCAAGTACGATGTCGGGATACCCCGAATCGTTCAGGTCAGCCGCGGCTGCGGCAAGGGTCCACCGCCTGGTGTCGAGCAGACCAACCTCTTCGCTGACATCCACAAAGGTGCCGTCACCCTGGTTTTCAAACAGGTAGTTGCGCCCGCCATTGGTCGCATATTCATAGCTGTCGGGCATGATCCGGGTCGTTGTCAGGTTCCAGAAATCCACATCCTCGTGGTAATACCCCCCGATAAAAAGGTCCAGGTACCCGTTATTGTTGTAATCGAGCCATATGGCGGAGTTGGCATTAACCCAATCCGGCAGCCCGGCCTCATCGGTCACTCTTGTAAACCCTTCGCCCGCCTCATTCCGGTAGAGTTCCGGTTTGCCCCATTTGTACAGGAACAGATCTTCATACCCGCTGTTGTTGTAATCTCCCCAGACAGCACCCATCGAAACACCGGTCCCTTCAATATTCACATCGGCAATGCCCAGGCCGGCAGCCACATCCTGAAAAGTTCCATCACCCATATTCTTATACAGGGCGTTCATGGTTCCGTATTTACTGTTGGTGAGGTAAATATCAGGCCGGCCATTGTTGTTGAAGTCAACAATGGAAACGGATGCCCCGACCGATCCGATTTGCGGCAGGATATGATCGAGTTGCGGGTCGAGTTGTGGTCGCTGATGGACGAAATCAATACCGACACGTTCCGATATCTCTTCAAGGAAAAAACCGTAGCGGTCTATCGCCTCCTCCATGTTTTCATAGATCTCGGGAGCATTCATCTTCTCCAACTGCTTTAAGCCCATTGGAGCTGCCAGCAGGCCGATAAAGAAGATGACAATACCGATTTTTGTGATTTTTTCTCTGGTCATTGCAGCAGTTTCATTCAACGTAATTTTTGCAAAATATCAAATCAGTAGTCAATTGCCGGAATAATTACATGCATCATGAAAATAACTCAAATAAATTGAGATTCTTACCTTTAAAATTGCTTTTGCACCTCATCGTCTCTTCAAGCCATTTTGGCAATTAATCCTCAACCACATACCAAAACGAAAACCATAACCTGTCATAGAATAAATTTATTGCACTTCCCGAGAACACGCAAGAGCTACCGGTCTCTGTCAAAAAGTAACGCGGATCTGAACGGTTCTGGTGTAATATAACGCGTATGGTAATTTATCCAATCTTCTCTGTGCTTTTGAAAGACCGGATCATCGTAGAGGGTGCCGCCCGCATTGTATTCATAGTCCGTTTGACCATGATACGGCAACGGCTCGACTGTTCTGGAGGCTTCCGTATTAAAATCACCGTCTTTGACCCATCCGTCGGAGACAAACACATACGTTCGCGTCCAGCCCTCTTCCGGCTCATCAGGTGCTTCAAACTCCAGAATCATTTCATCGCCGGCATTCATAATGACATACCGGTCATCAATCTCTGCCAGCAATTCACTCACATCGCCAAAGCGGGTGTGATACCCGGTCAGATCCATCCACCTCGGTGTGGTGCCGGAAATTTCGCTGTAATTGGGCAGTTTGGGTGATTCGCTGTCTGGCCGGAACCACTCTGAAAAGCCCCGGTGACGTAACTTCTGGCGGACCGGAGACAGGCTTCTTTCAACTATTTGATCATCGGATATTCCTTCCGCCCACTTGATTGCATCCCAATAAATTTCAGAAGTGGTATGCATCCGGATACGCCGGTCGCTGATATCCGGGAATACCCCATCCAGATCAACCAGGATAGTTTTGAGTTTACCGGCCGGAACGCCATAGTCTTCATGCAGCAGCTTCCATCCGCCTTCTCCATCAGAAACCTCTATCTTCAATCCGCTTGGCGGAGCATGATTGCCCTGGCTCAATGCCAGGTTAATGGAGCTGTCGGTCGGCCGGAGCCATCCGGATGCGACCAGTTTCAGAGGCTTGTCGGCCGGTGCTTCCTCACCGATTTCAATTTCAATATAATGATCCTCGACCAGGCCCTGGTACCGGGTTTTGTTAAATGCTTTCAGGTAGTTGCCATCCTTTTGGCTTACAATGTCCGTCACATCCTTTCCTGAATCGTCCAGAACCCTTGCAACAGGCTGAGGGGGTTTCATGGCTTGGGTCGACAGATCCGGAGCCGGGAATACAAATCGTTCATCTATATAGACCTCCGTGCCCACAGGGTGATCCACGGCAACCAGGTCCACATAGTCAAAAAAGTGTGTCTCCCACAACTCTGCGGTGATTCGCACATCATAGATGCCGTCGCGATTGGCCAGTTTGTCGCCCGGAATTCTCACCCTGTCGAGGGTTTGTATCACCCCGGCCGTCTCCTGTGCATTGATCCGTAACCCGAGCGGGGAGCGCCATAAGGCATCGGTGATAAACTGTACTTCATCTCCGTCGTGGGTAAACAGCCATGGGCAGGAGCCTTTCAGAATCTGTTCGTTGAAAATGGTCGCACCCATTCCCAGCTCGGCAAATTCAGCCTGTACCGATCCGTTAGGCCAGATTATCCGCAACATTTCCGCTTCGGAGTATTCACCAAGGCCAAAATGTACAATAGGTGAGCTGATAAGCTGTTTTTGATACAGGAATCCGGATCGCACTTCCATCTCTCCGCCAATGCCGAAAGAATTGATTCTCTGATCACCTTCCAGTCCCGATGCCCGTGCCCGGATGGATCGTGCACCATAGTCTTTGGTGCCGCTGTTCATCAGCTTGTATGTATGGCCATCGGCATGGATACCTAACAGGTCGAGCCTTTCATTTCCATCAATATCAAAGACAGAAACCACACCGCCGGGCAGTTCCTGCTCAAGTCGCTCATAATTCATATCGCTGTCACCCAGCCATATAATCGTTTTGTCTGTATAGGATAGAAGAAGATCAAAAACACCGTTGTTGTCGAGATCCGGGGCAAACAAACTGACCGAGCCGGGCCGGGGATCGCTAACGCCGTCGGCCACCGTTGTGATCACCTCCTCACCCCAGCTTTTTTGTCTTCGCTGATAATAATACCGGCTGATTTCATTATCCCTGTTCAAAGTTATAATGTCGAAAAATCCATCAGCATCCAGGTCGGCAACTGCTAACCCGGCTACATTGCTTCCTGCCGGGAATTTTTCATTGCGGGCAAACTCTCCTCCCCTTAAGTTTTTGTATAACACCAATGCACCCTCTTCGGTCAGAAAGAGCGCATCACCTGTGCCGTCCCCATCCAGGTCGGCCCATCTGAAATCAACGATATTTTCAACATCCGGAAAGTGGTCGATCTGTGTAAACGTTCCGTCGGCGTTATTGCGCAATACAACCGGTGCT
The DNA here is from genome assembly GCA_007118695.1 of Balneolaceae bacterium. Taxonomy (GTDB): domain Bacteria; phylum Bacteroidota; class Rhodothermia; order Balneolales; family Balneolaceae; genus SKRC01. The sequence continues at coordinate 16,724 of SKRC01000244.1, read as the reverse complement.
CCCTCCTCAGGCGCCAGCAGCAGATCCAGGTCTCCATCCTGGTCAATATCCACAGCCCAGACGCTCCTGTAAGCGGCATTTGTTACCTGTTCAGGCAAGCCCAGCCGGCCCGTTACATCGGAGAACGTGTAATCATCATTTTGCTCGTATAGCCTGAAACCACGATTACCGGCCAGGGCAATATCGTTTAAAAAATTGTAGTTATAGTCGATTTCAGCCAGGACGGATCCGGGCAATTTGCCCTCATCCGGCAGATTACCGGGAAAGTCCAGGGTCACTTCACTGTCGATATATACACCGGACTCATCCATATAAATAGCCAGTGGAGGCAGGTCTTCGAGAAGGGTCACGGATTTGACAAAAGGTGCGGATTCTGGAAAATCACCGTCATCGAGATGTGAAAACGACAACCCGAAATCCGGCGGTGCGGCTCTGAATTCAGGTATTGGAAGGTAGAGAAACTCCGTAATCAGGTATCCGACTTCACTTGGATCTAACCGCACTTCTTGCAGGTCTGCCTGGAACGAAGGGGTAGGTTCGATCCCGTTTCTTAGAAATGAGAGCTCCAGGGAGATTTCGCTGTAATCTTCCTCTTCCAGGGCTTCTTCAATAATGGATAGTTGTTCCCTGGCTTCTTCATTCCAATTGTGTGAAAAATCAGCCAGTTTTCCGATCGATTCCCTTAAAAGGTCCATATCACGTTCTTTAGCAGCAACTCTTGCAAGCTCATAAATTACCACCATATTCTCCGGGGCTGTGGAATGCATCCGCTGGAGCAGTTCCAGTATTTCATCGGCATTGGCCACATCATCTTCGCGTTCCAGCTCATGGACCAGGGAGTAGAGAATCATCAGGTTTTCCGGGTCATTTTCAGCTCCTTTTCGGTAGAAGTTAATCGCCTCTCCCACATTTCCCCTGCGGCTTTCGAGCATGCCCGACAGAAACAGGATGTCGGGATGGTCGGGCATCAGCTCCCGGGCTTTGCTGAAGCGGTCTTCACTCAACTCAAAATTTCCCTGTCGCATCGCATATACCCCAAGGTTAGCCCATGCGGCCGGTTCATTTGGAAATGCCTGGGCCACATCATTCATTTTATTGAATGCAAAACGCGCTTCATCGGTTTGGCTGGCTGCCAGGCTCACAAAGAAATTGGAGACCGCCTCCCGGTACTGCTCCGATTCCGCGTCCGGATCTTCGGCTTTCGAAGAACAGCCTGAAAGGGCGGAGATGATAAAAAGAAAAGTGAAAGAAAGAACCTTGAAGTAACGAATACGACTCATAAAACCCGATTTTATGGCTCACTATAACTATTATCCACCAAAACGGATAATAAGAATATTAAATTCTGTACGAAATTGAAAAATACCATAAAAAAAGCGAAATGACTACCCGGCAGATGTAACAAGCGAGAATTTCCACAGTACCAGGTCGCCCATACACGGCTGCTTGTAACACTTTCCACAGTAACAGAATAAGCTGCTCTGTCGCATTGTTATAGAAACCGGATACTCATTAAAAGCGAAATGCGGCCTCTCCAGGTGATTATTTTACCGAACCAATACAGGCCAGGGCCTGTCGCAACATACCTGCCGGGGATTTTAAGTGCCGGCGAGTCGATCCCGAAAATTGAATAAGTGAGGATATTTCTCCCAACCCGCTCCCCACTGTCACTGGCCACTACTAATGCCTACTGCCCTTGCAACTGAAACACTGTTCACTGAAACTGATCACTGCCCACAGAACACCCCACAAATTAAAGTGTTGAACGCACTTCAATTATCTCCTCCTCAAGGGGAGAACGATCACCCTCACCACTGCCACTGTCCACTGCAACTGCCAACAGCCACTGCACTGCCCACTGCTACTACAACTGACACACTGATCCCAGACACACTGTTCACTGAAACTGGTAACTGCTAACTGATCACTGCCAATTGTCTACTGAACCCCCATTGCATATTCGATACCACCCCATAGATGGTTCATGAAAATTTCTTCCGAATACGACTCATCGGTATGGCCTGAACCCGTATAGAAGGACCGGCCGCCGTCAAATTCGTGGTACCAGGCAATGGGATGAAAATCGGGATGATCGCTTCCTTCAAAACTCTGCGGATCCAGAGCGAGCAGGACAGTTACATCATCATTGAAATCCCTGAAATTATACCACTCGTCTCTTCTCTCAAATTCTTCAGGCAGCATTTCAGTGGAAGGGTGATTCGAGTCTACCACTTCGATCCTGGCTGTTTGAATATGCGGATGGCCGCTGAAATAGGCACCGACCAGTTTGTTGTACCACGGCCAGTCGTATTCGGTATCTGTCGCAGAATGAATTCCAACAAACCCGCCTCCATTCTGAATATACGATTTGAATGCGGCTCTTTGATCATCATTGAAAACCGTTTGAGTCGTATTCAGAAAAACGATTGCATCGTATTGCGCCATGGTTTCGGAATTGAACTTGCTCGCATCTTCAGTCGCATCGGCTCTCACGCCCCGTTCTTCAGCCCACGCTTTTATGGCATCCCGGCCGGTTTCAATTGAGCCGTGCCGGAACCCATCCGTTTTTGAAAAAATCAGGATCCGGCGATCCTGTTCATGCATGACAGTGGATTCAAACCGTTTATCGATTTCAGCTGTATTGTCACTCGTCAGTGCAACGGTCAACAGGACAACGACTGTTAGCAGGCCGGTCAGGTATTTCATAGTCATGGTATTTTGGATGTTTTGAGTATTTAAATTATTTTAAATAATCTTTCTAACCTTTTGTGTAATAGTTATTTGCCAATTATTCTTATGTTGGTTACTGGTTTGCTGGTCGTTTACGGTTCCCAACCGGATGCCTGGTTCTCTAATGTGATTCACGTTTTACGATGCTGCCCGATTTACCGGTGAGAAAATCAAGATCGGCTCCGAGGTGCGACTGCTCTACATGCTCGATATAGAGGCTGACATACCCCCTGTGAAAATCGTGTGGCGGCGGGCTCCATTTCTGCCGCCGCTTTTCCAGCTCTTCCTCTGAAACATCGAGATGCAGCCGCCGGTTTTTTACATCCACTTCGATGATGTCTCCGTTTTGAACCAGGGCAAGATTCCCGCCTGCATACGATTCCGGTGATACATGAAGGAAAGCCGTCCCATAAGCCGTTCCACTCATGCGCCCGTCGGAAATTCGCACCATATCTTCCACCCCTTTTTCCAGCATCTTTTTGGGAAGGGTCATATTACCCACTTCCGGCATACCCGGATACCCTTTCGGCCCGACATATTTTAAAACAAGAATGGATGTCTCATCCACCTCCAGATCCGGGTCATCGATTCGTTCCTTGTAATCTTCAATGCTTTCAAAGACCACGGCTTTTCCCCTGTGCTGCATCAGGTGCGGGGAGGCTGCCGACGGTTTGATCACAGCGCCATCCGGACACAAATTCCCTCTGACTACCGTAGTGCCACTGTTCTCCTGGAAAGGCTCTTTTGCTGATGCAATTACATCCCGGTCATAACAAACGGCGTCCTTGTTGTTCTCGGTCAGGCTCTTGCCATTCACCGTGAGCACATCCGGATCCAGATACTCACTCAATTCGTTGATGATTACCGGCAGACCCCCGGCATAATAAAAATCCTCCATAAAATGATCTCCGGAGGGCATCAAATTGGCCAGCAACGGAATGTTGCTGCCGTGTTTGTCGAAATCGTCCAGTTCAAGCTCTACTTCCATTCGTCTTGCTATGGCCGTCAGATGAATGATAAAATTTGTGGACCCACCGATTGCCGCATTAATTTTAATGGCATTCAGGAATGCCTTACGGGTCAATACTTTTGAAGGTGTCAAGTCCTCTTCGACCATATCAACAATCCTGCGTCCGGACAGATGAGCCAGCAGTTTTCTCCTGGAGTCAGCCGCCGGGATTGCCGCGTTGCCCGGAAGGCTCAGGCCGAGCGACTCAACCATCGAAGCCATGGTAGAAGCAGTTCCCATCACGGCACAATGACCCTGGCTCCGGCACATGCCACTTTCAGCGATTTTCAGCTCCTCATCGCTGATCTTGCCCATCTTGTGCTCTGCGGCAAACCGCCAGACATCCGAGGTTGCAATGTCCCTGCCTTGAAATTTACCGGTCAGCATCGGGCCGCCCGAGACGACAATCGTCGGAATATCAACACTGCAGGCGCCCATAACCAGTGAAGGTGTGGTCTTGTCGCATCCACAAAGCAGAACGACGCCATCGATGGGGTTGGCCCTGATGGATTCTTCAGTATCCATGCTTGCAAGATTACGGTAAAGCATGGCAGTCGGGCGAATCAAAGTCTCACCAAGAGACATGACCGGGAACTCAAGCGGGAATCCGCCGGCTTCCCATACGCCTTTTTTTACCGCTTCCGCGAGTTCACGCAGGTGAGCATTGCAGGGAGTCAGTTCCGACCAGGTGTTACAGATGCCAATGACCGGTTTGCCATCAAATTCATCGGAAGGATACCCATGAATTTTCATAAAGGTTCTGTAGATAAATCCGTCTTTTCCCGTTTTACCGAACCAGTCCCGGCTCCTCAGTTTTTTTTCTGTTCCCATAAAATACTTTTAAATTTTTTGATTGATAAAGAGTGAATCAGTGGTCCCAAATGTCGCCAAAACAAATAGCATCGCACAGAAAAATGTCGAATGAAACCTTGAATATATCGTCAACAGGTGTCTTAAAGGACTCCGATACGGAAAATAAAACAAAGTTGTATGGCTAAAATCAGCAAATTTTCCGGAAATTCAGCCAGTTCTTTCACCCACTTGTGTCATAGGGGTAAGTCGAAGGTTTTTTTGGTCCAGGCAATGCGAAAAATTTGTGCTTTGCCATAGCTGCGTGCAAATTATTTAATGCAACCAGGAGTTAAAAAGAATCCCGACAAGATGTCGGGAGCCCCGCATAAGTCTGGCTGACATGACACTAAATAGGAAACCCTGCATGTAGAATCAAGCTGAATAACGATCGGCAGGCAAACCTTTAAAAGGCAGTTTTGCTTTAAAAAGTGAGCCTGACAACGGGAATTTTTCGATTTCTTCGTCTGTCATGTGCTCCCGGCAGGTGGTGATATAAAGTTCATTCAGTTCTTTACCGCCAAAGGTACAGGAAGTCACTTTCGGAACTGGTAGATGGATTTCATATATGATTTCTCCGGCCACCGGGTCAATCCGGATCACTTTACCTCCCGCATAGAGGGCAACCCACAACTTGTCTTCCGTATCAATAGTCATTCCGTCCGGATACCCCATCTCATTTTCAACGTGGAAAACAGTCTGTTTATCAGTGATCTCTCCTGACTGATCATTGTATTGAAAGGAGTAGACATTGCCGGTCGGCGTGTCAATATAAAAAAACCGGTCGGCTGCCCGGTTCCAGGCCAGGCCGTTGGAAATCGTGATTCCGGAAAGTTTACGTTTCACCTTCAGGTCCCGGGTCAAACAGTACAGGCTGCCCGCTCCTTCTTTCAAATCGTAGGCCATGGTTCCGGCCCAAAACCGGCCTGACGGATCACATTTCCCGTCATTGAACCGGTTGCCCGGCTTGTCCGATTCCGGTTCCGAGATGGGTTCGATCCGGCCGGTATCCGGATCATAAAAAGCAAAACCGGATGCCAATGCCAGGACAAACCCACCGCTTTCACGCAGTACGGCGGCGCCTACATGTTCGCCAATATCGTATGAGATGTTGTTTCCATCATCCGGATCATACCGGTGCAGATTTCCCGACAACAGATCAACCCAGTAGAGTTTTTGCTCGGCCTCATCCCAGACAGGCCCTTCCCCCAGGTGTGCTTCAGTTTGCAGTTCCAGTTTGGCATCGGTTGACGGATACGTCATGGCTTTTGATTATTTGGAAGGACTTCAGTTATTAACTCAAGTTCCGCGAAAGTTTGAACGTTTCTGTCATTTGGCTTTAATCGATATCGGTTAATCTTTCTTGCTGCCTTCAACCCTGATTCCGAGGCCGCCATCGATACGCAGGGGCTGTCCGTTGATAAAGGCCCCTTTATCGCTGCAAACGAATGCAGCAAGTTCACCGATTTCATCCTGATGTGCCATGCGCCCCACCAGGTGCAGGTCGATTGTCTCCTGACGCACCTGTTCGGGATCCGGCGACTGTTTGAAAGCTTCCCGGTTCAACGGTGTGTCCACTCCGCCCGGGCAAATGGCAACACTTCGGATTTGCGGTGCATAATCCACCGCAATACTTCGCGTCAGGCCGATCAGGGCCGATTTGGAAGTCACATAAGCGGCCACATTCTGCTGGGCTACGAATGCCTGCACACTCGACATATTGACCACCACACCACTTCCTGCATCAAGCATATGCGGGATGCTATGTTTGGCACACAAAAAAGCTCCTTTCACATTGATGTCCATCACCGAATCCCACTCCTGCTCGGAGGTCTCCGTTACCTTTGAGTATCGAAGTACTCCGGCATTGTTAACGAGAAAATCCAGGGTTCCGAAAGATTCCAGAGTTTTCCCGACGGCATCTTTTACCTGATATTCTTTGGATACATCGCACTTGACAAACCGGGCTCTCCCACCCAGTTCACCGGCAAGCTGCTTGCCGGCTTTTTCATCGATATCCAGGAGCATCACATTGGCATGTTCCCGGTAAAAAACAGCTGCACACCCGGCACCAATACCTTTAGACCCTCCGGTGATAATTACGGTTCTGTTTTTGAATGACATGAGTTTCCTCGATGGTTGTTTGATCCGGGTAATTATTTCGGACAATGAAAATTATCCGGTTTTATAAAAACAGGTTTTTTTTTCCTGTTACCGGAAGCTATCAGCCGTATCAGACAGTATCGAAACCACGAACTTGTTGTTTCGAGGATCCAAGCCCATCGATACCCAGTTCCACGACATCCCCCGGTTTGAGGAATTGCGGCGGGTTAAATCCAAGGCCTACGCCAGCGGGCGTACCGGTGGATATGATATCGCCGGGGTGGAGTGTCATAAACTGCGAGATATAACTAACCACAAAAGGGATATCGAAGATAAAATCGGACGTGTTTCCGTCCTGTTTCATCTCACCATTGACTTTCAGCCACAGCCTCAGATCATTGGGATCTTTGATTTCATCCTTCGTCGCCATGAAAGGCCCCAAAGGGGCAAATGTATCACAGCTCTTCCCCTTTACCCATTGACCGCCCCTTTCAAGCTGGAATTCGCGTTCGCTGTAATCGTTGTGGACGCAATAACCGGCCACATAGTCCATCGCATTTTTTTCTGATACATAAGACGCCTTTTTCCCGATAACCACTGCAAGCTCCACTTCCCAGTCGGATTTCTTGCTGTTTTTCGGAATGATCATATCGTCATTGGGCCCGACGATCGAAGAGGTCGCCTTGAAAAACAGGATGGGTTCTTTCGGAATATCCATACCTCCTTCTTTTGCGTGATCCGCATAGTTAAGCCCGATGCAGACGATTTTTCCGGTTTGGGCTGTAGGCGGGCCGAGTCGCTGCGAAGAATTGACTTCGGGTGCAGATCCACTTTTGCGACTCAGCCAGTCGTTCAAAGTTTTTAAACCATCGTTGGCAAAAAATTGAGGGGTGTAATCACTTGTAACTTCACTGGCATCGAGCCATTTGTTATTTGCATCAATCACACCGGGTTTTTCAAGGCCGGGTTTACCGAATCGAATTAGTTTCATATCAATTGTTGGTATTCAATGTTTGGTTGGTAATTTAGGAGTCAGAATTAAGGAGTCAGAAGTCAGGAGTCAGAATTAAGAAAACAGAACTAAGGAACTGCTAACTGATAACTGGCAACAGCAAGTGCAACTGGTTCACTGCAACTGCCAACTGGTAACTGCTAACTGCAATGTCACGTATTTAACGTTATAAATCCACCGTCAATAGGATAATCCGTACCGGTAATAAATCCGGCCTCATCTGAGCAGAGGAATAGTGCAAGGGAGGCAATTTCATCGGGTTGCCCCATTCTTCCGATCGGTTGGGTTTTGGAAAGCTCCTTAAACTTCTCTTTCTCTTTACCCGGATAGTGATTCTTCAGGTACCCGTCCACAAAGGGAGTATGGACCCGCGCGGGTGAGATGGAGTTGCAGCGGATATTTTGGTCGATATAGTCTTTTGCAATGGAGTAGGTCATCGTCAATACAGCGCCTTTGCTCATCGTATAGGCAAAACGATCGGCAACACCTGTATGACTGACCACAGATGCCATGTTCAGAATCACACCTCCCCCTTTTTTCATGTGACGGATGGCAGCCAGCGAGCAGTTATAAACCCCTTTCACATTCACAGCATAGATCCGGTCGAAATCTTCTTCGGTTGTATTTTCAAGGTTGCCGATGTGGGCAATGCCTGCGTTGTTGACCAATATATTCAGCCGGTTGTCGATGGAGTAAATATCATCAAACACGGACAAGATGGTTTTCTGATCCGAGACATCCGCTATATGAAAATGAGCGTTCCCGCCGCTTTCCAATATCCCGCCTGCCACTGTATCTCCGCTGGCTTTGTCAAGATCGAGGATATGGACAGTGGCTCCCTGACGGGCAAACAATTCCGATAAACTCCGGCCAATTCCTTTCGAGCCGCCGGTTATTACTGCTGATTTTCCCTGGAGTGAAAATGGAGCCATGAGTCTTAGGATATTTTAAAATGTTAATTGATAGTTAGAATTAATGACAGTTAATATACTGTTTTGCAGACCAGCCCCCGCCAGTAAATTAATATGCATGTCAAATGAATTTATTTTAAACGGGTTTAAATCGAACAGGTATGTGGGATGGTAATCTATGTTATCCTCCCCGCTTTGATGGTATTAATACAGCACTGATCACTTCATCCTGGCGCGCCCGTATGCTTTTGAGTACAGCATCGCCCGGGTTGGCATCAAGCTGTATGGTACAACAAGCTGTCTTTTTACCGTCGAAAATCACATTTTCAAGTTCCTGGGCATTGATATCAGCCTCTTTGATATCATTCATCACATTGGCGATGACCCCCGGTTTGTCGTAGTGGCGCACAACCAGTTTCCAGGGAGATTCGGTATGTTCACACCGGTTCAGCCAGTTTCGCACCTTCCCTTCCCGGATATAGCCGCGGACAATATCCACGGCATCTGATGCCACGGCCAGCTGCGCCTGTTGGGTACTCGCCCCGATGTGATGGCTCACATACACGCCGTCGAGCTCCCGGAAGCGACTTTGCACCTCGCCCTGCTTGTATTCGGGCTCCTCACTGAATACATCCAGTGCCGCCCGGATGCGACCGGATTTCACTTCCTCATAAAGGGCATCTTCATCCACTACTTCAGCCCGGGATGTGTTAACAAAAGCGGCACCATCTTTCAGGTTCGACAGCACTTTCCTGGAGATGATCTGCTTTGTGTCCGGGGTCAGAGCCAGGTGGACACTTAAAATGTCGCATTGTGAAGTCACATCCTCTACCGTCGCTGCATAGCGGACATCCATCTCTTCCGCTATCTCCGGTGAGAGTGAGCGCGACCAGGCGACGACCGGCATCCCGAACCCTTGTGCACGGTGAATCACTTCCCGGCCTATTTGTCCGGTGCCTACAATACCCAGCGTTTTCCCATAAAGGCCTTCTGCCTTGCTGTAGGCTGCCTTGTTCCAGGTGCCATTTCGAAAATCGTACACATTATCCGGCAGATAACGGTCGAGTGACAGTATGAGGCCCATCGTTAGTTCGGCAACTGCGATCGAATTTTTTCCCGGACAGTTTGCGACATAGATTCCCATGTTACTGGCCGCCTCAAGGTCGATATTATTCACACCGGCGCCGGCTCTCACGATCAGGGTCAGACCGGGGCTGTTACGGATGCACTCCTGGCTGACAACCGTCGAGCGCACAATCAAAACCATGGCATCCCTTAAACCTTTATTCAAAGTCTCCTTATTGGCTGATGGTTCAAACTCAACATCCACCCCCAGATTTTCAAATTCTTCAAGAGCCTCCTTCGGTAATTTGTCAGCGATATATACAGTCATTTTTTGTTGGTTGTTGTCAAAATTTAGTTATCGTTTCTATATTGTAATTCGTTATGCCGAATGCCGGATAAATCACAAGTTATCAAGGAATTATCGAATATGCATTGTATTCCCTAACCATTCGCTCGCGGTCTATTTCATGGCCATTGGCTATCAATAACCGGTAACGCAGGGTCAATGGCTGACCTTCATCTATAACCATTCCGGGTATAAATTCTCCAAAACGCCCATACAATCGCTCAGACATCTGCCCACCCTGAGGATTCTGCGGATGACTGAAATATCCGACCGTATATGGTTCGCCCTCTACAACAAACCTGAAAATATTCCAGGGAGAGTTTAAATACCAATCCGAATCATTCATTTCCCTGTCTTCAGGAAAGCAAGCCCAGTCATCCGGGCGAACAAACCGTGAATACTCGGCATTATCGTATACATATTGGGCAGCTCTGAATTGAATACCGGCATGATGATGGTCTCCGTCCAGTTCAACGGGACCGACTTTTGAGGAAAGCATACTCTCCACATCGATCATCATTTCATTACCGGGAAGCTGATACACCTGTATCTTTCTTATATCCTTTGCAAAAATTTCATCATCCCGGTCTATCCAATCTATGACTACCTCATGCCCTCCAAATACCGGGCCTGTCCACTCCGCTTCGAATGATGAGTGTTCATTGCTGCGAACCTGTCCTCCCCATGTATTTACAGTTTTATCATTGAACCGAATATTATTATAGCCATAAAAAATACCACGGTGATGGGAGTAATTGCCACCTGCTCCTTTTGTGATTAGCTGTGATCCATCCGGAGCATACACGTGGTGAAAGGGTTTCATGGTTTCATCAATCCGGTTGCTGTCAAATACCGGGTGTACATACTCAACAACAGGCATATCGTCGATCAGAAGCCGGGATCTATCCGGGCCGGCTTTCTGCCAATCGAACGTTTTGGATAAACAATCCGTCTGCTCACTTGCAACATACTCCCGGCTGTCTCCAGCTGAAATATCTGCAAGGATCCAAATTAAGTTTCGACCATCAGCAGTCTCTCCTTGCTGAGCTGCAACTAACTCACCATTGCTATCCAAACATGCAGGAACTTCGCCATCCCATTCAATTGCCACCGGAGTGCCATTCAACCCGTTTTTTCCGGCTGTTACAGTAATTGTATTATTATCCCTGGTTACCACAATCCCCTCTTCGATTTGATTTCCCACACCCGCCCGGATATCACATCCAAATAAAATTATACTGAAACAGATCAAACTAACTGATGTCAACGATATCTTCGAAAGTCTATTCATGCTCTTGCATTAATAAAATGATTAATTTTGATGGATCTGACTTTAAACAAAATACCTCTTTTTTCAAAACCTCCTATTCAACCTGGAGATTCCAAATATTGTTGCTGCTGTCGTACAATCCTGACCACATCAAACAACTTGTTGGCATGACACTACGGCAAATCCTGACTTAAAGTACAGGTGAAGATCAATATAGTTTCCACTTTTTTTAATTCTCGGAATGGGTACAATATATAAATAGAAGAACGGAAAAAGTTGAAAAAAAACAGTTGTTTTACTGGTGTATTAACACTCTTTGTGATTTGCCTGTCTTTCAGAAATTTTAGCCGGGGTAACGCAGCAGACGGACAAATTTCGCAGCGTCTGACAGAGTGTTATTTATGCTAAAGTTCAAAAATAAATGGAATATTATGCAGATCAATGATTTATAACTTTTCATACAATTATCATGTGAGCTCATGTTTTGTACCCCGACGGCTCGGGGTACATCTTTTCCCCACGGAGTGAAATGCGGACTATCCATGCGATAATGGCTTAATCAGGGCAACAGGCAAAAGAATAGGATTTATGGTCGTTCTTTGATCACTCCCAACACCTTCAGATCGTAGTCTGTATAGCTTGTATATCGGCCATTCAGCCATAATACAGCTTCATAGCTCTCATTGGCTGCCACAACAGGACGGATATTATCCTGTTGGGAGTTTTGTGTAACTGCCGTCCATTGCCAGGTGGCACCCCTGTTTTCCGTCGTGCCGCGGAAGATCTCGTAACGCTGTTCACCGTCGGTTGTGAGCGGTTCGCCTGTTGCCGGATGAACATCAGCTGAAATATACACCACATCCGGGTTAAGCGGATGTAGCGAAATGAGGCCTGTATATTCATTTTCTCCCGGATACAATCGGGTACCGGCATATGCAATTTCATATTCGTGCCACTGCTCCCCATCCCAGCGGGCATAGTGGTAACGATGATCAAATCCTCCTTCTTCCGTATTGACTCTCTCCCCTCGGGTAATTGGATCTTTCGTCACGGAAAAGGCTATATAAGGTTGACCATATCGATCCAGTTCGATGTCACTTGTCCAGGCTATATTCCTGGCATTACCGGTAAATACACGAGTAAAATGCTGTGGAATATAGTCACTATGTTCATCCCCGCTCAAGCGTCCAACGGGAATCCCGTCCGATGTAAAAAGAAAGTCATGTTCGATATATCCGTGGAAAATACTATTGTCGTAATCTCTCGGATGGCCTTCAGTGCTGATGAAATGTATCCGGTTATAATCGTTCGAGGTATACCGCAAATAGGGCCGGCCGGGATAGGCAAGCAGCCGGCCACCGTAATCCCATGTTTCACCATCATCATCTGAAATCATATAATTGGGATTCCAGCCGATGCCACGGTGAAAATTATACGTTAATCCCGTTCGATCAAGCCGGTAAACATTTGAATAGGTGTTATTTGCACCGGTTTCCGCCGTCTGTTCATCGCTCCATTCACTGATATCCCCCGGATTTGTTGAAATTCGATATCGCATTCTGGGTTCGGTATTATGCCCTGCGTAGACCGTGAGATAGCGGCCGTCAGGCCTGACGAGCAGTGCTCCCACATTGTGGTCATTCGCCCGAAATGTTTCATCATTTACAACAACTGTCTGGCTTTGCCTTGTTGGGATATGGAAGCTTGATACCGTGGTAGCCCCGTCCGAGGTAACACCGGTAAAAAGCAGCTGATCGCCGTCGATAAGGGCACGCTCATCCTGAAACCAACACCAGCTGGAATCGTCGTTTAATGTTATAATATCAAATTGTTCGTTCCTTGTATCATCCATCTGACATGATACGAACACAACAATGAACCCAAAAAGGCTTGCAACAGGAACGTATCGTGATATTTTATTGTAATTTTGATTCATAAACCAGGTTTTTAAATGAATTGTAACTATCAGGTTAAACAGATTGACGCCCTTATGGTTATCTATCGTGGAATATTTCGATCATTGCTGTAGTTTGTCAAGCCATTCGACAATACTTTCGCGCTGCCAGCCGCTAAAGATGTTAATATTATAGGGGGTATCGAACCGGAACTCTTCACCGGCGCGATAGAGTTCGTAAACCGATCGAACCTTCTCCATACTTTCTTTTACCCTTTCATTATCTGCATGCCGATCCAATTCCGGTGCAATTACGAATAGAGGACGTGGGGCGATTGAGGATATAATTTCCGGGAAATCAACCGGCAGCCTTTCTTCCATTCCGGCAAAAAATCCAAGCCGGGGCAGCAAGCCATACAGATGGGAGTAGGCTTTTACCCCTTCCACATCTTCACTCACACCCCGAAGTGGCGTAAAAGCACTGGCAACTGCAGTGCCTGCAACTCTGTCGTCTATTGCCGCCGTAAAGAGACTTACGGTTCCACCCAGAGAATATCCCGTAAGAAAGATCTTTTCACTTTCCACAAATTCCAGGGTCTCAAGTGCATCAATGGCTGCCTGTGTGTCAGAAACCATCTTGCCAAGTTTCGACCAGTGAGGATGGCGCTGGTAGAAGTAGGTGCCATCTTCAATCCTTTGACCGTAACCAATCAGGTCCATTGCCAGGACCGCCATCCCGCGCGAGAGGATATCTTCAAACAGGGAACTTAATCCCGTATCAGACTGGGAATCGTACCCCGTATTGGAGTACTTGTGCAGATAGATCACAACCGGTAATTTGCCGTTTTCCCCGGTCATCATCTCTCCATTTTCATCTGTCGGGTAATACATATCGGCGTACAGATAATCTCCCAGGGCATTATAGGGAGCGATATGGCGGACCCGCCCATTCGAGACCTGAGGCCGGCTTAAAAAGCTGTTCACATAATCCTGCCTGTTACTCAGGCCTCTTATGGGACTGGCAGAAATACCCGGCGGTTCTTCTCCCATAACCCAGTTGATCTTTTCCCGGATAGAGTCTTTCTTGCTTTCCCAACCGGAGACATTCCGGATCCGCACACCATTGTCACCTGCCAGGAGCGACCGGCCGGGTGAAATCGCAGCAAAATTCTGTGGGTCAACAGACTCGCCACTGAGCTCTTTCCAATGCTCAAAGCTATAGTCATAATAGAGCTTGTTCTCCCAGGGAATTGTTGTTGTCCTGCCGAATTGAACATCCAGCCAGTCCATGTAAGATTCGATATCGCGTGATTCGGCCCCGTGGCCGCCGTCACGAAACCGGATTCCCAGCCGTTCCGGATGCCCCAGAAAATCATAAATTCCTTCAAGGGACCGATACATGTGCTCTACTGCCCATGCATCTCCTCCACCGCCTTCCCGGATCGAAGAGCTCAGCATCAGGGCATTGGGGGCAATCAGAGCCATTAACGAATTCTGATCAATCGGCATTTTGTGTTCCCTGCCCAGGTAAAAGCGTATCCGCGGATGTAGCCAGTGCGTCCGCCTCGAGACCAGAAAGTCGATCGATTCATTGGAATGACGGTCATCTGTATAGCGGTACGGAAACTCCCCGCCGGTTCCGCCACTGCTGGTGATAACAGCTGTTATCCTGTCGTCAAAAGCTGCCGCAAAAAGGGACTGTTTGCCATTCCGGGAATGCCCGGTGATGGCGATCTTTGAACGGTCTACATGATCGAGCGTGTAGAGGTAATCGACAGCCCGGTGGGCGCCCCAGGCCCGGGTCATCAGGGTACTCCAGTCGTAATCCGGGTAAAGAGCCAGGTAATCCCTGGTATCGTCCCGGGCATCGGCGCCGGCATAGACAAGTCCCATATACCCTCGGCGAACAGCGATCTGGGCCCAGCCCCTGTGGTTCCACTGGGTCATAAATACCGGAAACGGCCCCTCTCCGGGAGGTGTAAAAAGTTCCAGCCTCAGCCGGGCACGTTCGTCCTCCCCAAACCGCAGCTCAATCATCTCGATCTTTACCCCGTCTTCTTCCCGTTCTTCCAGAACATGGGCTGTCAGAGTTTCAGGTGGCTCGGGAAAAGTACCCGAAAAGATCTGTTTCACCTGCTGTTTGATCCATTTGCGCTGTTCCTGCCACTGCGAAAGCGTCTCAATCGGCATATTCTCCCCACCCTCATCCATGATAAGCGGGTCGGGAAGCAGAGGTATGGAAGGAACTGCACCAAAATCGGGCGGCAGTGCCCCGGTGCGCTCCACCCAGTCGAGCCAGGTCTCATCGTGATAGCTGACAAAATCATCATGCGAAGTCGGGCGTTCCTGCAGTTGAATGATCTCTTCCAAATAGGCTTTCTTTTTTTCTTCTTCAGTTTGTGCGTAAACTGTTAATCCATCAAATAATGAGAATAAAAAAATGAGAAGAGTCGTGAATGTAAATAATTTCATTTTTCTGGTTTGTGGAAGGGGTTGTTTTTTAACTTTTTTAAATATAGGCTGTTTACATATTAACAAGCCAGTTGAGCCGGGCAACATGAATGATGTTATCAGGGGCAAAATCAGCACCTGGAACTGACGGTTGAATCCATTCGGTTGCAATGACCCATGTCTCATCTTTGCTGATGTCGGTTACATCGAGGTTGTCCAGGCGTCCGCCGCGCAGGGTTGGTATGATAACTTGCTCGGTTTGCCCGATGATATGCAGCTTATTAGGGTCCACCTGAGCAAGATACAGCGACTCACTCCCCTGACGGGTATAGGCAAGGAATAATCCGTTACTATGGGTAAGCCAATGTTGCCTTGTGTATTCATCAACAAGATTCATGTCGTTGTCAAATTTCAGGAGTTGAGGCTCATCGAAGTGGAGGCCGTCGCTACTACGGGTAACATACATCTCTTCATTGTTACGGAAGGTGAGATAGTAGTTCCCATCAAATTCTGTAAGCGAAGGCTCATGGAGTGCATCTCCGGCCGCGACTGTTATTATATTTCCGTGTTCCTTGTACTCGAGAGCTTCTCCGTCAAAACTGCTAAGAAGAACGGTAACATGGAATTGCCCGCTATCAGGATCATTGAAATATACCGGAAGCAAGACAGACTCGCCGGACAGGTCGACGCGACGGCCGGAGCCCGCCCCTGCGTTTGCGAATTGTGGCTCATTGGGCAATTCAAGAGTTTGCCACTCAGACCAGGTCTGTGTTGTCTCGTCAAATGCAGCATAAGCAATATCACGGGGTTCTCCAGGCATAACCTTGTTTCTTTCGTAAACCGATGTGTGACCGATGCCGAGCAGTGTCCCGGTAGCAGCATGGAATTTGGGTGTGAAATCACTGACAAGGCGATATTTATCCTCATCCCCTGACAAGGGCAAGCGCTGGAAACCAGGCTCTTGAAAAGGTCCTTCCCAACTCAAGCCAAGATCGCGACTGCGAAAATAGTGCAGCCCCTGGAAAATGTCTGGGCCGGAATGCTCAACTTGATGCAGTGGAAGTATTACGGTCGGTTTATTGAT
>SKRC01000198.1 GCA_007118695.1 Balneolaceae bacterium | reverse complement strand
TGATTCTGAAAATCTGAAGCCCCATCTTCATCTTCTCTTCGATGAGCATCCCGATATAATTACCCGCCGCAAATCCACCTGCAAAGGCCACGTAATTCAGCCAATTATCCAGGTTCTGAAAAATTTGTGCGACAATGAAGATCCAGATCAATACTTCGACAAATCCCAATAAGGATGCTTTCCCCTTGTAACCTTTCGAAATAAACATGATTCGAAGCGTCCCGATACTCACATCCAGAATGCGTGCAAAAAAGATAAATAACGGCAGGAAGATGGCAGGAATAATTTCAAAAACTGACATAAATCGGTCGCAGTGGCCTCGTTACTGGAATGGAATCCGTGGGATTTTCACCGAATTCCCGGAATTCCCGGAATTCCGCCAAAATAGGCAACCTGCACGATCTCCTCAAACGTGAAATAGTAAATCATCTGCCCGGAATGGTGGATCACCGGTAACTATTTATCCATGAACAGGGAGTAAATTCAATTGGGAGATATAAACTGGAAACCGATAAACCCATAGAGCAATGGAAAAAGGAATTTCAAGAGCGATAAACTGCAAATATCGATGGGCTGCCCCGATCTGTCTGTTTTTGATGCTATTGGTAATAAAACCGGGTTTTATCCATGCACAAGATCTCCGGCAAATATCGCTGTTGGGATGGGAAGAGCAGAAAAAAATGATGCTTCTTGACCGGTATCACAATTACGGTAGCATATTCTACGACCGGGGTCTTTTTCGTTTCACAACGCCTCCTATGATTGAACATCACGATCTGGATCTGATAACCTATGGTTTTTCAGAAATCGACGACCACCGGTGGTTTTACAACCGCGAGACCGGTTTCCGGGCCTTTGGCGGAAGTTTTAATGTGGGTGAATATCTGCATGGAGCTGAACTCCGGCATGATGTCTCGATCTCCGAAAACCTTAATCTCCCGATGCACTCTTATCGCAGGTACGATATGCGTCAGGACCGGATGCTGCTGACGCTAGGGCTGGATTACAACCTTCACGGACAACACACCATTGGCCTGCAGCACACATTAACGGAACAAAAACCCGACCTGGACGCCACACTGTATTACCGGTTCCGGGATCTTCCATCCGGAGGAATTCAACTCGAATTCACGGCACTCGACTGGGCCAACAACCCCGCATACAATCTTGGCCAACGCCGCGGTGATGTAATCCCTGAAATGAGAAAGTATGAACAGAGCCCGTTTCTCTTTTCCATGAAAGCGGTATCCCCGGATATCCGAAATGTCAGAGGCGAATTGGTTGCCGGCATTCAAACCCCTCTTCAGGCAGTTGCCGAATCGTTGCCGGAAAAAAGCGATGAGTCATTCAGGGACCGGGATCGTGCCCGGTATATCGGTGCATTGGTTCAATATGCCGTACCCGGATTTACCGCTGCTCTCTCGTGGCGCCATACCTACACCCGTTTCAGCCGCACCAATGCTGAAGCCGGTTTTTCTGAACCGGTGGATTATGGAAATGAACAGACGCGCCAGTTCATCGGCGGATTTGTATCGCTCAGTTACAGAAACTTCCATTTCGACAACTGGATCTGGTACAATTTTAACCGCGACCGGCAGTTCGACCGGTTTGAAACCCGTTTCCTGTTTGATGAGCAGGTCTACCCGTTTCATTACCGCGAGGATCGCTGGATGATGAGAAACCGGGTGAGCCTGGATCCCGGAGAACGGGGGTTCAAAATTGCAATTGAGTGGAGTGCTGATTACAGAAACCCCCTGTCGGGTATCATTGAGCGGCCTGACGGATCCGCTGCCCGGGGCTTGCCCTACCATCTGCAATACCCATATTCCATTGGTGAAAGAAACGAACGGCTAACCTTGTTTCTCGGCTACCGGTTTACTGAACATACATTCATCATTTTCGGCGCCAGTGCGGATCTCGACCGTGAAGTATTCGTCGAAAGAGAAAACAGGCGGGAAAGAATCCGGCCCACGATATTCGACGGCGGTTTTGGCAGGCTTGTATTCTATTGGAATTGAATATCGAATATCGATCAACGAATTTCGAATTTCCAAGTTACGTGTCAATTTTTGGATGGGATTGTATAGATATCCATTACTTCAACTTTCGAAATTCCCTGTCCAATATTCGATATTCGTTATTCCTTGTTCAATATTCAATTGCGGAGAGGGAGGGATTCGAACCCTCGATACCCCTTTCGGGGTATACTCCCTTAGCAGGGGAGCGCTTTCGACCACTCAGCCACCTCTCCGGAGTCGTTTCAATATATTTTTTCCAAGACTTTAAATATAGCAAGCTTCGGCACCTATCTGCAAGCGTTAAGACATCTTTTATTTGGCATCTTCACCAGCCGCCGGTTTTGGGTTTTTATCGAGTATATAAATCTGCGCCAGGTTCCTTCCTTCCTGTGCAAAATCAAGGCCATATCCCAGTACAAAGAGACTGGGAATACGAAACCCGACATAATCGAGTTTAACATCATGCCGGGTCTTTTCGGTTTTGTGCAGCAAGGTAACCGTGGCCAGGGAAGCCGGATTACTGCGCTTGAGTTTCTCAATCAGGAAATTTATAGAAAGGCCGGTATCCACAATGTCCTCCACTAAAATTACATGCCGCCCTTCAATTTCTGCATCGATCTCCTTGAGCTCTGTGACCTGCCCGGAGGAGACCTTCTCATCGCCGTAACTGCTCAGCTTTAAAAAATCAATTTCACATGGTATTGTCACATGCCTCATCAGATCTGCCAGGAAAACAAAAGCCCCGTTTAAAACCCCGATAAATATCGGCCGTTTCTCTGCATAATCTCTCGTGATCTTCTGCCCCAGTTTCCTTACACATTCCTGAATTTCTTCCTGAGTCAGGTAGATCCGGAATTGTTCTCCGTTACAGTGAACGTACTCCGGTTTATAATGATCCATTTAATCTGATTTTCTGATTAAGAGCATAGTGTTTGTCTCCGGGGTACAACGGGCCCAATCTGCAATTGTTCCGGGCTTTGATCCGTGTGGGAATATAACAGCACAAATTCTTCCATCAAAAACCTCCACTACCAGGACAGTGGATTTTTGCGTAGCTGAAATCTTGTTGTTGGTCAGCAGGTCGGAAATCTTCTGGGTCCCCTCCATTCCATAGGGATTGATTACATCGCCTTCCTGCCAGACACGTACCTTCAACGGCCACTCTAAACTGTCGGCATCCAGCTGGAGTATGGATGAGTTGATCTGATTCTGCCACTGTTTTTCCTCCATCTGAAACCCGTGAACAAGAAGTTTTTCTCTGCGAATATCACTCCTCGATATTAACACAGCCGGAATTACGTCCGATTTTTCCTCACTGATGATAAAACGATCCCGATCCCTGGTAAGGCTCCAGATTTCATTGAAAAGTAATTTTTTTCCCGTTTGAAGCGATTCGAGTTTTTCCAGATTTTCCAGGGCGCCACTGCTCACCCGGATCTCCTCATCCATCGATTTCAATATCTGCAGGATGAGCGGCTTCTGAACTTCGGGAGCCAGTGCAATCAATCTATTCCGCATGATGCTTCGGTCGTCCGGCATCAGTGATCCGATCAGGGCTTTTGTCAGGGCCTCATGTTCTTTAGCCCTTTCAGGTACTTTCAAAATATTTTCCCTCCACCCCGGAAACAGGTCATCAAGAATGGGAAACCAGCCGTTTCTTAAAAAATTTCTGGCGTATGTCGACTCCTCATTGCTGCTGTCGAGCCTGTAAGGAATGTGACTTCGCGAGGCAAACTGCAGAATTTCGGCCTTACTGAATTCAAGCAACGGCCGGAAAAGTTCCCCATTCCAAAGCTTCATTCCCTGCCACGCCGTCATGCCGGCGCCTCTCAAAATCTTCTGAATAATGGTCTCGAGCTGGTCGTCCTGGTGATGAGCGGTGGCAATGGCATCGGCACCGGTCTCTTTTTTTATATCCCGGAAAATTTGATAACGTCTGTTTCTCGCCCAGTTCTGAAAATTTCCATCTTCAGCTTCCTCCGGATCCAGCCGGGTAGATACGGTATCAAAACCCCACATGAAAGCCGTGTCTTCAACCAGTTTCTGATCGCTGTTTGACTCCTCTCCCCGCAATTGGTAGTTGCAGTGAACTACCATTACCTGCACGTTGAGTTTTGATAAAATATAGAGCAAAGACATCGAATCGGGCCCGCCGCTGACTCCCAGAATGATCGAGCGTTGATCCTTCTCCGGGAAACAGGTTTCGAGGTATTCCTCAACGAGGTTAATCACCCGGTTGGATTCTGATTTGTTCATGAGTGAATTTTTTTACTTCAAATTCTTTTGTCAATATAAGAAGATGCCCCTCCTCATTGATACCCAAAAATTTCACTTTTTCCGGTTCCGGCCGGTTATTTACCGAAATATTCACCCATTCCCCAAAACCGGAAATGGATCTGTTTACCTGATGAATTAATTCCGGGTCCTTTTTTTCCCATTTCTGATATGTCTCTTCGATGCTTTCGAGCAAATAACACATTAACTCTTCTCTTGGAACCGGGTTCTGTCGCAGCAACTGCAGAGACGTTGCCCTTCCCACTTCAGCAGGAAATTCAGTCTGATTAACATTGAAGCCGATGCCAATCAAGACCCTGTCAAGGTTCACTCCGTTGAAAATATTTTCTGTCAAAATTCCCGCCACTTTATTTCCGGAAATTATAATATCATTCGGTAATTGCAGGCTGCACTGCTGGTCAAACCGGTTTTGTATTATCTTGATGATGGCCCACCCGGAGGCTAATGTAAGCAATGACAATCGCTCGGGACTGCCCGGCCGGAAACCGATGGTAAAGGTCAAATTCTTGCCGGGTTCGGAATACCATTTCCGGTCGTATTGCCCCCGGCCTTCCAACTGCGTATCCGCCAGCAGAACTGTCCCATGATCAAGTTCTGCGGAACGAATCTTTTTCATCTCCGTGTTTGTCGACCCGGCTTCTTCCCGATATAAGAAATTTGCCCCCAGCCACTGGGTTCTCAAATTCTTTTCAAATGATTCGATATCAAACATTGCAGTGATTGATAGGACTGTTAAAATTCAGGCAACAGCAGCAGCAGAATTAATGAGAGCCGGGACTCCTGGTTTAAACAAAGGTTTAGACTGACAGCCTGAATAATTAATCTGTTTGCTGTGAATGATTCCATCCACTATTTCCAATAGCCTGTTTCCCCGAAACCACCAGTCTGGCTTGGCCAGAGGCGCCCGGGGCCAATTTGCAGGGACTCAGAATTCAGCCAGCCGGCTTTTTAACAGATCGATTTTGGCAATCGGCGTGGGATCCACTTCATTGATGATGGCCAGGTACAGGCTTACCCAGTCACCCAGTTGCACCAGGGAAAATTGCCGGGCCAGCCGGCTCTCACCGGTTGTCTGGAGCCTGATTGTATACACCGTTAAATCTTCGACCAATTCCCTGACGATCTGCATACGCTGTTTCACTTTCTGGTGGTCATCCATATCCTCGAGCAATATAACCGATAACCGGCCGGTCAGATGAGCGGTCTGTTCCCATCCTACAATTTCATTGTGGTTCATTTCAGGTACCGTGTTGCCGTATGCCAGGACTTTTGAATTCTCTTCAAACTGACATCGCCAACGAAGGCCAACCGGTTCCATAAGGCCGCTTCCGGTATAAATTATGGGAAGCGTATCCTGAATTTCGCGGGCAATGACCAGGGCCTGGTTGTCGTCGGTATTGGAAAGCATTGATACCTGTTGCCTGAGCATAACCGCCGTTTCTTCCAGGGCCTTTTCCCCGCCTGCCGTATAACCCAGGTAGTCGAACAGCCGGTACAGCGGGACAAAACTGTAAGCCAATGCGGCTCTTGGCGGCATCCCTCCCGGAATTTTCACATATCCGTACCCTTCCCGGGAAGCTTCCACTAACAATTTTCCACCAGAAGTAACTGCAACAATTTGAGCCCCACGCTCTTTGGCCTTTTCCAATGCGGTGAGAGTCTCTTCTGTATTTCCCGAAAAACTGCAAGCGACAAACAGTGTGTTGGAATCAACCCAGCCGGGTAAATCATAGCTGCGATTCACTTGCACCGGCACTTCACAGTTATTGAGTGAATAGGCAGAAATCAAGTCAGCACCAATGGCCGACCCCCCCATTCCGGACATGCATATATTTTGAATCTTTTTTCGATCCACAGACCAATCCACCCCCCGGGTAAAATCCATCGCTTTTTGCCAGTGATCAGGGAAGTCGATCAGGTTATCCCACATTCCATCACGGTCGATTTCTTTTAATCTGTTCATTGATATTTTCATTTCATTCTTTATTTGAGATGTTTAATTCTCCAGTTTTCTACAACTTTATCGGCTTCCAGGCTTCCGGAACAGTTTATGAGTGCATCAAACAGTTGTTTGCAATCACTGATATCGCAATTACAGAGCAATTCTTTTACTGCCGGAATTGAAGTGGGATTCATACTCAGTTCCCTGATCCCCAGGCCAAGCAGTGCAGCAGCCATCAAAGGTTTTCCAGCCATTTCGCCACATACACTGATCGGTATGGATGCTTTATCGGCTGCATCATAGGTCATTTTGATCAATTTCCAAACGGCCGGGTTATTTGAGTTAAAGTGTTTGGACACCCGTTCATTCCCCCGGTCGGCGGCCAGGGTATATTGCGTTAAATCGTTCGATCCAATACTAAAAAAATCGGCTTCCCTTGCCGCCATCTCTGCCTGCAATGCAATCGATGGGATTTCCACCATAATTCCCAGGGGTACTTCTCCGGTTTCAATCCCTTCTTTGCCAACATCGGTTTTCACCCTTGCAAGTCTGTGTTTCACCTGTATAATTTCATCGACGTCACTGATCATCGGAACCAGCAATTGAACCCTGCCGGGATGTTCGGCGGCTGCAAAAAGAGCCGAACGAAGTTGTTTATCCAGCAGTTCCTGCTCGTCGAGCAACATCCGGATGCCTCGCCAGCCCAGAAACGGATTCTGTTCATGGGCATTTATCCCGGGAAGCTTATCCCCGCCAATATCCAGCAATCGAATGGTCACCGGGTGGGGTGCCGTTTCAGCCAGCACCGATTTATAAAACCGGGTGTGACGGTCAACATCGAAAAAACCTTGTCTTAAAAAAAGGGTCTCCGTTCGCAAAAGCCCGATGCCTTCTGCCCTGTATGCATTAATGCGTTGCAGTTCTTCTTCAAATTCGACATTCCCGCGTATATAAAATCTATTTCCACAGGAAGTTTTATTTGGCAATTTACTGATATCAAAGGCCATCTTTTTTTTCGCTGAAGCTTCTTCCTTACGCTGCTGGTATTCCCTGAGGATTTTTTCATCCGGGCCAATGATAACCTCCCCGATTTCGGCATCAACGGCAGCCAGGGTTGCCTTTTCAAGTTGTGTAGGCCGCCAATCAACTCCAACAACACACGGAATGCCAAGGGATTGTGCAATAATTACAGCGTGTGAAGTCGTACCCCCGTGCTGCATCACGATGGCAGCTATTTTCGATTCACTATATTCTATCAATTCCGTCGGTGAGAGT
>SKRC01000099.1 GCA_007118695.1 Balneolaceae bacterium | reverse complement strand
CTCAACGTCCCGACAGCTGTACGGGACGTTGAGCACGCCATTATATCTTCGCCTTGCTGAGGAAAAAATGTCTTGGTGAGATATCCGCGCTATTGCGCCATCTAATGCCAATAATCCAGGTTAGCTATAGGTAATGCCCCTGGCCCTTATATCTCAATTCCAATTTCATCTGTTACTTTCGCCGCCAATTCCCGGGCTTTATCGGCCGTGGAAGCTTCGGCATACACACGGACGATCGGGTCGGTGTTGGATTTGCGAAAGTGTACCCATCCCTCATCGAACTCAATTTTAACGCCGTCGACGGTATTGGGATTTCGGCCGGCAAATCGTTTTTGAAGTTTCTCCAGAACTTCATCGGCCTGCATTCCCAGGTTGCTCAGAGCAATTTTATCTTTTGTGATTTCATAGTCCGGCAGGGAGTCGCGGTATGCGGAGGCCTTTATCTTTCGTTCGGCCAGCAGCTGCAAGATCATGGCCGATCCGATTAGGGCATCCCGGCCGTAATGCAGGTCGGGGCTGATTACCCCGCCGTTGCCTTCCCCTCCGATGACCACACCTTTTTCCTGCATTTTTTTAACCACATTGATCTCACCGACGGCTGATCGGTGGCAGGTCTGACCATATTTAGCTGAGATATCATCAGCGGCCCTTGAAGAGGAGAGATTGGTGGCGGTCGGACCCGGATTTTTGGATAAGATGAAATCAAATGCAGCTACCTGGGTATATTCCTCGCCGAACAGCCTGCCATTTTCATCGATCAATGCGAGCCTGTCGGCATCCGGATCTGTGACAATACCGAGGTCGCATTGGTTCTGTTTGATAAAATCACAGATTTCACCCAGGTGCTGGGGCAGGGGTTCCGGGTTGTGCGGAAACAGCCCGGTGGGTTTGCAGTGCAGTTTGTGCACCTTCACCCCAAGGGCCTCCAGCATCAGAGGCAGTGCCAGGGCACCTGCACCGTTCACGGCATCGACGGCTACGGTGAATCCGGCATTTGAGATTGTTTTTTTATCGATATAAGGAAGTTCCAAAACAGCATCAATGTGATCCTGAATGGCTTCATCATCAAAGGAAAGTTCTCCGATGGCGTCGTATGGTTTATAGGAAAATTGTTTGCTTTCAGCGATCTCCAGCATCTCCTGACCCTGCCGGGCATCCAGGAATTCACTTTTTTCATTTAAAAGCTTCAGTGCATTCCACTGTTCGGGGTTATGGCTTGCCGTAAGAATGATGCCGCCATTGGCCTGATGCTTCAGGACTGCCATGGCTACGGTTGGTGTTGGTGCTATACCCACCCTGATGACATCACAACCGACACTCTGCAGGGTGGCGGTTACGATATCTTCGCAGATCTGCCCGGTGACCCTTGAGTCGCGGCCAACCACAACGGTTCCTCCCTCCAGCCATGTGCCGTAAGCGGCTGTATAGGTTACAAGGTTTTCAGGTGTCAGGTCAGTGCCGAAGATGCCCCGGATACCCGAGACAGAAACCATTAGTGACATGTTGGTAGTTTGTTATGGGTTATTGGTTGTCGGTCTGTTGGTTTGTGGGTGCCAATGATAGTCAAATTATCTATTAATCTTTATTACTCTGCCTTTCCCACTTCGTTTCCGGCTGGCCGGATTGGTGGTTCTCGAATCGTGCAAGGACAAACAGCAGGTCGGAGAGCCGGTTCAGATAGGTTATCGAATCATTCGTTACCGGATCGTTTCCTGATTGCAAACATCCCACAGCTGCCCGTTCAGCCCTGCGGCAGACGGTCCTCGCCATGTGAAGGGTTGCTCCGCATGTGCCCCCCCCTGGAAGGATAAAATTTTTAAGTGGAGTCAGGTGCTCCTCAAGTTCATCAATAACCGACTCCAAGTGTTCAATCTCATCAGAGCCTATGCGGGTGACCTGTGTTTTTGCATCCGAAGGTGTCGCCAGGTCGGCTCCGAGCACGAAGAGCTGCTGCTGAAGATCTTTTAAAATCTGCGTTGTGCGTGTGGAAGGAGAACAGGCCAGTGAAAAGCCCAGAATGGAATTGAGTTCATCTACAGTACCGTAGGCTTCAATTCGCCCGGCGTGTTTCGATACCCGCTGCCCCCCGAACAGGGAGGTTTCACCTGAATCGCCTTTCCTGGTGTATATTTTCATTTTTGGTAGTGATCAATTGGGGTTTGCAGAACTAAAGTACGTCTATATTTCAGAAGTCAGAAGTCAGGAGTCAGAATTCAGAATGTGACCGATCATCATATGGATTTGGATCAATAACTCCGTGAACCTCAGTTTGTTAAATATAGAACAAATTTTTTTATCTGCCTGAACCTGCTAGATTCTGACTTCTGACTTCTGACTTCTGACTTCTGACTTTTGAATTCTGTATTCTGACTCCTGAATTCTATCAAATGTCAATTCATTCACCCCGACCCATTGTAAAATTCAAATACGCCAAAAAGCATTATTTCCAAATAAATTATCTCAATTCAAATCCATTGCCCAGCTCTTCGAAAAAGGTAATCAGATGATTTGAGTTTTGCAGGTCGTTTAGAAAGTTGGCGGAAGTTTCAGTTGGGCAGGCCAGGATCAGTGTTACATTTTCCAGGTATTCCGATTCTTTTTCAATCAGCTGGTATTGATTTTTCCACTTTTCGATCAGATTTTGCTGATTGTAAGTATACCGGACTTTATACAGTTGTGTTGCTATAACGGTTTTCAGCGAAGCATTGGCTATGCACAGCTCAGCGGTATGGCCGTATGCATCAATCAATCCTCCTTTTCCCAGGTTGGTTCCTCCGTAATAACGCACTACAATTAACCCGGAATTTACGAGGCCGGCCGACTTCAGCTGATTCAGGATCGGCTGGCCTGCAGTGCCGGGGGGCTCTCCATCATCCTGGGCAAACTCTTCGATGCTATCAAGACCGATCCGCCATGCATAACAATGATGGGTCGCTGTCGGATGGGCACTGACTACATCATTGAGCACATCATCAAATTGGGAGGCCGATGTGGCAGGAAAAAGGGAACCGATGAATTTGGATCCTTTCACCCTGAATGAATCGGAATATATGGCGGTAACAGTTTTCAAAATAATCCTGGGTATAACGGTTAATACGTTCAAATTTAGACCCTTTCTGAATTAGGTAAAAGCAATTGTATTCCAGCTTTTATCTTGTTTTTTACCGTAAAACAAACGACTTTCAGTCAAAATTCATGAACTATAAAAAGGTGGTTTCAGTTGGCTAATGAAAAGAAAACCGGCTGTAACCGCAAATCAACTAATTAACCTTCAGGCATGCCATCATTTATTGAAGCTGCACAATCCCAGGTAGGGCGCAAAATCCTGACCGGAATAACCGGACTTCTCCTGGTCTTTTTCATCATTTTTCACCTGGCAGGCAACCTTACCATATTCGGCGATGCCGATGCCATGAACCGGTATTCGATGATTTTACACAACCTAGGCTGGCCACTCTGGATCGCCCGGATCGGGCTCATCCTGGTGTTTGCCATCCATGCCTATATCGGGATATCGATCTGGTGGCAGAAGCGAAAGGCACGGCCGGAAGAGTATGATGTTTATAGCAGCAAGGGCGGGCCGAGCAAGCAGAGCCTTAGTTCCAGAAGTATGGCTTTTACCGGAGTCATTCTGCTCATTTTCCTGTTTTTTCATATCAACACATTTGCATTGGGTGATACGGAAACCGTCATCATTGACGGCCAGGAGGCCAGTGATTTGAAAACCCTGGTGATCGAAACGTTTCAGAATCCACTATACGCCTTTGGATACACCTTTGTGATGATCCTGCTCGGTGCTCATCTGGGCCATGGCATCTGGAGTTCGTTTACTTCATTGACGATGAAGAGTAAAAAACTAAGCTCCTCGATCTATTCCATTGGAGTGATCCTGGCAGTGGTTTTAGCTCTGGCTTTTATTTTTATCCCCCTTTATATCTTTTTTACAGGTGGTTGCGGTGGATTGATCAGCGGGTATGACTGTGTATAACTTTATCTGCAAAGCGGCACTGTTTTCTTTTTTATTGGAAATTTCAAACTCTCTATTATGAAATTAGACTCAAAAGTACCCTCTGGACCTCTTGAAGAAAAATGGGACAGGCATCTGAAAGATATCAAACTGCTATCTCCGAACAACAAGCGCAAACATACGGTGATTGTTGTAGGAACCGGCCTTGCAGGAGCATCGGCAGCGGCAAGCCTCGCTGAGCTTGGTTATAATGTAAAAAGCTTTTGCATTCAGGATTCAGAGCGAAGGGCACACAGCATAGCCGCGCAGGGTGGAATTAATGCAGCCAAGAATTACCCGAATGATGGCGACAGCATCTGGCGTCTGTTTTATGATACCATCAAAGGCGGGGATTACCGTTCCCGCGAAGCGAATGTCTACAGGCTGGCCCAGGTCTCGAATGAGATCATCGACCAGGCTGTGGCCCAGGGAGTTCCTTTTGCCCGTGAATACAGCGGGTTGCTCGATAACCGATCGTTTGGCGGCGCCCAGGTCTCAAGAACATTCTACGCCAGGGGACAAACGGGTCAGCAGCTTCTGCTGGGTGCCTACCAGGCCATGATGAAAATGGTCCATGCCGGTAAAATCGAGAATCATACCCGCAAGGAGATGCTCGATCTGGTGGTCATCGATGGGAAGGCGCGCGGGATCATCACGCGTGATCTTGTGTCCGGGGAGATGGAGAAATGGACTGGGGATGCCGTTGTCCTTTGCACAGGCGGCTATGGGAACGTGTTTTACCTATCGACAAATGCAAAAAATGCGAATGTGACGGCTGCATGGCGCTGCCATAAGCGCGGGGCCACCTTTGCCAATCCCTGCTATGTGCAAATTCACCCTACCTGTATCCCGGTATCCGGTGATTATCAGTCGAAGCTGACGCTGATGAGTGAGAGCCTGAGAAACGACGGCAGGGTATGGGTGCCGAGGGAGAAAGGGGATAAACGAAAGCCGGGATCGATTCCCGAACATGAGCGGTTTTATTACCTGGAGGAGAAATATCCCAGTTTCGGGAATCTCGTGCCGCGTGATGTAGCCTCGCGAAATGCCAAAATCGTTACAGATGAAGGAATGGGTGTGGGTGCGACAGGAAAAGCTGTCTACCTCGATTTCAGGGATGCCATTAAACGAGATGGCCGGGATGCCATTGAAGCCAAGTATGGCAATCTTTTTGATATGTATGAGAATATCACCGGCGAGAATCCCTATAAGGAACCGATGCGAATCTTTCCCGCGGTTCATTACACCATGGGCGGGCTTTGGGTGGATTACAACCTGATGAGCAATGTGCCGGGGCTGTTTGTAGCCGGTGAAGCCAATTTCTCCGACCACGGAGCCAACCGGTTGGGGGCCAGTGCGCTGATGCAGGGTCTTGCCGACGGTTATTTTGTTATTCCCTATACCATCGGCAATTACATTGCCGATACCGACCTGGCGGCTGTCGATTCCAACCATAATGCATTTGCTGAAGCCGTCAGCAATTCCAAATCGCAGATTGACAAGCTCCTCAATATCAATGGTGATAAATCCGTCATCCATTACCACCGGGAACTTGGAAAAATTATGTGGGATAAAGTCGGAATCTCACGAAGCAGGGAGGGCATGAGCAGGGCAATTGAGGACATTCGGGCTTTACGGGATGAATTTTGGCAGAACGTTCGGGTACCCGGCGAGGCCAACTATTATAACAAATATCTTGAATTTGCCTGCAGGGTGGCGGATTACTTTGAACTGGCCGAACTGATGGCCCTCGATGCTCTTCAGCGGGAGGAATCCTGCGGCTGCCACCTCCGTGAGGAATACCAGTCGGAGGAAGGGGAGGCTTTAAGAAATGATGAGGAGTTTTCCTATGTAGCTGCCTGGGAATTTCTGGGAGTCAATGGCAAGCTGGAAACCACCATGCACAAGGAAGAACTCGAGTTTGAATTTGTAGAACTGAAACAGCGCAGTTATAAGTAATGATTCCGGTTCGACATGCAGTGACTGCATCAACCGAAAAAATTATCCAACCCATAGAACCTACGATTATGAGCAGCAGCGATATGACCATACACCTGAAGATCTGGCGCCAGAAGAATGCTGAATCCAAAGGGAGATTTGAAACATACACACTCGACAATGTCAATGAACATATGTCCTTTCTTGAGATGCTGGATGTGCTCAATGAAGAGCTCATTGAAAATGGTGATGATCCAGTAGAGTTTGATTACGATTGCCGTGAAGGGATTTGCGGGTCCTGTAATCTTGTGATCAACGGGCGTGCGCACGGACCCAAGCATATGACGGCTGTCTGCCAGCTCCATATGCGCAATTACAGTGATGGTGATACGGTAGTTATCGAGCCGGCGCGTGCTGCTGCGTTTCCGGTCATCAAAGACCTGGTTGTGGATCGCAGTGCATTCGACCGGATCATTGAAGCCGGTGGCTACGTGTCTGTGAAGACGGGATCGGCACCGGAGGCCAACCTGATCCCGGTTCCTCAGAAAAAGGCCAACCAGGCGTTTGATTATGCCACGTGTATCGGTTGTGGCGCCTGTGTAGCCGCCTGTCCGAACTCTTCGGCTTCCCTCTTTACCGGGGCCAAAATTGGCCACCTCAACAAACTGCCTCAGGGTCAGCCTGAAAAACAACAGCGGGTCTTGTCGATGGTTGCCCAGATGGAAAAAGAAGGCTTTGGCGACTGTTCCAACTATGCAGAATGTGAAGCTGTCTGTCCGGTCGGAATCAGCATCTCCGCCATAGCCGAAATGAGACGTGAATATTTAAAGGCCCTGTTTGACAATTAACCCGTTATCATTCGGCAGCTTCCTCTTCCAGTATTTCCTGTTCCACCTCCGGGTCATGGAATTGCCAGGCGAAAAACACCAGGACCAGAAAAGCCAGAACGGCGGGGATAGCCCAGAAAAGTTGGTAGGCGTGCATTCGTTCAGCACCGGTTAAGCCATCGACCATGGTGTTGAACATCAGTGGCCCCATTACCAGCATACCGATAAACATTCCAATACCCAGTGTCATTTGGACCAGAAATCCCTGGGCCTGTGCTCTTATGTCGGCAGTGGATTTCTTCTCTACATATATCATTCCGGCTACGAAGAAGAAGTCATAGCAAATACCGTGCAGGGCGATACCGACCAGGATCATCCAAAATATTTCATCCGGTGCACCGAAAGCAAACAACGCATAACGCAGAACCCAGGCGCCCATTCCTGCCAGTAGCATCCATTTAATGCCGAATGCACGGAAAGCAAGCGGCATAAGCAGCATGAAGATTACTTCGGTCATCTGACCAGTGGACATCCAGGCTGTCACACCTATAGTCCAGCCCAGTACTTCACGTTCAAGGCCTGCTTGGTCGGCAAAGGTAGCAGCATAGGTATAATAGCCGGCGAGAGGTATACAGATGAGAAGCGAGGCGATCATGAATACCCAAAATTCCTTACTTGAAAGTTTTTTAACTGCATCAATCCCCAGAATTTGTTTGATCTTTGCTTTTTGACCCTTTAGCCTTGGTGGCGTATGGGGCAGGCTGAGACTATAAATAGCCATAATCAGTGCGGAAGCGGCAGCCAGGTAGAATGGCCACGGGGTATGTTCCGGAGTCGTAGCGAGTATCCATGCAAAAGCTACACCTACTACCAGATTGGAAATAATCCATCCGATCGTGCCCCAGACCCGAATAACTGGAAACTGGTTCTCGGGGTCGTTCATGGTATTGAATGCTACAGTATTGGTAAGGCCAATCGTTGGCATGTAACACAACATATGCAAGATAATAAAGGTGATGAACAGCGTTCTTCCACCTTCCATTTCGCCGAAAATAGGTACAAGGACCAGGAACAGCGCACCCAGTAAATGCAACACCGCAAGGACCTTTTCACTGGGAAAGAAACGATCGGCTACCATACCAAGGAAAAAAGGTGAAATCATCGCGGCGATCGGCTGACTGAGGTAAGCCAAAAAAATGATTGCAGCCATACCTATTCGTTCAGTTGCCATATATGGCCCGAGTGAAACCCACCATGCTCCCCATATAAAAAACTGTAGGAACATCATTATACTCAGTCGATAATTGACTAAACGGTTTGTATCCATAGCGTTGTTATTTTTTACTTAAAGGTGAAAGGTATTTAAGGTAGTTTAACCGATATAGTTAGTTATTTCGATCCCGCCAATTATGCTAAATGATGGTAATTACTTAACCATCAGTTTTCGGTGATTTAGTGGTCGTTAGCAGTTCCGATGCAGGCATTTATTCCTAAAGGAGGAGCCCATGAAATTTGTCTGTCCGGCATAGACCAGAATCTTTTTGCTCCTTTATTTTTTCGAATACGGTTGATTATAATGAATAAATTTATTTTAAGAAAAAGTTTCTTGATGAAGATACTGTCACCATCTTACTAAATGAGATGAGAAGTGGATTGTCGGACCGGCAGATTCCTATCTGCACACTTTTTACCTAACTGGAATACATTTTATACAAAAAACATTTTCCCAAATAAAGGCAAGTCAATCCAGACAAAAAGATTTCTGTAGATATATAAAATATTGATTTTATTCAGATTTTTGTATGAGTTATACAGGAGAATATTTTAATTTGCAGAGGCTTTGAATACACAATTCATTTTTCTGTTCCGTTTCATTTGAGTTTGCCTGATGCAGAATTACCACAATAACCTGATTGATGCTAAAAAAAAGCTCCTTGAGCACTGGGGGTATTCCACCTTTCGAGATGGCCAGCAAGAAGCGATTAACTCGGTTCTGGATGGAAAGGAAACCCTGGTTCTGTTTCCCACCGGTGGCGGTAAATCGCTCTGTTACCAGGTGCCGGCAACGATTTTGGATGGGCTTACGATTGTGGTTTCCCCCCTGGTAGCCCTCATGCAGGACCAGGTCGAACAACTGCACCGGGCCGGGATCAGAGCCACGTACATCAACAGTACCATTTCAGGTTTTGAAGTTGAACAGCGTTTGATCAATGCCAGGAACGGGATGTATAAATTGCTCTACCTGGCTCCGGAGCGGCTGGAGACACCGCTTTGGCAACATATGGTGCAGGATCTGAATATCTCATTGGCAGCGGTCGATGAGGCTCATTGCATTTCGCAGTGGGGCCACGACTTCCGGCCGAGTTACAGAAAAATTCGCGGGCTGATGGAGACAGTTCCGGGCTCCATTCGCTGGATGGCTCTGACGGCAACGGCGACTCCGGAGGTCAGGGATGATATCATAGAAAATCTGAACTTCCGGGACCCTGTGGTAGTGGCCAGTGGATTTAAGAGGCCGAACCTGAAGTGGTGGGTGAATCAGACAGAACAAAAACGGAAAAAAATGATCCGTGCAGTTACCAAGGGAGCCAAACAGGGCAGTGGCATTGTTTATGCCGGAACCAGGAAAGAGTGTGAAAAAATTGCCGATCTGCTGACCCATCGTAAAATCAGGGCAGAAGCGTATCATGCAGGTTTAAGCAGCGAAGAGCGTCAGGCAGTGCAAAAAGGATGGCTGGAAAATGTGTTTCCGGTGGTTGTGGCAACCAACGCCTTTGGTATGGGCATCGATAAGCCCGACTGCAGGTTTGTGGTGCATTATGATATGCCCTATACCCTGGAGGCGTATTACCAGGAAGCCGGCCGTGCCGGCAGGGATGGCAGGCAGGCATTTCCGGTCTTGATCTATAAAGAGTCGGATTATCATACAGCCAAGGCAAGGTTGCTGCGGTCGTATCCCGATCTTGAGACATTGGAAAAGCTTTATGATTCCCTGTGCGACCAGCTCAACCTGGCTGTCGGGAGTGAACACGATGAGCCGGAACCTCTCTCTATTGAGGCTTTATCGAAACGTTCTTCGCTCTCTCCAGGCGACATTCATGCGGGCCTGAAAGTACTGGAGCGCCTGGAGATCCTGGAAATATTCAACACCTCAAAACCGCAGCTTGGCATACAGTTCACGGTTCATCAGGATATTTTAAGACAGTTCATTCAGCAGGTGAAGCCGGCCAAATCGGAATTTCTGGACTTGCTATTCAGGCAGTACGGACCGGAGTCGTTTACCAAAATGTATTACCTGGATCTTCCCTATCTCAGAGAGAAACTGAATGTCAACAGAAATGCCCTGCTCAAGGCTATCCGGGTATTTGCCGAGCAGGATCAATTGCTGGAGTACCATTTCATCGATGGAGAACCACTTGTAAAACTGATGGAGGCCCGGAGAAGCCGTATCCCGGCCGGAAAAGATGATGTTGAAGGCTATCGCAATATTCTGCTGACAAAACTGGATCAGATAAAAGCGTATGCCGAGACTTCCGGATGCCGGGAATCTTTTTTGAGAATTTATTTCGGTGAGTCGGGAGTTGAACCCTGTGGGGAATGCGACCGATGTGTCGCTTCCGTAAAAGAGGGTGCAGGGCTGAGCGACAAGGACCTGGAAATAATCAAAGACACCCTGGCGGTGCCATCTTCGATCAGGGAACTGGCAGACAAAACAGGGTGGGGAAGAAAGAAACTAAACGAGATTATCCGGTTTCTGATTCTGGAGGATTCAATTCGCAAAAGCCACGAGGATCCCGGCAAGTTTATCTGGAATGGGTGACCTGTAAATCTGCCTGGCAGATACCAGTCCGCATTTCACTTCTCGTACAAAAAATGAGTCCCGTACCTGTCGGGAGGGAAAGCATGAGCCCCGTCCGCAGTGATTCCCGTGAAACGAAATGCGGGATAGATATCCTCAGGATTAGTGTTGATCGGAATCTTGCTCCATTGGTTCCTGTTGCTCCCGTGGCCCCCGTGGTTCATGTTGGTCCTGTTGCTCCCGCTGTTCCTGTCTCGCCCGCATCAACGCCTCTCTCTCATTCCGAAGCATGCTGCGTATGGAATCGGTTCGTACAACCTGGGCTTCCCCCTGGCGCTGATAGTATTCATGACTCCTTTCGAATTGATCCCGTGAGACATCATACCTGTCAAATACCACATTAACCAGGCTGTCTTCCTTTTCAGTAATATTTTTGAGTTCGGCAAGGCTTTGAGCCATAAAGACTTCAGTCAATACATCAATGTAAACCGGTTCCTTGATCAGGTCCTTCGGCTTATCCGGGTTGGATTGACATCCGATGATGAAAAATCCGGCCAGTATAGGCATGAAAAAATACTTAATCATCATTTTCGGGTGGTTTGGGGTTCAGTGGCCTCAGGGTAACTTCACTGATCAGGTAATTATCGGGAGTTTCCAGGAGGTGAACAAGGGTGGAAGCCACATCATCCGGCATCATCATATTGGGATGCGTATCACCGGCTTTTGCCGTATCAAAGAAGTCGGTTGCAATGGAGCCCGGAAACATGCAGCTTACTTTAATCCCGTCGTACCGAAGTTCTTTGAAAAGTGCCTCACTGAATCCCCGAACGGCAAATTTGGTTGCATTATACCCCGATATCTGCGGATTGCCAAGCAGGCCCGCGATGGATGAAATATTTATGATATGGCAGTGTTCAGGATTCTTTTTCATCAGGGGAACCATGTGCCTTGTCAGATAAAAAATACCGTTTACGTTGGTATTCATCATGGTTTTCCAATCGGAAACCGACAACTGATCTACATCTCCAAACGTGGCAAGCCCGGCATTATTGATCAGGATTTCGGGTAAATGGGTGTCATTGAATGTTTTCTTTACCCAGGTTTCCACCGATGAATGTTCGGTTACATCCAGTTTTACCGGTTTAAATCGCTCTCCCAGTTCTTTTTGAATCTCCTTCAGTTTGTTCATACGGCGTGCAAGGCCATAAACGGTCGTACCTTTCCCGATTAATGCATGGCTGAAAGCTCGCCCGATACCGCTGCTTGCTCCTGTAACGACTGCTGTTTTATTTTCTAAATACATACGGTAAGTTCAATTAATCAGATATTTGTTAATTTTTTAATCATGAGGATATAAATTTCGAACCTGGTGAAATTCCGGCCGGTTTACTGCCAAACCAAATTTCAAAAAATATAACAGTCAGGTGCGTTTATTCATTCAAAGTAACGATCATTTATCTAAATCAAATGCAAAATCTTTTCATAGACATTGGCAACAGTTATATAAAAGCAGCCGAAAAAATGGATGGGAAATGGAGTGTTGTATTCAAGGATAAATTGGAAGAAGAGTCAAATCTCTACGCCTGGCTTGATAAAAAAGCAGGCAGAAATATAGTCGTCAGCAGTGTCGTAAGCCGGATATCTGAACGCCTCAATTCCCGCTATCCGGGCTTTACTATATCGATTCTAACCTATCGGGATATCCCGGCCGAGCTGATTCAGTATAAAACACCGGAGACGCTTGGCATGGACCGTTTTTTATCCTGTTACGGGGCGGCTAACCAGGTGGAAGGGGGGGTGGTGGTAATCGATGCCGGTTCAGCATGCACGATTGATTATATCACAGCCGATCATACTTACCTGGGTGGTGTGATCATGCCGGGACTCCGTTCGCTGATCCGGTCTATTTCCAAAGATTTACCAGCATTACCGGGCCCTGATACAAAACTTCCGGCTGATTGGCCCGGCCGTACGTCGATGGATTGCGTCCGGTGGGGAACAACCGGTGTTTTTATTGAAGCGATACGCGGTTTTTTACACCGCTACAAGAGGTCATACGGCGAGTTCACATTGTTTGTCACCGGCGGAGATGTACCTGTTCTGGAAAAAAACCTGGGTGATGACATTAAAATCGTGAAGCGTCCGTTTCTCATTTTTGAAGGGATGGAAGCGTTTGTTGAAAACTATGGGGCTGGCTAACCCGCAAATCGCTACGCGTACAAAAAATGGGACCGCCGTCGGGAGGGAAAAGATAGACCGCCGTCGGGGTACAAAAAATGAGTCCCGACCGCCGTGGGGGAATAGCTGCTCTTTGAGCTCACAACTATTTTGTTTAAAATATTATAACCTATTAAAAAGCAATAAGTTGGATCGCGGGAGTTCTTTTGCCGGCAGCGAATGGGCTGCAGCATCTCCTTCAAGCGAGACTGGAAAAATCCTGAAAAAATTTGAAAATAAGGCCTTTCACCTGCGGGGGGGCTGCTATTCCGACCGGCTTAAATTCCGGCTGCGTTCGTATTCTTCTTTATAATCCCGGATCGCCCTGAAAATGGCGGATGCAACAATCGACTGGCCGTAATCGCTTCCCAGGAATTTGGCTTCACTCGGGTTGGTGATAAAGCCCGCCTCAACCATTAATGCCGGCATGGATGCGTGATAGAGGACCACAAATTGAGCCTGTTTAACCCCCCTTGAATGCCGCCGGGCCCGTTCGCGAAATTGGTGCTCCACTTTTTCGGCAATCCGTTCACTGATTCTGATATTCCCGGCATTTGCCAATTCATAAACAAGCAGATCCTCTTCGGTTAGTTCATCCATCCCGTCCCCGTTCTCAAGGCGGACCACACTGTTTTCTCTTTTCATCACTTCCAGGGCCGATTGGGTCCGTGCAAGTCCCAAAATATAAACTTCACTGCCCCTGGCATTCGGGTTCCTGAAGGCGTTGGCATGAATAGACACAAACAGATCGCCCCGGGCTCTGTTGGCGATGCTACCCCGCTCCTCAAGCTCTAAAAACCGGTCATCCTTGCGTGTATATACGACGTTGACATCCGGGAGATACTCCTCGATATAACCTCCGAGTTTTAGGGCAATGGCAAGAGCAACATCTTTTTCTTTCAAACCATTATGGCCGATCGTACCCGGATCTTTGCCTCCATGGCCTGCATCTATGACAACTGTATCAAAATTTTGGTTTTGGTGTAATTGGTTGTAATCATCGTCGAACAGCTCTCTTAATACAACCTCGGTCTCTTCTTCCGCATACTCCATTTCCATCTTCAATTGACTCCAGTAGATCGGTTCCACGTCGGATGTAAGCTCGGCCATTTCTCCCGGTGAGGATTCTGTCAGGGCCAGGAGCAAATCATGTTCATTTCGATCCGGATATGCACTGGCTTTATAAAATTGATTTTCACCGAGCTCAACATCAACACCATAACCGTCCGGAAGCATATAGAGGTGAACATTTTTGATGGTTTCCGATGGTTCAGTAATCAGAATTCCATTCGTGTCGGGATTCTCCGTAAAAAGTTTCATTTGAATCAGGCCAGATGTGGGCTGGACCACTTTAAAAGAATCGACAGGTTCCGTCAGATGATAGCGCACAACCATACCGAGACCGTCACTTCGTTCAACAGCTGAAATTCGCTGGAGTTCAGATTGCGCAGATGCGGGTGTAGCTGAAATTGAGTACATCAGCAGGCTGCAAAATAAATATACAAATACGGCCGCAGGCAGGCCCTTTTGTCCTATCATAGTCAACTCTGATTAAAATATTTTTGCAAATGGGGTATCTGTGGTAAAATAACGGCTTTTCTTTTGTTTTTACAAGAGGCTGTTTTCTATTAAAGATTTTTTTAAGATTCTAATCAGAGAAAGTTGAAATATATCTTCTGATCTGTTACAATAGCATTAGCATTTCTAACCTAAAACATAAAGTGAGGAGAAGAGGCCTATGGATCAGGAAACCTTTCTTGATGCCGCTGAAAGCGGCGATTTCGACACTGTTCAGCAGTTGTTGGCACAGGGAGTCGAAGCAGATACACGAGATGAACACGACCGGACCGCGCTAATGAAAGCCTGCAAGCATGGTCATTTGGATATCGCTCAACTGTTAGTGACAGAAGGAGCTGACATCAATCACAGAGATAACCGGGGAACGAATGCATTGTATTGGGCGAGCAGCAATGGCCATGAAGAGATCGTTCAGTTGCTGATCAACCATCACAGTGATGTCGATGTGATAGATGATCGAGGGTGGAGTGCCAAAGATCAGGCGGCGTCCCACCACTTTAAAGGCATTGTCACACTTCTTGAAGAAGCCGGAGCCTGATTGAAATTTTAATTCCTTGATGAGATACTGGATTATAAAACCGGTTTTCGGTATGAAGGCCGGTTTTATATTTTCTTCGCGAAGCGTGCATCTTTTCCCCACGGAGTGATATGCGGGGCAGTGAAACAATTCCCGTGAAGTAAAATGCCGGTTAAAGCAACTCCTTCAATGTGATTCCGATCTCAGCCGGGCTTTCGGCAACGGTGACACCGGCATCTTTTAAAGCTTTCTTTTTGTCCTGTGCAGTTCCCTGGCCGCCCGATATGATGGCACCGGCATGGCCCATTCTTCTTCCCGGAGGCGCTGTGCTGCCGGCAATAAAGGCGACAACCGGTTTGTCAACATGTTCCTTGATATAAGCGGCGGCTTCTTCTTCGGCCGACCCGCCGATCTCACCAATCAGTACGATGGATTCCGTATCGGCGTCATCCTGGAAGAGTTTTACAGCATCAAGATGAGTGGTGCCAATGACAGGGTCGCCCCCGATTCCGATTGCAGTACTCTGGCCGAGCCCGGCTTTCGTAAGCTGGTCAACCGCCTCGTATGTCAGGGTGCCTGACCGGGAAATCAGCCCGACATTTCCGGGTTTGAAAATCATCGCCGGCATGATCCCGACTTTGGCTTCCCCCGGAGTAATGACACCCGGGCAGTTCGGGCCGATCAGCGTAGCGCCATGGCTGCTCACAATCTGCTTTGCAATAATCATATCCCGAACCGGAATTCCCTCTGTAATGCAGATGATCACTTTAATACCTGCAAATGCAGCTTCGGAAATTGCATCACCGGCAAACGGAGGAGGCACAAAAATAACGGATGTATTTGCCCCTTCTTTTTCCACGGCTTCGGCAACCGTGTTAAAAACCGGCTTATCAAGGTGTTTCATTCCACCTTTACCGGGGGTCACGCCGCCAACTACATTTGTACCGTATTCGATCATCTGACCGGCATGAAATGTACCTTCACTGCCGGTAAATCCCTGAATGATCAGGCGTGTATCTTTGCCAACTAAAACACTCATTTATTCTGGTCGTTAGATTAAATTTTTAACAGAAATTTGAGCAAAGAATATACCATCATCTGAATCATTTGCCAAAAGTAGTACGGTAATTTTGCCACGTCCAATCCTGACTGAAACAAATAACAAGCCCGGCATCAATGGGAAATATCAGGAGAGTCACTTCGGTTGCTGACTCTCAACGCATCCGGGACGTTCAATCCTCCCGTGACTGTATTCTGTCAACTCATCACTGTCAAATGATTCACGAAATGCCTATCATTTCATCAAAGTTTACTTATGATAACCGAGGATAAAAAAGAAGAAATACGAGAAGCTGCTGACCTGGTTGAAGTGGTCGGGGATTATGTCCGGCTCAAGCGAACCGGCCACAACTTTGTGGGACTGTGTCCCTTTCATGATGAGAAAACCCCGTCGTTTAACGTTACACCCCGCATGGGTATCTATAAATGTTTTGGCTGCGGAGTCAGTGGGGATGTGTTCAGTTTTGTGATGGAAATGGAAGGAGTGGGTTTCCAGGAAGCCCTTCGAACACTGGCTGAGCGCTACGGAATCAGCCTGCCGGAACAGTTTTCATCTGATGATGATGAGAAGCACAAGGAACGGGAGGGAATCTATCACGCCCTTCGGTTTGCAGGCCTTTATTTTTTTCGTCAGTTAAAGGAGTCGGATGAAGCAAAAAAAGCGAGAGAGTACCTGGATGGACGGGGTTATGACGGCAGCATCCTCAAAAAATTCGGACTCGGTTATGGTTCCGCCCAGGGTGATGCCCTGCTGAGAGAAGCCAAAAAGGAAGGCATCGAAGAAGAATACCTGCTGAAGGCCGATCTCATCAAACCAAGCCAGCGCAACGACGGATTCTATGATACATTCCGGGACAGGCTGATTTTCCCGATCTTTAACCCATCCGGGAAGGTGATTGCATTTGCCGGGCGCATCATGGGGGATAAAAAAGGGGCCAAATATATCAACTCGGCACAAACCCCGGTATATAATAAAAGTGAAGTGCTCTACGGTATCAACTTTGCAAAAAACGAAATCAGAAAAGATGAAGAGGTGATCCTGGTCGAGGGCTACACCGATGTGATTACCATGATGCAGAACGGTATTCATAATGTGGTCGCCTCAAGCGGGACCGCATTGACCCCGCAGCAAGTGAAAATATTAAAGCGGTATGGCAAAAAAATCGTGATGATTTACGATTCCGATTCAGCCGGCCGAATGGCCATGAAGCGGGGAATGAATATTGCCCTTTCGGGGGGCATGGATGTCGACCTGCTGGAGCTTCCGGAAGATGAAGACCCCGATTCTTTTGTCAGAAAATATAAAAAGGATTCATTCCTGGAGCTGAAACAAAAAGAAGCGGTTGATTTTGTTTCGTTCAGCATCCGGCAGGCGGTTAAACATGGCGAGATGGAAGGGCCGGGCGACAGAACACGGGTCATCTCCCGGGTTTTGGAGAGTATTGCTGAAATTCCGGATCCGCTTGCCCGCCAAGTGTATGTGCAGCATCTGCATCAGAAATCCCAGAAATACCGGAACAGCAGCGACCGGGAATTGTTTGATCAGCTGGCCAACATTATCAGGGAGAAACAGAAAGGCCGGGGATTCGGAAAGCCGCCTTCTGCGGGGCCACCGCACCCTGTTGGCACACCCGGCCAGCCACCTGCCGCTCAGAAACCGCATCTGGATTCCGGGCCGTTGAGACGGCAAAAGACACCTAAAAAACCACATTACGAGATGTAATTGATTCGGTTGATGATTCAGTACGGCAAAGATATGATCCGGTACGTCGGCGGGCTCTGCAATGATCAATTGTTTGAAGATGAAGAGCTTAAAGGGTTTTACCGGGATATCATCAATCGTTATCAGAATGAGGAGGATGTGAGCGTAGAGCATTATGCACACAGGGAGCCACCGTATCCAAAACTTACCGGTGATGTGATGCTGGAGAAATACACCGCCAGTGAACGGCATGGGGAAAAAACCGGCACCCAGTTCAAGCGGGACAAGGACCCCTTCAAAACGGCCAAAAGCACCATAAAACCTTTACGGCTTTATTACCTGAAGCGATACCTGGCCGAGATAGCCGAAAAAACTAAAACCGCTGATCCGGATGAGAAAAAAGATTTGATCAAAAAGCAGAAAAGAACCCAGAGCGAAATCAGTCATATGGAAAGAACACCGGCAGACGAATTGTTTCCCGATCCGGAAGAGGGTACTTCGTCAATCAGGCAGACCCGAAAGAATTTCGAATATAAAATGAAGGATAAGTCTAATGAACCTTGATAAAGACCTGCAGGCTGCTTTGGAAGCGGCACGCCAGGGTGCCGGTGTGATCCGGGAGTTTAAAAAAAAGAAACTCCATATTGAATACAAAGGCCGGCACGACCTGGTCACGGATGCGGATATTGCAACAGAGAAAAAGATCATTGATGTTCTGAAAGATCTGTTTCCCGAAGATGAAATCATGGCCGAAGAGTCGGCCAGGCGGAAAAATTTGCCGGAAGGCCGGGTCTGGATTATCGACCCGATTGACGGGACCACCAATTTTGCCTACGATTTGCCCATTTACTGTGTATCGATTGCCCTGTATGATAACAAGATCGCAAGGGCCGGGGTTGTCATTGAGGTGAACCTCAACGAAGAGTATACAGCTATTAATGGCGGAGGAGCGTATCTCAATGGCGAGCCGATCCAGGTTTCCGGCTTGCACGACCCGGACAAGGCTCTTTTGGGGACGGGATTTCCATACAGCGATTACAGTCTGGTTGATGAGTATATGGTACTTTTCAGGAGTTTGACCGGAAAGGTCCAGGGAATCCGACGGCCGGGAGCGGCAACCTTTGACCTGTGCTGTGTGGCGGCCGGCCGCTTCCAGGGATTTTATGAATACTCGCTGAAAGCCTGGGATGTGGCGGCTGCAGCCCTTATTGTCCGGGAGGCGGGCGGGGTTGTTTCCGACTGGGAAGGCGGTGAGGATTGGCTGTTCGGCGAACGGATCATTGCGGGAAATGCAGGGATCCATCGTTTTTTGCTCGAGGAGATACGGGAACACATATCAGAAAAAAACCTTCAACTCTGAGGGGATGTCATGGGACATTTGAAGCACTTGAAAACCATTCTTGACAATAAATCCCTTGTCTGGGTTTTTACGATTATCGGTATCGGATTTTTCTTCAACCTGACGATTTACGAAAGAATCCTTCAAATACTTTTAATGTTGATTCTGCTTTTTATCCCATATCTCGTTTATGTATTGCACCACTATGGCAAGCGAAACTGGATAACCGGCCTGATTATCTGGATGGGTGTCAGCCTGGTCCCATGGTTTCTGTTGGACCGGACCGATCCGTTACACTCTCTGATCAATTTATCCGTACCCTTGTTCTTTTTTCTGCTTTATTGCTGGTTTCTGAACCAGTATATCACCGAGTGGCTGGTCAGTTATGCTCACCATGAATCAATTTGATGGGCAACGGATGCTCGGCTTTTAGATGCAATAGCAAAATCCGTAACGGGAGACTCATCTTTTAGGGAAAGTCTGATCAAAAATATCGAATGAGGCAAGGGGAACAGGTTTTTGGGCGTATTTAAACGGCTCTCCATATGTGAATCCACCCAGGTGGCCGTAATGACGTGCTTTGGCCTTCATTACCTCATAAAATTCCGGATTGGACACATAGGTTTGCGGTTCATCACCCGGATCTTTCACATTAAATTGTGTAGCGAAAGCAGTAATAGCCTTTTCTTTAAGGTGAAATGTTTCGCTGATATCAAATATAAAATCGGGTTCAAAAGGACGATCCTGCATATAATGCAGCACATGGGCAGGCCGGTGGGGTTTTTGCGGTTTTTTGTCTCTTCCACGGGTTTCAATTTTTCGCAACCCGCTGTAATACAGGGCATCGGTAATCAGCCGGGAGGCATCTCCATGATCCGGAT
Source organism: Balneolaceae bacterium (assembly GCA_007118695.1). Taxonomy (GTDB): domain Bacteria; phylum Bacteroidota; class Rhodothermia; order Balneolales; family Balneolaceae; genus SKRC01. The sequence continues at coordinate 2,811 of SKRC01000099.1, read as the reverse complement.
GCCGGTCGAATGGAGCACTGATCAGGCAGATATGAGGCTTGTAGTGGCGCACTTTTTCGATGACCGGAAGCTGAAACTCGCGGGTGTTTACCAGTTCCGTATCCGGAAGCCCGAGGTTGTCACGTGCCGAAAGGCCGAGAACCTCCGCCGCATTGGCCGCTTCTTTCATCCGGATTTCCGGTGTTCCCCGGCTGCCCATTTCTCCACGGGTCAGATCCACAACCGCTACCTTTTTCCCCTTCTGAACCAGTTTGGCAAGAGTGCCTGAACAGCCAAGTTCGGTATCATCCGGGTGTGCACCAAAAGCAAGAATATCTATTTTCATGGGAGGAACTTATCTGATTCGAAGGAAAAAATCTAACCTTTGCGGTTTTTGGGGTGGATATTTACCGCAAAAGTTAGGTGACACAAAGATGATTTCGTGATGCCTTTTGTCGCTTGGCCAGGTATTCCCCGGATACGGGATAGGGGTTCCGGGAATTTGCCCTTTGGTTTTAAACCACAGTGTCGCACAGAGCTTCACAATTTATTCATAAATCCTTCGAACATTATACAGCTATCCGTGTGACACCGAGGGTAAACGAATCCGGTGGGCGCAATCCAGAGACCAAAGGGCAAAAACCGGTTTATAGATTTTGATAAAAAACTGCAACGTTTTGGTAAGCTTTTCCGTAGGAACTCTCATAAACTAAAAATCCGTCCAGACGAATGCGAAGATTTTTAATCAGTATCGAGGAGGGGTTCAGAATTGCCATGCAGGCCATCTGGACCAATAAGACGCGTGCCATGCTGACCACAACGTGTATTGTGATCGGTATTGTGTCCGTAACCGCCATGAATACGGTCACCGATGGAGTGGACAGGAGTTTTGAAAACAGTATGGATATGCTGGGGCGAAATGTGGTTTATATTGAAAAATGGCCCTGGGGAATAGGTGGTGGAGAATACAAGTGGTGGGAGTATCGAAACAGGCGGGAATTGCATATCAGTTACCTCGATGAGTTGGAACAGCGCAGCACCCTGGCTTCCACCGTTGCCGCTACAGCTAACCGTAATACATCCATCCGATACAAAGACCGGAATGCGGAGAGCGTCGGGATTACCGGGGCAACGGCAAATTATTACCAGATAGGAAGTTTTGATATAGACGATGGCCGGTATTTTTCGGAATCCGAATTTCAAAATGGGTCCAATGTCATTGTGATGGGAGCCAGTGTGGTCGGGGCTCTTTTCCCGGACCAGGATCCGGTGGGCGAATACGTCAGGATTCAGGGGCGTCGTATGCTGGTGATCGGGACCCTGCAAAAACAGGGAAATTTCCTGGGCCTGGAGGATATGGATAACCAGGTGATGATTCCACTGCGCACCTTTCAAAATATTTACGGTCTTAGATGGGGTTTAAGGCTAACCGTGCAGTTCCCCGATGAAATCACGGCCATAGAAGGGGAGTATGAGGTGGAAGGGCTGATGCGGCAGATCCGGCGACTGGACCCGATTCAGGACAACGATTTTGCCATCAACAAACCGGCAATGTTCGAAGAACAATTCGATACGATGAAAACCGTGATTTACGGCATCGGTATCTTTTTGACGGGACTTGCCCTGTTCGTGGGAGGCATCGGGGTGATGAATATCATGTTTGTGTCGGTGAAGGAGCGGACAAAAGAGATTGGTATTCGCAAGGCTTTGGGCGCCAGGCGATGGGAAATATTGATGCAGTTTCTGATTGAAGCCGTTGTGATCTGTCTGCTCGGCGGAGTGATCGGTGTGTTGCTGTCGGTGGGCATCACTGAACTGATCAACCAGATTTTTGTTGCTTACATGGATTGGTCAACGGTGCTCAACGCCGTACTGATCTGTACATTTATCGGTATTCTCTTCGGTTTTCTGCCGTCCTGGAAAGCGGCGAGTGCCGATCCAATTGAATCACTGAGATACGACTAATTATGAGAATTTTTGAAGTTTTTAGTCAGGCCATTGACTCGATTCGTGCCAATAAATTGCGATCCTCGCTGACGCTGCTTGCAATTTCAGTAGGAGTCTTTGCAATCATAAGTGCGAATACGGCTGTATTGGTCCTGGATACCTATTTCAAAGACACCCTCAGCCTGATGGGCGGCGATGTAATAACGGTAACCAAACGGCCGGCAATCCAGATGGGCGATGACTGGCAGCTTTACAGAAACCGGCAGGACATTACTTTCAGGCAGATGGAGGCGCTTAAGGACAGGGCGCTTATTTCCCAGGAGATCGGGCCAAACACAAGCTTCCGGACAACCCGCATCACCTATGGCGAGAGGGAAACCGAACCGAATGTCCCGGTCAGAGGCGGCAACCAGTATTATCTGCCGAACAATGCCTTTGATCTGGCAGAGGGACGCAATTTTCAGCTGGAGGATATCGAAAATGCCCGTCCTGTTACAATTCTCGGAGCAGAAGTTGCAGAAACCCTGTTTGAAGGGACTGATCCGATTGACAAAAGCATCCGTGTGGACGGGCGCCCGTATACGGTGATCGGTGTGGCGGCGCCCAGGGGCAATGTGTTCGGGCAAACCCTGGATCGGTTCGTTATCATGCCATACACTTCCCTGATTCATGTATACGGACGCGAGCGGAAAATCGGGATCCAGGTCAAGGCCCGGTCCATTGAATTTATTGAAGATACGATTGATGAACTGACGGGGATCATGCGTACCATCCGGCAGGTGGCCCCCGGCGACCCGAATGATTTTGAAATTTCGACCAATGAATCACTAACCGGTATTTTCGATCAATTCACCGGAATCCTCTACCTGGTTGGATTCGTCGTAG
>SKRC01000231.1 GCA_007118695.1 Balneolaceae bacterium | reverse complement strand
TATTTTTCATTAGTATTGAGTAGTGAGTAATGAGTATTGAGTATGATGTAAATGTATAAAGCAGAGGCCAGAATCGAAAATCAGGTGAGCATAATATTGGAAGTGCAATGGAAAATCTGTTCAAATCTCACCGCAGGAATCAAGACTTAAGGTATCCACCGAGCATTCGGTGGATAAAAATCTCAACGCACACTCACTACTCACTACTCAATTACTCACTACTCAATACTAATCTATATACATTTAAAATACTCGAACGGCTCGTCGCAGTCGTGGCAGTAGTATTGTGATTTGCAGGCCGTTGAGCCGAATTCGCTTTGCAGTTTTGTGTTCAGCGAGTCGCAGTACGGGCAGGGGACAATTTTGGTACTGCGCAATCCTTTCAGCACATCGTCTTCCTTACCGGTTTTTTCCGGAGGGGCAATGCCGTACTCTTTCAATTTTTGCTTTGCCTGCTCCGTCATCCAGTCGGTCGTCCAGGTTTCGGCAAAATCGGTTTTTACCTGGAAATTCCCGATCCCTTTCTCCCGGAGCTTGTTATGGATTTCCATTTCAATTGCATTCATCGCCGGACAGCCGGAATAGGTAGGCGTGATTTTGATGATCAGCTTATCATCTTCATACTCAACTGAACGGACGATTCCCATCTCCACTACATTCAGTACAGGGATTTCCGGATCGGTCACCTCCTCCAGGAAGGACCAGATGGCCTCGGTTGAATATGTTGCTTTTTTAGTCATGAGTTAATTAAGAGTATTGAGTAGAAGGTATTGGGTATTGAGTAGTGGATTCCAAATACGGGGCGTATTTCTTAACATTTTTATTGGTCAAAATATTCTTTTCTTAGCCCGACCATAGCTTTGTACACTTCATGACCACTCCCGCCTCCGACTCGCGACAACTCAATAATCACACGTACTCAATACTCAGTACTCACATACTCACTACTCAAATATAAAATCAAGTCCATTCCGCATCGGGATACGATCGTCTGAGAAACTGCATCTGAGCCAGCATATGTCCCAAATGTTCGGTATGAAACCCGGTTCTGCCGCCACTGGCCATGTACTGATCATCCCGGGGTACTTTGAGTGTGGCTTCTTCGATTACTTCTGATACGTTTTTTTTCCATTCCTCCCGAAGCTGCTTCAGATCTGCTCCAAACCCGTGTTCGACAGCCATTCTATCCACCTCATCCATATCAAACATTTCTCCGGTGTACATCCAGAGATCATCAAAGGCATCCTGAATACGGCGATGACTCTCTTCCGTGCCATCGCCAAGGCGGAGCACCCACTCGCGGCTGTGCCTCAGATGGTAGCGAATCTCTTTCAAGTGTTTGTCTGCCATACCGCTGAACTGTTCATCTTCAGCCTTCTTTAATTCTGAATAGAGAAGGTAGCTGTATACACTGAACAGGAATTGTCTCGCAATGGTATAGCCGAAATCACCAATGGGCTGTTCGAGCATCTGGAGGTTTTTGAAGTCGATATCATCGCGAAAATAGGCAAGGTCGTCCTCATCACGCCCCTGGCCTTCAATCTCCGCAGCATAGGTATAAAGTGCTCCTGCGTGGCCAATCATATCCAGGGCAATATTGGCAAGGGCAAGATCTTCCTCCAGCTCCGGGCCGTGTCCGCACCATTCAGAGAGCCTCTGGCCCAATATCAGCCGGTCATCGGCCAGCCGAACCAGGTATTCGAACAGGACTTCATCGCGTGTTGTCGGTTTTTGGTCGAGGGTGCTCATTTTTTTAGTATTGAGAATTTAGTCATGAGTCATGAGTATTGGGTAGAGAGTATTGGTATGCCTTAAAACGTTTTGGTATCTGATCATGGTGTAAAATTTGTTATTGAGTATGTTGTTTAAGTTTTGATGTTTTGGTTTCTAAAATCTCATGACTCAGCTCAAGACTGACTCAAGACTCATAACTATGTTTATTTTCTTTTTTTGCTTGCTCGCGGGACACTATAAAACTGAGGGTGCCGGTAAATCTTGTCATTGGCCGGGTCGAAAAACGGGCCTCTGTCTTCCGGGGTAGATGCTACAATTTTATCTGCAGGGACTACCCAGATATTAATTCCTTCATTGCGCCGGGCATAGGTATCCCTTGCATTTTGCAGGGCCATTTCGGCATCCGGGGCGTGTACGCTGCCGGCGTGTTCAAACGGTTTGCCATCTTTGGGCTGATAAAAAACTTCCCACAATGGCCATTCATTTTTTTTTATTTTTGATCCGTTTTCAGTCATCCGTTTACATTTTTAATTTGTTCGGGTATTCACTTGCCGGTACATATCGTCCGCCGGTGTATATTCGGCAGACAGGAACAATTGCCGGTTATCCAGCTCTCTTTTGCTTCTGCTGCCTCCGAATGCAATCTTTTGGCATAATCGCTATAAGTAGTTGGAGCATACCATTCATCCATCACCGACACACCAAACGATTCGGGATATGAAGACTGCTCCGGCTGTCCCGGTGTTCGGGACAGGCTTCCAACCGGTCAGGACGCTTTCTCTTCCTCCAATCTCTTTTTTCTGGCGTATTCAGAGGCTGCTTCTCTGACCCATGCGCCTTCTTCATAGGCTTTTCGCCGGGCACGGATTCGTTCGCGGTTCATCGGGCCGTTTCCTTTGATGACCTCCCAGAATTCATCCCACGGAACTTCGCCGAAATCCCAGTGTCCGGTTTCATGGTTGTATTTGAGGTCCGGATCCGGTATTTCAATGCCTATTGCTTTGGCTTCCATTACCGTCATGTCAACAAAACTCTGCCGCAGTTCATCGTTGGTTTTGGATTTTACGCCCCACCTGATCAGTTCCTGGCTGTTGGGCGACTGGTCGTCAGGCGGGCCAAACATCATCAAGGTTGGCCACCACCAGCGGTTGACAGCGTCCTGGGCCATCTTTTTCTGCTCCGGTGTGCCCGATGCCATTTTGGCAAGCATCTCATAACCCTGTTTTTTATGAAAACTCTCTTCTTTGCAGATGCGGACCATGGATCGTGCATAAGGCCCGTAGGAAGACCTGGCGAGCATCGTCTGATTGACAATTGCCGCTCCGTCAACCAGCCAGCCGATCACACATATATCGGCGTAGGTGAGGGTCGGATAATTGAAAATGCTGGAGTATTTGGCATTGCCGTACATATAATCTTCAACCACCTCCCGGCGGGTCACGCCAAGGGTTTCAACGGCACTGTAAATATAGAGGCCATGGCCGGCTTCATCCTGGACTTTGGCCAGCAATACTTTTTTTCGTTTCAGTGACGGGGCACGTTGAATCCAGTTGCCTTCCGGGAGCATGCCCACAATTTCCGAATGAGCGTGCTGGCTCATCATCCGGATCAGCTGCTTTCGGTAGCGGTCCGGCATCCGGTCCTTCGGCTCAATCGTTTCACCGTTGTCAATACGTTTCTGGAACGCGTCCAGTTGTTTTTGCTCATCCATAAAAGCGCTTCCGGTTTTTCTGCAATATACTTAACTGTGGTCTTATTTTGTAACGTTTGAATACCGGTTTCAGTTCGTATTGCAAGATACTTGATACTGTTTCATAGTTCTGGAGCGTGACAAGGATTTAATCCCAAATGCTTGTTTAGATGCTTAATTACGAGATGCAGGATACAGGATACAAAATACGGTAGCCAGGTATTGTGGTGATATGCGGATTTGTTTTACGTCTTGCGCTCGACCCAAAGCAAACTGTTGAAACCGGCAGCGACATAACACGCCACCCCGAGTAGTATCACATTGGTGAATCCGATCGACATGGAGAGAATGATGGCCAGGGGGGCAGCGCTGACGGAGGCAAAACTGTCGATGGCCAGAGCCCAGGGGACCAGCTCGTCACTGTTTTTTTCAAGCACAGCGATGCCCGACGGAAACATCCATCCCAGGAAAAAGGAGACAGGGAAGAGTAAAAGGATTGTGACCGCAAATCGCCAAAGAGTCCCCAGCCCGATAAAAAGATTGAGCAACGGGTCGAGGGCAACAAGATAGAGAATGGATATACCGCCGATGACAGCAACGGCAACTCGGATCCGGTTGAGCAGTGTCAGACGAAGCTTTTTCTGATACATACTGCCAAGTCCGGTAAAGATCAGGATGGAACAGATCACTGCGGCGGCACTGAAGATGGGATCGCCGAGAAACCGGGTGAAAATCTGGATGAAGGTGATTTCAATAAACATAAAACCGGTGCCGATCATGAAAAAATGCAGCAGGGTAGGGAGTTTGTTGATGGAAGCCCGGTACTGTTTTCGCCTGAGAAGCAAAGGCAAAATGATCAGCAGGAAGGCAAGAAGGGCAAGCTGAATAAAGGTGATCACCAGCACAACATACCCCAGCTCCAGCCGCTGAAACCATTGCTCCCCATAGGTTTCAATGAAAAGATCCAGGCTGGCCCATTTGAAAAAATCATGAAAATAGGGGCTGTTGTCGGTTGGCGCACGCACATTGTAAGCCCAGTCATCGAAAAAAGGCTGGGGGTCATCGGAGAGTATTTCAAGGACAGCCTGATGGATATAGGAGTAGTTTTCGTCATCGGGCCCTGCAATTCGGTTGATCTGATCGATCTCTTCGGACCGGATGCCAGGGTAGTATTCAAGGTCGAGTTGGAGATTGCGGGCCGCTTCCAGGAAACGGTCAATTCGATCCTGATTCAGAGATGAATTTGACATCAGATGATTGGCCGCCAGGTAATTACGGCTGATCAGCAAATGCTCTTCCGGGCTTTTCCCTGCTTGCCGTGCCGCATCTGTAAAGAGGGAAATCAATTTAAGATTATCCCTCGGCGGTGATTGAATCCCGCGGGTAATGGTGATCAATCCATCATCTGTCAGATTTGCAATAGCACTGGCCACGGCATTGGTCGTAAGCAGATAATCTTCATTCAACCCCTGAAGACCACCGGTTCCAGTGGCAATGGCCTCACCGGTCACGAATTGTATCAGATCGTAGGATCCGGCGGGCTGTTCGATAAACAGCCGTGGATCCATGTTAACGACTTCTACGTTGTCGCCGGCATAGACACCGCCGCCCACATCACGCAGCTCATCCCTGATTGTCCGGATCAGCTGAGGATTGGTTTGCACGACGGTGATTTTTTCCGCCCCCATGCGTTTGGCCAGCCATACATTGACCCCGCTGACCTCTCCGAGCAGCAGCACATGTGGATTATCCAGAAACCGGTAGGGCAGGGATTGTGGTGTGTAGTCGAGAACGCCGGCCTCTGCCGGTTCATCGATGGAAAACAGCGGGGCCGCAATGATTCCATCCATCAAAATTGCAAGCTGGGGCGGAGGCATGGTGGTCGCCTGGGGACCTGCAAAAAGCGTGTAGTGGAAGGTTGGCGACTCGAATACATCTATTTGCGCACGCGGGCCGAACCGGGAGGTGACGCTGGTTGCATCACCCTGCAGCTCAAGCTGGCGAAAATGGGCGAGATCTTTATAGGGATCCACAGAGTCGGGAGGATCCACCAGCAGAGTGGTGATGGACACCAGGATTGCGATGCCGGTCATACCCCATGCCTGTGCCGAATATTTTCGATTTTGATAGCCGGTTGAGATGAAAAAAGCTGCCAACGCCAACAGGGCGAGAGGGGTGATTACAAACGGAAGCTTGTAAGCCGGCAGAAGGGCCATCAGAGCAAGGGCTGCAACCCCGCCGGCGCCGCTGCCAATCAGGTTGGCGCCGTATAAAACCGGCACTTCCTTCTTAAAAAAAGCCAGCATGAAACTGATCACGAGCCCGCCAAACAGGAAAGGAATCAGCATCAGCAGGTTGTAACTGATCAGCAGGAACAGTTGGTGGCGGCTGTAGAGCACATATTGGGTATCCAGCGGCAGCGACTGGGCGGCGACATAGCTGACTGGAATAGACAACAGGAAAAGAAATAAAAACAACAGGTTCCAGAATGGAAAATTCCGGGCCAGTCTATCGTAATAGAGGGCGAGGATGGTACCACTGGCGCCAAAACCCAACAACGCGGTGCTGATCACCATATAGGTGAAGTGGTAATAGTGCGTCACAGATATCGCACGCATCAACACCAACTGCAGGGCAATAACCACAATCGAGATCAGAAAGATGGTGACAACGCTCCAGTTATTATAATGTGGGTTGTTGATAGACGGCATTATTTATGATTATGAATCTGTAACGGGTGTAATTGTGGTTACTGATTTATTGAGTTTTAAATGATTGTCTGAAAGACTTGAGTTCGGTTTTCAACAGGTATGCGGTAATGGCGATCTACTCCTAATGTGGGTCTGCCATTTTCGTTTGGGACACTTCACCCAACCTGCTTCCCGTCCCCGCAAACCCGAAAGATTCAGGATAAATGGTTGAATGAACGTTATTAACTGTCGGAACAGCTGTCAACCGTCTATTGTTGCTGGGCGGCGCCTGTCATCGGTACAAAGCGGACCGGAAGTACACGCTCTGTGCGAATATTCCCCTCATTGTCTTTTGTCACCCTCATTAAGGTTTGAGTCTGGTATGGACTGCCGATCGGAATCACAATCACCCCATCGGGTTTGAGTTGTTCAATCAGCGGTGGCGGAACGTGTCCGGCTGCGGCCGTCACAATAATGGCATCAAAGGGGGCGTGGTCCTCCCAGCCGTAATAGCCGTCAGCAATTTTGGTTTGAATGGTGGTGTATCCCAGATCTTCATACAAATTCGCTGCCTGCTCCCCCAGTTCCCGGATGATTTCGATGGAATAGACATTGGGGGTCAGCTCAGAGAGGGTCGCGGCGTGATAGCCGCTGCCGGTTCCGATCTCCAGTACCTTGTCGCCGGGTTCGAGATCGAGCATTTCATTCATATAGGCTACGATAAAGGGCTGAGAGATGGTTTGGCCATGTCCGATTGGGAGTGCGTTGTTTTGATAAGCCTGACCCTGCATGCCAGGGGGCACAAATTTGTGGCGGGGCACCTGGCGCAAGGCTTCCAGGACGCGTTCATCAGAAATTCCCTCGCGTTCCAGGCCCTGTTCAACCAGTCGAAGTCGCTCATCTTCGCGTTCAGTGAATCTGGGTCGTTCCCAGTCGAGGGTATCGGCAGCAGTGAGATAGCTACCTGAACTCAACGGAAAACTTTTGGTATTCTCCGCTGGAAGGGGAGCGGCATACGTGCAAAAAACCGGCAATGAAAAAAGGATAAGGAATATGGCTACTAATCTCGTTGCTTCCATCTGTACTCTGTTTGATTTGTGATTGAATTCCACAGTCAATATACAAACCTGCAGGGATTGGTATTTATTTTATCAGTATTCAGTAAACAGTAAACAGTTGCAGTGCTACAGTGTGTCAGTGTGTCAGAGAATAGTGTAGCAGTTGACAGTAGCAGTTGCAGTTAACAGGGGACAGGGGACAGGTTGAATATTGAATATTGAATATTGAACAAGGAATAACGAACACTCAACTCAACAACATATCAGCAACGACTCACGACTCACCGTACTATTAGGCTAAAGATTGTTAAGGAATAAAAAAAGGAGCTTATCTTCTGACGTTTTTTGAACTCTAACCCAAATTAATCAGAAAGGATAAGCTCCATGAATAACAACT
>SKRC01000247.1 GCA_007118695.1 Balneolaceae bacterium | reverse complement strand
CAATATCACCGCCCATCGAAGTTGTACTGATGCTGCTGAGCTTCTCCTCGAGCACCTCCCGGAAAGTACCGTCTCCGTTGTTCAGATACAGGTAATCCCGCTCAAAAAAGTCGTTTGATACGTAGATATCCATATACCCGTTCCGGGTAAGATCCCCGACAGATGCACCAAGTCCGAAGCTGACTTCACTGCTATATATGCCTGCTTCTTCGGTCACATCAGTAAAAAATCCTCCGTCATTGCGGTAGAAACGATCCCCGCCTTCAAAATTTCGTTTCTCTCGATCACTCATTTGCAAAGTGCCTCTTCCTACATTAGCAGCCGCATAATTGTTTACAAGGTACATATCCAGGTCGCCGTCATTGTCATAGTCGAAAAAAGCGGCGTGAATAGAATAACCGCTGTCGGCGATCCCGAACTCTTCGGCGCGCTCGGTAAAGGTCAGGTCTCCGTTGTTAATGAACAGCTCATTTTTCCGGTCTTCACCACGATCTGCACTTGAATTGGTCACATAAATATCCAGCAAGCCGTTGCCGTTGATATCCACAAAACTCACCCCGGTTGACCACGGCTTAGAGCCGCCAACTCCGGCCTGTTCAGTAATATCCTCGAAAATGAAATCCCCCTTGTTCAGGTAGAGCCGGTTGCTGCGTTGGTTGGAGACCAGGTATATATCCGGCAGGCCATTGCCGCTGATATCACCGAGGCCTACTCCCGCACCTGCATAAAAGTTGCCATCCGTATAAATATTATGCTCTTTTGTTACGGTTAAGTCATTCGAAAAGGCAATATTCGATACAGATGAGGGAATTTTTTCGAAAAGCAGATCTTCATCCTTATCCGGCTGACATGAACTGCCGGCAATAAAAAGAATCAGACCAAGTGTTATCCCTTTAAAATACCCATGCTGCCAATTAAAAGATCCGTCCATATACCGTAATGCTGGTTGATGAGAAAATTGAAGTTATTAATATAGAAGTACAAATAAAATCAATTATTATTTCATACCTGCAATTCCGAGAGGTTTTCGTCAAAGAATCGCTGTCGTTGCAAAAAATTGTCCTCGCTTCATATTGACGGGTGATTTGGGTTTTTCTTATCAGGTTTGTGAAACAATCGAATCACTCCTCTTTTACTCATCATAGTACTCCGGGTTCAGATATTCCAGCGGTAAGCTAACCTCACTGCCACGATTGCGGGCGTTGCCCCTGGCTTTTCCGATGTTCTCTTCGCTCAGGCCGCTGTTTTTGCCTGTAAACGTGCAGTTTTTAAAATTGACCAAAGCGCCCGGTCCGGTCTCAAATTCACTGTCTTCCACCAGGCAGCCCGTAAAGTCAAGCAAAGACGCCGAGGTATAGACCTCGCCGATTGGCCCTGTGTTGCGTACATATACCGGCCCGTAGGCACCGGAGTCAAACCCGTCGCCGATATTGAGGTTCATCCGTCCGGGGTTCTCCAGTCTGACATCCTCGATGATCATCCGGTCCGGTGTTCTCACCTCACCTGCAAAATCGAAGTCCGGATTGATTGAATGGTTCACCAGACGCACATCCCCTTCATTGCGCCGTACTGTTACATCACGAAGAACGACCGTGCCGTAAAAATCGCCAATGTCACCACGTACCGACAGGATGCCGCCGCTGGCTTCGTTAACCGTCACATTCTCAATATGAAAATTGGCTCCCGAAAATCCGAACGGCCGGATGGAACGGAAATGCCAGGCCTGCAGGTCAGCATCCGGAGTCACATAGCCCGGAATGTTGGTCGATTGTCCGCTCATTACCACATCGCGAATGATGTAATTCCTGCCGTAATGGTCGTCGATCACATTAAAAAACCCGCCTTGAATGGTGATGTTCTTGCCGTGACGACCATCCAGACCTTTCCGGCTGTTGGTTGAAATGCAATCGTTGTAACGGATATTCGCCACATTACTGTTTAGAATGTTGTAACCCAACCCGTGGTAAGTTGCCCCGGAAAAATAGCCATTGTTGAACTCCAGGTTGACGGCCCGGCTCGAGTTTAGCAACCGTCCCATCGTTGCCTCGCGATCGCGCACGGTGATCTCCAGGTTATTGAATGTCATGTTGCTGCGGTTGATATTGACTGCCCCGGCGCTGATCCGTTTGGATTCACCTTCGTGACCTTCCAGGCGGACCTCCACGCGCAATCCATCAACCGTCAATGGCCGGTCTTTCGGCCGGTACCACACCTGCGTCCGCACCTTGCGCCAGATATTGATACTGTCTTCCGAACCGTCGTCAAAAACAAAATCGTGGCGGGTTGAAGCCTGGGCGGGATCCGGACGGACCGGACCGATGTCGACCGTCCCCAAAAAGCGGTCTTCGAAAATGGAACCGGGACCGGACGGCCAGGTCGCTTTGAACAACTCACCGCCAAAACTCACGTAATCGCCCTTGACATATTCCGCATTTGCCGACCAGCGGGGGGCTGAGGGCGGCTCTTGATAAGAAAATGCAAATTCCGGGAACACATCGCCTCGCCCCGATACGATTTGCGAAATATCGTTACGGTCGTAAAACTGGTCCCCTTTCTGATTATTTCTGGAAGAGAAGAAATCACTCGAATACAGCCGGATCGTCCCTCCTTCAGCCAGATCGACACTACCACTGCCATCAGTCAAAGGTACATCTCGATAAGCGGGCAGATCGAACTGTCCTTCTTCAATACCGTAAAAATGCGATGCTTCCAGCTCTGCTTCTTCATAATCGGGAGCAAATGTGATGTGTGGATTGTTGACCGGATGATGCGTGGGAACAAATGTAAAATAGGAAAATTGGGTCCGCTCTTCGTCGATCTCGATCTCCTTCACCAGCCGTCCCCGGCTTTGGATATTCGAGCGGAATTCCAGGTCATCGTGAAAAAGGTATTCACCGTCAGGGATAAAAAGGGTATTGCCCATGGAACCGGCTGCAAGGTCGGCTGCCTGCTGCAGTGCCGGTGCATCATTGTGCTGCCCATCACCCCGTGCGCCAAACCACTGCGGGTAGATGTGAAGGTTGTCGAGGCTGCCGGTCACCTCCCCCCGGCCGGAAAAAATCTGTTCGATCCCCGCTTCAATCGCCCCGTTGATTTCTATCCGGCCCTCATCCGGCACGTGAAGCATACCACCGCTTCGAAACACCAGGGTAACATTGCCGGGAAATGCGACATCGTGTATGATAAACTTGCCACGCGGAATGATGAGCGCCGCTCCGTGGTCACCAATCTGATTGAGTGCCCGGCGGAATACTTCGCTGTCGTCAGTTGCTCCGTCACCGGCAGCTCCATAGTCGCGCATATTCACCACACCTTCTTCCTGAATAACGGTCTCCCACTGGGTGCAGGAGACTGTGGCAAAAAGACATAGTAACAGAATCAGGTTTAGCAGTGAAGCTGCTGACTTTCGGAATTCAATAAAAGTTGTATAGTTCATGTATTTTCTGTTTACTGGCAGTTGAATGAGTGGATACTTCTATAACCTATATTAACTATAATTAAGTAGATGCACCCCGGGAAGACTGGCCGTACTGCAAGGCTGACTCATGGAAGATTTTGCAAAATCACTTCGTGTGCAAAACACCGGCGTCTTTTTGCCCGTAATCTGTATTATCAGCATCAACCCTGACCAACTTACCGGATATTGTTTAACCCCATCCCAATCCTCCAATGGATTTATAAAATTCGCGGTTGCGTATGAATGGAGTAATGTCGGTGAACTCATTTACATATGCAAACCGCTACTCCGGCAAATGTTTTGTTATTATATCATAAACTTGACAAATTCCGGTAGACAATTCGCTGCCTCCGGGCCTGCTTACTTGTGGGAGCTTGCTACCGGAGTAAACACTCTCGAGATGCGAAGCGTTGATGCTCTCGGGAACCGTGGACCTGTCATCCGGTCGACGTTTGCGCCGGTTTCTTGCGGAATGGAAGCAGTCGCATGGTCTGAACATGATGCCGAGAACCGGAGGGTTACAAAACAGTGTTACACGATTATATTATGCAGGATTTTTAAATTATACCGAAATGTCTTACTCTTTATTTCTGTCAGATTTACAACGACCCTATTGGGTCGGTCAGGCCAAGGGAATCACAACAGTGCGATTACCACAACTAAACCGATATTTTTTCCCCTCAAAATACAAAATGAAAAGACAAAACCCGTTCTTCTCTACCGGATCAAAATCACGGCCAACCAGCTCGGGATCCGAATCTCGCACCTGTCAGACCTTCTCAACTTTTTTTTATGCAACCCTGCTTCTGCTGCCGATGATGCTCTTTTTAAGTTGCACGGAAGCAGAAAACCGTAATAAGGCAACAGGTGCACCTGAACATCCCGTCAACCAGCATATTGAAACACTTGCCGATCCGGTTTATACGGTCACCAGGCTGTCGCAGCCTGTTGAGATTGACAGCAAATGGGACAAGGATCCGTGGAACGACATCGCAGCCCTTCACCTGAACCAGCATATGGGTGATGAACCGGATCCACGTCCCGAGGTTTACGCAAAAGTTGCTTACGATGAGGAAGCGATTTATGTGATATTTCAGGTTCACGATCAATATGTGCGGTGTGTTGTGGATGAGTATCAGGGACCCGTTTCCAGGGACAGCTGTGTGGAGTTCTTCTTTACTCCGGGCACCGACATTTCGAAAGGATACTTCAATCTGGAAACCAATTGCGGCGGTACGGCGCTTTTTGCGTTCCAGAAGGAACGGGGTGTCGAGCGAGTTAACATTCCCCGGTCTCAATTCGACAGAATCGACCTCGCCCACTCCATGCCACGCATCGTAGAGCCTGAAATTACTAATCCGGTAACCTGGACCATTGAATACCGGCTGCCAATCGACATTCTGACCCGTTACACCGATATTTCAACTCCGGCGCCGGGTGTTGAATGGCGAGCGAATTTTTATAAAATCGCCTCCGGCACATCACACCCCCACTATCTTACCTGGTCATTTGTCGATCATCCCGTACCGCAGTTCCACCTGCCGGAATTTTTTGGCAGTATCGTTTTTGAATAAATTCTTTTAACCGTTAAAGTTAGTAGTTGGCATTGAAAACCCGCGGGGCTTAATCAAGTTCAAGCCCGTTACTCACATTTTGATTAGATCAGAATTCCGAATGCATCCTGTTCCTTTACAACGTAATACGATTGCCAGATATGCAATACCACGGACCGAAAGTCATGTTTCAATACCAACTTCAATACCATTCTCATTCTATACCTACTGTTTTATATAAACTTCCGGCTTGTATTCTGTTTCTCATACTCATTCTGCCAAGAGCGGTTAAAGAAACCGTTGTGCTCTCTGGTTTTGTACACGAATTAAAAATTTCTGAATAACGCATGGAATTGATTGATCTTTCCAGTTAACGTTATAGAACTGATTGAAGTTTCCAGAGAGGTTTTGCAAAACTGGGTTTTTTGGTCAGGATCAAGACCAGAACGTGGGCAAAAAGACGGATTTGTAAAATCTCTACGAAGTAATTTTGAAAACCTCCTTTATATTTATGTTTCCGTTTAATTAAAGACTCTTTAAGAAGCATGGTAAAGCCTCCTGATAAATGAAAATGAAAACCAAAATGGAACCACAGTCAAATGAGTAAAAAGCCCCAATCAGCCCAATCCGAAATGAAATCCAGGTTTAGCGAAAATATTGACAGAAAAACGTTTGTAAAATCGCTTGCCCTGGCCGGTGCAGGGTTAAGTCTGGGTAGCCCGCGTGTTTTTGCCAGAGGAAATCAACCGGAAGAAGTTGCAACGATCGGCATCATCGGGCTTGATATTTCTCATGCCCCTGCCTTTACCGAACTGATAAATTTCCCTGAGAGAGGGTCTGCCCTTGCCAATTCCGGATACAAAGTAGTGGCGGCTTACCCATGGGGAAGCCGGACCATCGAGACGAGTTACAGCCGGATCCCCATGTACAAAGTACGGATGCGGGAGATGGGGATAGAGATTGTTGATTCCATTGATGAACTCCTGGCGCGCGTCGATTACATCATGCTGTTAACCAACGATGGCAACTTGCGTCTGGAGCAGGCGCTGCAGGTAATGGAGGCCGGCAAACCGATGTTTATGGACAAACCGCTTGCCGGCAATCTGGCTGACTGTGTTGCTATCAATGAAGCCCTGGACCGCCATCAAGTGCCTGCATTTACCTCATCTTCACTGCGATTTATCGATCACGCACGTGCCGTCCGTCATGAGAATAAAATTGGTGAAGTGATGGGGGTGGAAGCCTACAGCCCTTCATTAAGGGAACCATCCCATACTGATCTGTTTTGGTATGGAATCCACGGTGTTGAAACCATCTATGCGGTCATGGGTATGGGTTGCCAAACCGTCGCCCGTACAGAAGTGCGAAAAACCGAAGTGGCTGTGGGTGTTTGGGATGAGGACCGGATCGGAACGTTCCGGGGTTTGCTTATGGGTGAAAGAGAAGACGGCGGGATTGCTTATGGCTCTGATGAAGGTGATCCACCGACCGAAATAGCCACCGTAGATGCTTATGGAGGTGTTGCCTATGGACTTAGAGCTGTTCTGCCATTGGGCCCTTATGCGGGGTACCAACCCCTCGTGGTTGAAATCATTGACTTCTTCCGCAGCGGTATTCCACCCGTTAGCATGGAAGAGAGCCTGGAAATCTATACTTTTATGGAAGCAGCTGATGCGAGTAAGGAACGTGGAGGTGAACCGGTTGCACTCGCAGAAGTGCTTGAAAATGCACAATACTCGGTACGACAGCGGTAACGGAGCAATAAAGCCGGAGTGGAGAGATTGTCACGAAATAGATGCAGCAGGCACATAAATTGTACAGAACAGCCCTGAGAAGAGAAGTACAGGCTTCGCCTGCCGGGCCAGTCCGGCAAACTCCCGGCTGTATTCAATCTTCAAGAATTTCTATCGGAACGGGATAAGCGGGGGAGGTTTGGACTGTAAACCTTGCACCATCTTCCCCGCTGAGTCGCACTGTAGACTGACCGTACAGAAGCAGATCGTGAGATGCCTTTACATTATTTCCTGATCTGATCTCATGCGTTTCACTCTGAGCCAACATGTCAAGACGGGTGGCAAGAGTTAATGCAATGGTGTGTGGATCGACGAAATTCTCCATATCCATCCACACCGAGCGGCTGGCAGGCAGAGAATAGTCTCCTTCATAGGCTTTCACAAAATCAATGTAGTGTGTAAACCTCACCCCATCAATTTCGATCCATGCTTCATCAGTAATCTCTTCTGCCGCAGAAAAATCCAGTTGAATAAAAGTACCGCTGTAACTTGTGGACTCACCTGTGTCACCTGTACATGCATGCAGGAACAGAAGTGCAAGCATCATTATAATCGAAACCAATATGAACTTTTTCACGCTTACGATAAATAGGTTCTGTTTGTGTTACTGGAGATTTGCAACATTTTGTTACAGTTTTAAATGACCGGTCAACTACACTCACTGCCTGACAGATCATTAGGAGGCTTTGAAAACCAGACTATTTTTTAGAACGCCTCAAGCGATTTAGCAAAGCCTTCTTTGAACTTGTAAAATCAGTAGTGTCCAATTAAGACAAATTTAATTTCTCGTAACATATTGTAGCACAAACAATTAAGTGCTATAAAAATTTTTATCGATTTGAACT
>SKRC01000065.1 GCA_007118695.1 Balneolaceae bacterium | reverse complement strand
CGCAAGCTGAGGATCGATGCGGGACGTGCATCGATGCAGGCCGTGGATCAACGCAGGCCAAGACCTGATGCCTGCCGGGACTGTGAATCGTGGAGCCTGTTTGGCTGACGGGTTACATGGTCCGACGGATTTCCCCATCACGGGTTTTTCCGCCTATTTTTCTTGTAATCCTTATATCTTGTAATCCCTATAAATCGCTACAAAGGAAGGAAATGGTCCGATTTCATGAATTTATCAAATCAAAAGAAGCAGGCGAGCCTCACTTCATGGTAATTGGCCACCCGATAGGCCACAGCCTGTCGCCGCTGATGCATTCAATTGCCCTTGAAGCCCATTCTATTGACGCGCAATACCTGGCGGTGGATCTCGATCCGGGCGATACCGACCGATTTATCTCGTGGATCAACAAGGACGCTTTTCTCGGGGCAAATGTAACGATTCCCTATAAGAGGGAGTTCTTGCAAGTGGTTGACCGACTGGATGATACGGCTGCAGCCGTCGGCGCTCTGAATACCATTGTCAAGGAATCGGAGTCGGTTACCGGCTACAACACGGATGTGGATGGTTTTCTGCATCCGCTGAAACCCTGGTTTGACCGGCTGGAAGGGGAGTCGGTAATCGTGTTTGGAACCGGAGGGGCCGCCAGTGCTGTCATTTATGCCCTGGATCAGCTCGGGGTAGAGCAGATCGTGCAGGTTTCGCGGCATCCGGGCCGGCTCGACACCGGGGAGGAGATTCTTTGCAACTATCAGAACTGGCAGGCTTACGCAGAGGAGTCGGTGATGCTGGTCAACTGCACCCCGCTGGGTATGCATCCGGCCACCGAAAAATCCCCGGTTTCGGAGCATGATACACACCTGCTGGCTGGCAAAGTCTGTTATGACCTGGTTTACAATCCCCTGCAAACCACCTTCCTCAAACAGGCCGGGCAGGCTGGCGCGGAAACCATTGGCGGGCTGATGATGTTTATCTCGCAGGGGGCACGGGCTTTTGAATTGTGGACGGGGAAGGCCTTTCCCGAAAAAAAGATACTGAAGGCACTTGAAAAAAAATTTCGATCATGAATACGAACATGAATCAGACAGACCGGAAAAAGGTAGACCTCAAGCAGGTGGAAATCTTTTCTCCATTTGCGCATGTCAGCGGGTGGTTTACCCGTAAAAACAGCCGGCTGATTGGCAAGGGCAACCGGATTGAAGGGTTGGATTGCGGGTTCAATACCGCGTCGAGCGACACCGAGGCCACAGAAAACCGGTCTCTTGTCTTTGAAACACTAAATTTAAACCCCGGCGATGTTGCTTTTGCCAAACAGGTGCATGGCGATCGCATTGAGGTTGTCAGCGCCGGAGGGGTTTACCCCGATGCCGATGCCCTGATCACCGAAAAGCACGGGTGTACGCTGGCCATACAGGTGGCCGACTGTGCGGCGGTCCTGCTGGCCGACCCTGACAGCCATATCGTAGCGGCCGTTCATGCCGGCTGGAAAGGGGCGGTTGCCGGCATTATTCCCAAAACGGTTGAGAAAATGAGCCGGCTGGCAACGGCCCGCCCCGACCGGATGCTGGTTTATATCAGCCCGTGCATCAGCCAGCAATATTTTGAGGTTGGCGAGGAAGTATCGGCTCTGTTTCCTGACTGGTTTGTCGACAGAGAATCCTTTGCCAACGATCATGTGGACCTGAAGGGCTATGTGATCCAGCAGCTCAGGGACACCGGCATTCCCGGCCGGCAGATCTATGCCGATCCGGCGTGCACCTACCGCGAGACCCATGAGTATTATTCCTACCGCAGGGAAAAGGAGAAAGCCGGACGCATGCTGGCTCTTATTCAGTTGAAATAGTTTTTTATAACCGCAGAGACGCGGAGGCGCAGAGAGAATTATGGGAAACCTTGTTAGTGTATAAATCTTGTTATAAAACATTGCGTTCTATGCGGACTCCACGGTTAACACAGAAACCGCCAAGATGCGGATGGTCATAAAAATTCTTCGCGTCTCCGCGCCTCTGCGGTAAAAAACATTACAATTTCGTGAACCTTCGTTGATTCGTGCTTTGGTGGCGATTCTTCAGAACCTTCCGTATTCCGGTAAAAGTTTCCTATTTTCCATTTTCATCAATAGAACAGAAATTTGAAACAACGAAAGTTATCCATTCTCGGGTCAACCGGGTCGATCGGCACCCAGGCACTCGAGATTGCAGCATATCACCCCGAATATTTTGATGTCGTCGCGTTATCGGCAAACTCCAACTGGCAGTTGCTGGCCGATCAGGCCAACCGGTTTCGCCCCGACTATCTATTGCTATGCAACGGCGCCAACAAAGCGGCATTCGAAGAGCGGCTGAGCTACAAGCCCAAAGCCCTGATGTACGGCGAACAGGAGCTGGGCGGGCTGGCCTCCATCGGGGAAGCCGATATCGTATTAAACAGCCTGGTGGGATTTGCCGGGTTTTTACCCACAGTGGCCGCTTTGAAAGCCGGCAAACAGGTGGCACTTGCCAATAAGGAGTCGCTGGTGGCGGGCGGTGAGATCATCAAGGATCTGATTGACGGCAACCCCGGCCGGCTGATACCGGTTGATTCCGAGCACTCAGCCATGATGCAGTGCCTGGCAGGGGAGCGAAACGAACGGATCGAGAAAATTATCATTACCGCCAGCGGGGGGCCCTTCCGAACCTGGACCAAAGCGCAGATGGCCGGCATTCGGGTCGAAGATGCCCTGGCGCATCCCAACTGGTCGATGGGCGACAAGATCACCATCGATTCCTCGACACTCATGAACAAAGGCCTTGAAATTATCGAAACCTACTGGCTCTACGACATACCGTTCGATAAAATCGAGCCGGTCATTCACCCGCAAAGCATCATCCATTCGATCGTTGAGTTTGTGGATGGTTCCTCGAAAGCACAGCTGGGCCCGCCCGATATGAAGGTCCCCATCATCTATGCGCTCACCTATCCCGACAGGCTGCCGCTTGATACGCCCCGTGTGGACTGGGCCGAACCGGTTGAGCTGACCTTTGAACCCGTTGATTTTGAGCGTTTTCCGTGCCTGGAACTGGCTATCGAATCCGGCAGGCAGGGTGGGCATGCTCCCGCCATCATGAATGCGGCCAATGAAGTTGCAGTTGAACGGTTTTTAAAAAAAGAAATTGACTATATTGACATCGCCAAAATTGTGGGAAAAAGCCTGGAAAAAATGGACAGGAATACGGATCTGACCATCGGTTCGTTATACGATGTGGATCAGGAGACCCGCAACCTGGCAAAATTAATATGATTTGTACTGATATATGGAATGGATAATTGGATTATTAAGCACGATCGGCATCTTTATCGCTGCCATCTTTATTCTTGTGTTTATACATGAGTTAGGGCATTTTCTTGCAGCCAAGTGGTTTAAGATGAGGGTGGATCAGTTCTCGATCGGTTTCCCGCCAAAGATTTTCGGCTATAAAAAAGGGGAGACAGAATATGTGCTCGGGGCTACCCCGCTCGGCGGGTATGTAAAAATTGCCGGCATGATCGACGAGAGCATGGATTCGGAATTTGAACAGCATGAGCCGAAGGACG
The DNA here is from genome assembly GCA_007118695.1 of Balneolaceae bacterium. Lineage (GTDB taxonomy): Bacteria > Bacteroidota > Rhodothermia > Balneolales > Balneolaceae > SKRC01. Next base: position 19,410 of record SKRC01000065.1, on the reverse strand, counting down.
ATGAGTTCCGCAGCAAACCGGTCTGGCAGCGCATCATTGTGATTCTGGCCGGGGTGATCTTCAATGTGATCCTCGCCTTTTTTATCTATACCGGCATGGCCTGGCATTACGGGGAGGATGTGCTCCCGGTGGATGCGATCGAGGGGGTGTATATCCCGGAAAACAGCCTGGCCGATGAGATAGGTTTTAGAACCGGCGACCGGATTATCGGTGTCAACAACAGGCAGGTCGAATATTTCAACCAGCTCTTCAGCCCATCGCAAATAACCGGCAGGGATTTGACGTTCATGGTCGAACGAGACGGGGAGATTCTCAACCTGAGCACACCCGCCAATTTTCTGGACAGGCTGAATACCGACCAGTTTCTCGATCTCAGCTGGGTATTGCCAAGCAAGGTGGAAGCGGTCAGTGAAGGGACACCGGCCGAGGAAGCCGGGCTGAAGGCCGGCGATGAAATCGTTGCTTTCGACGGGGTTGAAATAGCCTACTGGATTCAGCTGACCGAAAAAATCCGGGCATCCGAAGGAGAGGTTACACTGACCATCCGGCGCGACGGGGAATTGATGGATGTAACACTGACGCCGGATCAGGAAACACAGATGATCGGAATTCAGGCCTACAACCTGGCCGGTTCTTTTGAGCAAATCGACCACAATCTTGCCAGTTCTTTCGGGGTAGGTTACAACCAGACGGGCGATACCTTTGTCGGGATCATCCAGGGACTTCAAAAATTATTTACCGGAACCATTTCCGTCAGGGATAACCTCGGCGGGCCGGTTGCTATCGCTACGATCACCAAATCCGAGACCGACCGCGGCGGCTGGCAGGGATTTTGGAATATCACCGCGTTTCTGAGCATCACCCTTGCCATTATGAATATGCTGCCCATTCCGGCTCTCGACGGCGGCCATTTCATGTTCCTGCTTTATGAAGGAATTACACGGCGCGAACCATCGGCAAAAGTGAAGATGGCCCTGCAGCAGATCGGTTTCATATTGTTGATAGGTATCTTTATACTAGTGACCTTTAACGATATACTCAGAACAATAGGAAGCTAAGCTGCCAATGCTCGCACCGGAGGGTTATCCGACCATTATAGTGGTATTTCTGTTTTCGGCTCTCGCTGCCGTGGGAGCATCATACCTGGATCATTGGTCTGTCTGGCTCATTTATGCGGCGCTGGTGCTTCTCTGCGGCCTGATTATCTATTTTTTTCGTGATCCGGAACGTCAGACTCCCGATGACGCGAATTTGATTGTTGCACCGGCCGACGGTAAGGTTGTGCTCATCAGGGAAACCGGGGAAAACTCGTATCTGAATGAGACGGTTACCCAAATCAGTATTTTTCTTTCCCCCATGGATGTGCATGTCAACCGCGTGCCTGTGACAGGCAAGCTGGAATACCTGGAGTATTTTCCCGGCAAATACCTGATGGCCTGGGAGGATCAAGCCTCTGAACTCAACGAAAGGGCTCACTTTGGCGTGCTGCACCCGAGTGGAATGAAGATCATGTTCAAACAGATTACCGGGTTTCTGGCCCGGCGGATCGTCTATCATCTGAAAGAAGGCGATGAAATCGCGGCTGGCCAGCGATTTGGCATCATGAAATTTGGCTCACGGATGGATGTGCTTCTGCCGGGGGACGTGGACGTGTATGTAAAGGAAGGGGACAGGACTGTGGCCGGCGAATCTCTATTGGGGAGAATCCGGCCATGAAATATCCAATTCAAAAATTAAAAAAATTCCGCTTTCGCCGGCGCGGAAGACGCCGAAAACGCAGGCCGATTCCGCGCATCGTGGTGCCCAGCTTTTTCACCCTGATGAATCTTTTTTGCGGGTTTCTCTCGATTATCCTGGTTGCCGAGGGCGACCTGGTGTTGGGGGCCTGGCTGATAGTGCTGGCCGGGCTGTTTGATTCGCTCGACGGTGTCATGGCCAGGCTTGCGAATGCGACAAGCGAATTCGGCACCGAACTCGATTCGATCTGTGATGTGGTATCCTTTGGTGCCGCCCCCGGCTTTCTTATCTACACTTATGGGCTGCATGAATTGGGCATTCCGGGGATCCTGCTCAGTGCCCTGCCGCCGATTTTAGGAGCCATCCGGCTTGCCAGGTTTAATGTGGATGCCAAATTTGCCGAACTGGAAGATTTCAGGGGCCTTCCCATTCCATCGCAGGCGATCATCTTTGCCGCATTTGTGCTGACGTTCATCGGCCGGCCGGAACTGTTTGAAGTTTTTGATCACGGAGTACTGGGCGTGCTCATCCCGATCGTGGTGATCATCTCTTTTCTGACGGTGAGCACGATACCGTTTGATAAAGTACCAAAATTTGACAGGCAGTCCTTCCGGACCAAAAAAGGCAAATTTATTCAGTTCATCATTTTTCTGTTGATCATCATCTTCTTTAAGGAATACGGGCTGATGTTTGTCCTTACCGTTTATATACTGAAAGGAATTTTAAAAGGTGCCTGGATCTTTTGGAACGACCAGGTGGCCGAAAACGGAGTGATACTGAAGGAGGAAGAGATTCCGGTGCAGGAACCTGGTGACGAGAAGTTCCAGTGATCAGTGTGTCAGTTTCAGTTGGGCAGTGAACAGTGATCAGTAAACAGTGGGTCAAGGATCAGTGTACCAGTTTCAGTTGGCAGTGAGCAGTGTTTCAGTGTGTCAAGGATCAGTGTGTCAGTGCAATGGCAGGGAACACCCCTCAATTCGTTGTGCTGGATGCCCAACGAATATCTCCCCTCAAGGGGAGATAAAGGTGGCGCGTTCAGCGCCAGCTTTTGTGGGGTGTTCACAGATTCAGCACAAAGCTCAAGGGGAGATAAAGGTGGCGCGTTCAGCGCCAGCTTTTGAGGGGTGTTCACAGATTCAGCACCGGCTTTTGTGGGGTGTTCTGTTGGCAGGGGATGTTTCTGAGCTTTTATCTCAGGCCGAATGCGCGGTGGATGTTGAAGCCGAACCGGAAATCGCCATCCCACAGGCGGTGGCTGTTCCGGGCCATGATGTATGGTTCATTGTGCCATTGCGAGCTGGTGAAAAAGACCTGGAATACATGGCCGCCCGTATCGATATTGAGCGCCACCGACATGGCGTCGTGCGTTCCGGGGTTGCGCTCACTGAGCACCGGCAGATACTCGGCGCTTAATGCAAACCGGTCGTTGAGCTCATAAGCAGCGGCCAGGCCAAGGCCGAACAGCTGGTTCTGCTCGCCTGCTCCAACAGTATTGAAATGGGACAGCATGGGAGAGAGCTGCAGGGAGAGGGCGTCGAACTTGCGGGCGACCATCACCGAGGCAAAATAATTCAGCCGGTCGGAAAACTCCATCCCGGAGAAGGTGCTGATGCCAGTGGACAATTTGACGGCCAGTTCCAGGGGAGTGCTGTCGGAGGGTGTCTGGCGAAGGATGTTGTACTTGCTGCGGATATCCACAACCTTATTGAACGTCATCCGGCCGATGCCAAGCGAAAACCGGTCGGTGAATCCATACTCCAGGCCAAGGCGTGTGTTGGCCCCGTCATCCAGCCCGTAAAATTTATTGATCCCGCCTCTGACCAGCCCGAATGTATGCAGAATACTGCTGTTGAGGCTCCCGGCCGACAAGTTACGGACGGTACTGGTTCCGATATTGGTAGTTGCCCAGAATATATCTTCCATGGGTTCATCCAGTTCAACCCGCTCCCGTTGCAGCTGGGCTTCTGCAGCATCGGGAAGCATGGCTGCAGCGATGATCATCAGGGCCAGTCCGTAATAGTACAGTGAATTTGATTTCATAAGGTATCTCTTTGTGGTTATGTGTTGCTATCCGTTTGCTTCCCGACACGGCAGCCGCGCATTTACCGATTGTGAAGCCGGCCATCAGGGTTAAAGTTCATCCCTGCTTGTGGGGTGCAGCTCGGCTTCAATAAGCATTTCAATTTCATCCCTGACCCGGTAAAAAAGAAGCCCCGGAGGTTCAATGTCATAATCTGTTATATCCAGGATCCATTCGGCCCTGAGTTTCAGGGATCCGCCCTGGTTTTGCAGGGTTCCCTCCACGGTCTTTTCACGGGTAACACCGTGAACAGTGAATTCACCGGTCACCGATACCGTTTGTTCCTCCGAAGAATTCAGGTCGAAAGGAGAAGCAAGGGTTCCGGTAAATTCGGCAAACGGAAACTCGTCAACGACAAGAGTCCGGAACATATCCCGGTCGCGGCGGTCGATCCCGGTTCGCAGTGTGTTGAGGTCGAGAAAGAAATCGATCACATTTTCTTCCGGGTCGAACATGCCTGTCAAATGCGAGGATTCGCCGGTGAACGTATGCAGCGGCACGCTCGAGGTAAATTCGGCCTGGCCGGAATCGGTAAAATAGACGGTATCCTCCCCAGCGCTGTTTAAAACGGGTGCGAAAGAAAGATGGACGAGGATCACTAACAGGTAATGAGTCATGGTTTTTAATCGAATTTCTTGATTAAGAGTCTGTCGGGCAGGGTGCTGATCGTTGCCGTAAAGAGTTTGGTGTATGACGCATGGCGAAGTCTATGCTGTGCAAGTGAGGCTGATGCCGGTTTTTGTTTTCAGTTATCGGTTTTCGCGATTGGGAACCGGTTATGCTGCTTCTGCTGGCGGGTCAGCAGAAATTCGGTCTGTCCAATACCGGTCACCTGTGGACAGCCGGCCGTTCTGTGGTTAACCGGAAACCAAAGCCCACTTATCTGAAACCGATCAGCCGGTTCCAGCGATCTGCCTGGCAATGGCCCTTGAATCATTCACATAAACGTCTCATTCTTAATAATCGCCGCCATTGTCGTTATCATCGTCTTCATTATCATCACCGTTATTATTGTTGTCATCACCATTGTCACTGACCGTAATGGTACCGGTCATGCCTGGTTTATCCGATTACAAATTATAGTTGAGTGAAATTAAACTGCCTATTGAGAAAAGCCGGACATTGCTCCAGCCGACTTCCCTGATGGGAATTTTTACATAGGGTTCGGCCCGTATGCTCCAGTTCGGCATAACGTCCAGTTCATAGCCTATCGAAAATCCGGCATTGCTCATCAAATGGTTATTGCCGGATCGTTCAAGCCAGCTCTGCATCAGGTTGGGGTAATCCCGGGCATAACTGAAGCGGTAATCTTCCGCCAGCATGATATAGGAAGAGAAACCGGCCGTTGCATATAAACGGGATCCCTCGAAGTGCAGGAAGTTATATGTTAGGTTGACCGGAATGTCGAGGATCATACAATCGGCAAAGGTGCTTTCCGGGAGAATTCCCTGGTTGTCATATCGTAATGACGGGTTGTAGTCGCTGCCTGAATACCGATAGCGAACCTGGGATTGTACAACGCCGGTTGATATACTCAGATTCGAACTGATACGGTACTCCAGCGATACCCCGATATTGTAGCCGGGTTCGGTAAAGTTGGAAACCGAACCGACACTGCTCAGGTCCGGGCCGGCAATGAGCCCGACAGAAAATCGGGACTCGCCGTGGTAGGCCGCTTCCGGTCCCGGCTGATCCTCTTGAAGAGTCCCCGGAGCCGCATGGGCTACTTCCGTACCAGTGGGCTCAAGGAGTGTGTACAGGGCTGATATATTCCGGGCGGTCCATTGGTCAAGGGCGCAGCTTGAGCATGACAGTTCGGGTACATGCAGATCGCTGCCGGGAATGGCTGCGATCGTCATATCCAGCAACTCAGCCGGCTCCCGGGGCCCTGCAGGTTCGGTTTGGGTCAACCCGTACAACGGCGAGCCTTCAAGCGGGCCGATCAACAGGGACAGAGGGGAGAGGCCGCGCACATCCCGGTCCGTCTCGCCCCGGGCAATGGCATCATCGGTTTGTGCTTCCGGAGGCGGAATATCCACGATTTCGGGGTCCGTCGCTTCATCCGTATCATCATCCAGCACACCCGGGACCGGTTCATTGCTCAGGAACTGATTGAGTTCGTTGAGCTGAATATAATTGTCAAATGTGAAATAGGACAATAAGCCGAAAATCAATACGGAGGCGGCTGCCAGCCAGACTTGTCGCCTGCGGCTTGTGGCCTGTTGCTCGCGAAGATCCAGCTTTTTTTCCAGATCCTGCCAGTCGGACTCCCTGTACCGGATGTCGTAATCCGCTGCTTTCTTCCGAAAAAGCTCTTCGAGTGGATCCTTGTTGTTTTTGTTATCGGGCATGATGACTTGACCAGGTTAAATTTTTTTCCAGTTTGGCCTGTAAAATCTTTTTGGCTTTTGACAGATTGGATTTTGAAGTTCCGACAGCTATTCCAAGTTTTTCGGCAATTTCCCTGTGTTTGAATCCTTCGATTACGTACAGGTTGAAGACGGTTCTGTAGGCAGGCGGCAATTCCCGAATCAGGCCTATGATTTCCTGGTGGGTGATGCCGCTGGTGGTGGATTCCTGCCGGCCGAGATCTTCCGTTTCCCCGTTGTAATCCAGGTGCAGGGTATGCTTGCTGTTTTTGTGAAAATGATTGATGGCTGTATTAACAATAATTTGCCGCAGCCAGGGTTTAAAGGGGCGATCAGAATCGTATCTCTTTATATTGTCAAAAACTTTCATAAATGCATCGTTGAGTATGGAAACCGCTTGTTCTCTGGTATCGGCATACCGCAAAGTGATGCTCATGCCATAGGCATAAAACATTTGGTAAAGCTCTTTCTGGCTTTTTCTTTGCCGTTTCCGGCACCCTTTAATGATTTCGTTAAGCAATGATTTATGATTATTCCGGAGATCAATATCATTATATAATTCAACCTTCTATTTGTCCATACAAGTTTTTTTTAGCAATGGTTGCCTCTGACACCTTTTAGTGTCGTAGTGTCGTGGTGCTGCAGTGTCGTGGTGCTGCAGTGTCGTGGTGTCGCAGTATCGCTGTAGTCGCCGTCTCGCAGTGCTGCAGTATTACAGTTGCTCGGTGCCACCGTCTCACAGTGTCAAGCTGGTGCGAAAATCGTGACGGGTTCGCCACGCTTATAGCATTTGGTTGTAACCATGTCAAGCGTACCGCTATCAACCCTCCGGTCCCGGCCGGCTGGTCGGATTCAGGGCTTCTAATGACAGTTACAGGTGTTATCAAACCCCGCTAATCCGGTTGTCCGGTTAACTCCGCTCTTTAAACAGTTTCATCTTAATCCAGATGAGGTCGTTCATTCTGAGACCGCCGGTGAGAAAGACAAGCAGAATGTAGAGCAGGGGGATCAGCAGGAAGGAGAGGGGGTAAGTGATAAGCCCAAAAACGGGCAGCAGGAGCAGCAAACCCGCCAGGCCCGGCAGTTTGATCATGGGGGTGAAGATCTCCAGGTCGGCCAGGCGCCTGAATTCAAGGTAAAACGACAGTACAACGATCGCCTCGGCAATGACAACCGCCCAGGTTACCCACGTCAGACTGCCGACGGACGCGATCAGCAGTATGATAAAAAAGGAGGCTATGCCCCCGGTCAGCCCGCTTCTCAGGTATGCCGTATCGTGGCCGGATGTGAGCAGGCCATAGGAGAAAATGCTGTTGAGAAAAACAAGCGGCAGGTAAAGGGTCAGAATGGTTAGCAGCAGGGCCGATTCAGCAAATTCATTGCCGAACAGGACGTTGATGAAAAATTCAGATCCTGTGTGGAGGATAATGGCAAAAAAAGATCCCGAAAACAGCAGCCAGTGAAGGGATATCTGCAGATTCTTTTTCAATTTGGTGCGGTTGTCCCGCCAGAGGATGGCCATGTCGGGAAGCAGCAGGCGGATCAGAAATCGGTCGACGAGGATAAAAAGCAGGATGATTTTAAAGGCAACACCAAACCATCCCGCCTCCCGGAACCCAAAATAGTAGCCAATGACCAGCGGCGGCATAAATATGACCACCTGGGAAAACAGGCTTCCCAGGCCCAGCGGCAAGGCCGAAATGATCATCTCCCGGACTTTGGGGTATGTCGGCCAGTCGCCTTTGAGTTTATCCCTGACCGGCATCACGGCAAACAGAATGGACGTGGCAATCATGGCCGCAATCAGATAGTATACGGGAACCATCATCAGGCCGGAGTCCTCAATAAAGAAAAAGATCATCAACAGGTAGGCCGCTGACTGGGCCAGGCGCGAAAGGGTAATCCATGAATAATTCCGGGTGCCGTTGAAGTACCATTCGAGCGCTATTGCCTGGGGAATCAAAGAAAGCAGAAACAGTTGAATGATCAGCCCGGTATAGGGGGATTCAAAATGGGTTCCCCAGATAACGGTGCTTACCGAAAACAGGACAACGATGCCCAGGATGATCCGGATCCGGAATATTTCAAATGATCGGTAGGATCGTTTTTCCGGTGGCTGTGCCAGGATACGGGTCCCCAGTGTATTTAAACCGAGATCCGAGAACCAGCTGGAGAACCCGAGAATGGCAACAGCAATGGTCAGCAGGCCGTATTCCGAGGCGCCAAGCGTCCTGGCCAGCAAAACCGTGGTGATGAATCCGAGGATTCTGACTCCGGCATCGCCAAGGAAGAACCAGTATGCTTTCGTGTAGGTTTTTTGGATGTTCTGCATTTAACGTATTACGAGTCGGTTAGCAGCTTTTTAAACTCTTCCCCGGTGCGAAACAGATTGACATTCTCATTGTCTTCCATTTCTTTCAGACACCCCTTTGCCGGTGCAATTATAGCTTTTTGATAACTTCTTGCCAATTCCACCCCGCCTGAAGTCAGGATATCACCATAATTAAATACACAAAAATCGGCAGCATTGAAAAATTCCGGTACGATATCGGCTTTGATCACTTTTGGCAAGATATAGATATCAGGCCGGGTTTTTTTAAGCAGTTTTTTAATTTTGTGATAATACTTGAGGTGCCCCTGTTTGACCGGGCCGACGATCAACAGTTTTTTATTGACAGAGAGCTCCTGGAAAATATCGATCGTCTCAATGATCTGCTTATGAGAGCCGATATTGCCAAACATCAGGTAGATCTGATTCCGGGATTGCAGGGAAAACCCGAACCGCTGGTTGATGGCCTCAATAGCCGCTGTTCGGGGCAGCAGGTAAGCCGGGAAACGCGGGTGGGGGAGGATGGTGAAGCGCGACTCATCAATATGAAGATAATCAGCCATCTCAGCGGCGGCGGTTTTGCAGTGTACCCTCAGAACATCGGCTTTGCCTGTAAGCCATTTCTGTAATTTCCTGTTGAGCCATCTTACGGACCGGCCCTGCGGTACCTTGTTGTGAATGGTCCAGACAATTTTTCCGCCTTTTCTCTTATAGATTATCAAACAGGCCCAGAGGTAAAGAATCCTGGCCAGGGAGCGATAATCCCGCGCCTCAATCCAATTACAGTGAACAACAGTCTCTTTGTTATTCAAAGCCGACCAGGCAACATGGAAGTATTGCCATTCATGGATTCCAATAACCTCCGGCTTCTCTTTACCCAGGATCATCTCCTTGTGCAGCAGGTAGAGATAATCGGAAGTCTTTCTCTGCTCACTGAATGCCGGCAATACATAGAGAATCTCGCAATCAGGAGACAGCTTGTTCAGGATTTCACGGAAAGAGTTGGGTTGATCCATGAAATTATCAGAAAAAATATTGTAATCCGATGGAATGCACCGTCCCGAATCCCGTAGTAAAGGGCACGAGTGCATAGTTGATTTTTGCGGGTTCTATCATAATACCGGCCCCGAAGCTGAATGGACGTTCCGTTGGCCCGAACTTGTAGCCGGACCGCAACTGAAAGGTATCAGCTATGTCGGCGGTTATGCCCACATTGAAAAAAGGGTCACGTCGGTCGCTGCCGATAAAATCGGATGACGGGCTATCCTCGAGGGGCTGCACATAATCGGCGTGCAGCGATACCAGTATGGGCAGATCATCGAGCCGGGCGGTGGTGAAATCAATCAATTGGGCATCGACGCCAAATCGAAGGGTCGTCGGCAACAGGGTCGCCTCTTCATTCAGATCCTGCATTTCGCCCACGTTCATCAGGGCCATTCCTGTCCTCACCCGGTTGTTAAACAGCGACAGGGCTGAGCCGAAACTCAGGGAATACCCGTTTGCCCTGTGCTGAAAAACCTCTTCGCGCAGGTACTGGCCGGTTACGCCCACGGCGAGCGCGCCCAGCCGGTATGCGTAGGCGCCGGAAATCGACAGGTAACCGATGGAGAATACGCCCGCCGGTGGCCCTGCCTGATCCCTGGCTTCAAACTCATCGGAACTGGAATTGTAAATGCCAAAGGCGATCGCTGAATGGCCCCGGCGAAAACTGGCGGCGGCAAACTGGTTTTGAACGTCGGCTATCCAGAGGGTGTACGAAAAATCGAGGACCGATCTCTCCTCAAATGCCAGCAGGGCCGGGTTCGAATAAATCGAGCCGGCGCCCGACGGTGTCGCCGTCTGAGCTTCGGAGATGCCGAGCAGCGAGGTGGAGGGGGAAATGTTCAAAAAATCGAGGCCGGTTCCGGTATCCTGGGCATGGCCGGTATGCATGCAAAGCATAATGATGGCCATCGCGGCCGGAATGGTTCTGACTCCGGGAATGTGAAACAGCCTGTATGATCTGATGGGGGTCTTTTTCATAGGAGTAATCTTAACGCAAATACATGCAAATTCGCAACTTTGTTTGTTTCTTCGGCAAAAGTATAGTCAATAGACGGTGAAAACCGGTCAAAGGGCAGGTGAATGGAAAATCCTGCCGACAGGGCTGAGACGGGATCGCTGCCCGGCTGATGAATGCGGATGCCGCTTCGAAAGGTAAATCGTTCGTGCATCCGGTAACTGACCCCGGCCCGCAAAAAAGTCGTGTTGATCGCGTTGTCAGCCGTTTCAGGCCTGTGAATTCTCCTTTCAATCTCTGTCGCTAAAAGCAAGGTTTCATGAAGCTGAAAGGCTGCCCCCGTTTTTAACCGGACGGGGAAATGATGGTTCGACACCCGGTTGAAATCATCCCCGTACAATTCACTGGCGTGCCACTGGTAGGATGCCAGCAAATCCTGGACAACAAAGCCGGTCGTAATTCTGTCTGTGATGTTCGCCTTTAATCCCAGGTCGATGCCAAACGATGTTGCGCTGTCCAGCTCTTCATGATAGCGTGCCATATTGAATTTCAGCCCGATACCGCCCTGAATCCGTTCATGAAAGCGCAGGCCGAATTGGGTTCCAAGCTGAAACTCATTGGTGGAGAGGGTGCCGGTATGATAGCCGCTGCTGCTTCTTCCGTCGATATCGCTCACGCCGGCGTGAAGCAGGTAGATGCCGATGCCGGCCGCCGGCGGCAGGTGAAAATGAGCGTTGGCCATGTTCAGGTTCCGGTCAAATTCCATGATGGTGGTCGAGATGTCCAGCTGCCTTCGCCCGGCCGCAGCCGCTGCATGAGCCGGGTTGTAGTATCCGTAGACGCCCTCGCCCGTTACAGCCGTCATGGCATTGCCTATGGCCATGCCCCTGGGCCCGAACCCCATGCGCTGAAACGATCCGCTATATCCGCCGCTTTGTGCCAAAACCACTGCGGTGTTGAGTATCAACGGCCCGAGAAGGGTGAAACAGGCCAGGAGAGCGATATGGAGGGAGATTCTGTTCAATCGAGCACCAGTATTTTTCCGCTGGTTTTTCTGCCGCCTTCCTCAATCAGGTAGAAAACGGGGCCGTTATCGACCAGCCTGCCGTGCCGGTCGCGCCCGTCCCAATAGGTTTCATAGGTGCCGGGGGCCATGGTTCTGTTTTCAAGGTCACGGATCAGGTTCATGCCGAAGTCAAAGACACGGATCCGAACGCGGTTCTGCTGTCTGACCTCAAATTTGATCCGGGATACATCATGCCTGGACGGAGAGAATGGATTGGGATAGGCATAGGCATTCACATCCGGGGCATCCGGCTGATACACATTGCCGCCGCGAAGGGGAAAATCAACGCGGGTAATTTCCCAGTTTATCCCGCCGTCACCGCTGGAGGCCAGACCGTCGTTTGTTCCGATCCAGATCCTCTGACCGGTTGCCGCAGCCGACAGGTACCGGGCGCCCTGCCGGATAAACGTGTTGGGACTGGTGATCTGCTCCATCAGCTCCCAGGAATTGCCATTGTCGCCGGAGATATAGAGGCCATCATCCGATGCGGCAAACACGATTCCCGAGTGAAAACCGATGTCGTTCACCCTGACCCCTTCCAGGTGGTGTGAGAACGTCTGGCCGCCATCATCCGTGGAGACCAGCCCGAAACCGTCGCGATTTTCCGGATCGGAAGCCCAGTTGGTCATCCAGATTCGCCCCGTAACCGGCTCTTCACGTATTTTGATGATCCAGTTCCCCATCAACCCATCGGGTTCGCCTGTGAACGTTGTCCGGGCCCAGCTGATGCTGTCGGCCGGTGCACTCAGGGCGTTCCCGGAAATATTGATGCCGGCTGCCGTCCCCACCCAGACCCTGCGGGAGCTGTCAATCAGCAGGCCGAATCCGAGCAGGTTATTGTCAAAGCGCGGGTCATACCGGTTCAGCGGCTCTCCGTCTCTTGTCTGAGAGGCCCACTCGTATTCCCGGTCAGGGGTCAGGCTGGTTTCGGTGGAGGGCGGCAGGATCAGTCGCTCCCAGCTGTTGCCGCCGTCGCGGCTTCTGATCAGTCCGGAGGCCCAGTTGACGGACAGGATCGTATCACCCGAAAAATCGACTTCAAACGGTGGAGATTGCTGGGGGACGGTGAAGGCGATCCGGCGGTATTCGAATTCCCCGTAGGTAAACGGGATATCGCATCCGGGTTGATAGGCGGACTCTTCCGGGTCGCATTCCCCGGGGAGGGGGTCCGGGTCGAGCGGAAACGGGTGAAACGACCAGCTCTGTCCTCCGTTGAGGCTCCGGTAATACCCGATGGCGGTTTGGACATCCTGTCCGCCCTGTGTGGATGTATAGCCGATTCCGGCCAGTACCGTATCCCGGCCGGCAGACAGGGAAAAGACACGCCCGCGGCCGGTAAAGACGGAATCGGCGTTTTCGGGCACATACCAGTCCATTCCGTTTTCAATCCATCGGTTGAGGCCCGGCCCGGTCCAGAGTGTATCCCCGTAGGTTTCAAGCGTGCTGGTGCTGTTTTGCTGAATTGAATAGAACCGCCCGCTCGTTTCACCGGATCTCTGTGCGTTGAGTGAATCCGGGGAGAAAAACAAGATCAACCCAAGCAGAGGGATGAGCAATAGGATGTTTCCCTGATGAAAACGGATCATGACTCTCGGTTTGGTCGGTACAGGTTATTTGTCTTTTGCAAATTATACAGTTTTTGTCAGAAATAATGCAGGTTGGGAAAAATGTTTATTCAGTTACCAGTTACCAGTTACCAGTTACCAGTTACCAGTTACCAGTTACCAGTGTGTCAGTGTGTCAGTGCTGCAGTGTGTCAGTGCAGTTACAGTTGGCAGGGACATCTCCCAAGAGGGGAGACCGATCAGGCGGATGTTCCCGGCTGATCGTGAGGGGTGTTCACCACTGTTGGCAGTGGCAGTTATCAGTGATCAGTTGGCAGTTGCAGACAGGAATAAGAAGTCAGGAATAAGAAGTCAGAAGTCAGAAGTCAGTAGCAGTGAGCAGTGACAGTGTTACAGTGTTACAGTGTGTCAGGGCTACAGTGTGTCAGTGCAGTTGCAGTTGACAGTTGGTAATGGCGGTTTTCAGTGTTTCAGTTATCAGTCGCCAGTCGCCAGTGGCAGTGGGCGGAGGCGATTATCCTGGCTGGATAATGACGTACGGGTGGGTGGTCAGACTGGCTGGATCATGACGAGTGGGTGGGTGGATAGACTGGCCGTATCATGGCGAGGGGGTGGCGGTTTGCCTGGCCGGATCAGCCATGTATGGAGGAGGCGATTTTCTGTTCAAAAAGTTCTTCGTAATCATCTATCATGTAACAGAGTCTGAGCAGCGGTAATTCTGAATCCCATACTTGTCCGTTCTTCTTCCTTTTATTGGAATCGAACAAAGTCTCAGCGAGCTTCAGATAAAGCTTATCCGTATTTTTTGGATTTTCTTTATACACAATGGGATAAATGATAATTTTTTTCTGCCCTTATCATACACTATTAATTGATTTTATGCCAGCACCGGCTATATAAATGCCGGGTTTATGAGACAATTTTAATATTGTTGATAAATCACACTTTTTTATTCCCTGACCGTTTTATTGTTCCCCGGCTTCTTCCTTCCCGAATAATTCTTCATAGTCATCCACCATATACCGCAGGCGAAGCGTCGGTAAATCAGGTGTTATATAGGACCCGTTGAACCCCGTTTCGTTTCTTTGTTTAAATGCATCTGCCAGCCTGTTAAATATTCGTGTTGCAGCAGGTTTATGATTTTCAGAAAAAACATTTTTCAGTTTGCTCATTCGTTAGCTTTCTACCTTAATGTTATAGTCATAAAAGAGGGCTATGTTCCGGAATCGTTACAATGATATTTGAAAAGCGGTGTTTACAGCCCCGAAATGCAGGAAAATCCTGGTGTTATCAAATTGCGGAAAATTGCAGTTGGTCAACCGGTTACAACCATAAAGCAAAATTTCAGTATGGGTTGCCAGTTTTTTCTGGTATGTAATGGATCGGATCTCAAATCTCCGGGCCTGTTGCATTATCCGCCATTGGTTCCCGCTTTTGTGGTGAGAACAGAATCAGATAGTAATCCTCCTCCGGGGGCCTGGTTCCATAACGGGTGCTGTGTGTGCGGAATAAACGTTCAAATCAGCAGGTACTTAATCCGTTATTTCATCCTTCTCGTTTTCAAGTTCAACAAGAACCTTGCGCAGGTATGATCCGGCCTCATACGACCTGCCATCGGAATAGCTGATGATGTATTTACGGCCGGTAATCGAGGATTTTGTTGCGCATATCTGTATAAAATCCTCAGCGGTTGACACACTTCGTCGGGATGATCGAAGTTTGGTTCGAAGATGGCTGGCGGCCTCTGCGGGGGTATGACTGCTTCCATTTCGAATGAAGACTGCCCCGGACAAGTTTTCCACATAGGAGATCAGATAGTCGATTTTTTCCTTTTCAGAGATTTGCCGTGCCTCAGCCTCCGGCAAATAAAGGGTGCCGCACAGCAGCATCAGTATGATGGTTACGATGATTTTATGGCCTGTCTGCATGATATGTAGTCGTTTTATTTTTGCTAAACCTGGATTTTCGCGAATGAAACTAAAACCTGCATAGCCCCGCGTGTTGCTCTCTCATTGTCCGGCTTACTCTCCGGAAAACGAATAACTGCATAAGAAAATTGATTAATTTTTGATAAAACCGTAGTTAGATTTTCATAATTAAGAGTAAAATCTTTATGCTACAGGGAGTTAAAGGTTTCGCTTCGCGTGCAAAAAATGAGTTTGGTGAATCATACAGGTTTTATGTATATCTACACGAACCCGGTGTATATCAATTGCCCGGATGTATCATCAAACACAACAAACTGCTATAAGTACAAACATCAAAAGTCATGAATATGCATGTGAATCTAGGTTTCTTTGCGAACCTTTCTTTCCGGACAGGTGATGAAATCCATATTTAAATTTGCATTTGGCCTGGCCCCGGATGTCTTCGGTTCCTGGATGAACATTTCCGGCTCGTTCCTGGCCAATTTGTGGAGAGACCGCGGGCAACAACTCACGACTAACGACTCACGACTAAAAAACAATAACCAACATGACCTGTTGTAATCACTGCCAGGGAGCCGATGAAATGTTCAGCAAGAAGACGGCTGCCAGGGAACTCAGGCGTTATCATAAGAAAGGCCCAAATAAGTCGACCCGTCTGATGCTGGAGCCGATTCGCAGGCAGGAGAGTGAAAACCTGGAAGGCAAGACATTGCTGGATATCGGCGGCGGCATCGGCGCCATTTCTTTTGAGCTTTTAAAAAACGGGATCGGTAAATCCACACATATCGATGCATCCACCGGCTACCTGGAGGTTTCGCAAAAGGAGGCAGAAGAAAGAGGCCTGTCCGACAGAATAACCTATCGATTCGGGGATTTTACGGATATCGATGACGACCTGGAACCGGCAGATGTGGTAACCCTGGACCGGGTAGTCTGCTGCTATCCGGACAGGGAAAAACTGATCGGGAAATCCCTCGATAAAGCCCTGAAATATTATGGACTGGTCTACCCGAGGGATCGTATGGGTACACGAATAGCCATTGCCATTGGGAACCTTTGGTTTAAACTCCGCAGAAGTGATTTTCGAACTTATCTGCATCCGCCGGAAGAAATTGACCGGCAAATACAAAGTAAAGGATTTACCCGAATAGGTTTTTCACGCACATTCATTTGGGAGGCAGCGGTTTACCGGAGGGAGGCAACGTGATTCAGGATTTGTCGGTTTTGTAGTGTTGAAGTACCGTCAGGATTTACTCTCGAAAACTAGTTTAGACGTTTTATTACGAGATACAAGATACCAGATGCTGTTTTGTGGTGCAGGAGCTTATATAGGTTTGATCTTGTATGTATGTTTGAATGCTTTATTACAAGATACAGGATGCATGTAGGTTGGAGCGACGCGACCGTCGGGAATACAGGCTACCCAACACTTTTTACTTTCAGCTTTTCTCTACTCAAGACTCAAGACCCATGACTATTTATACATCAACTGGCAAAATTGCCATATCTTTTTATTTTATGAGCTGGTTTAATTTTTTGAACGGCAGATTAATTACAAACTACAAGTTGGTGGAAATGATGGCTTGGATGAAAGGTGTTTTATCGGTGTTGCTGCTCGTATCCATTTGGGTACTCTCGGGTTGTGCTCCCATTTATCAGCATTCTTCGGCAAACACCCCCATGCTCGAGGAACAGGGGGACTCAAAAGTATCACTGCGTGCAGGCTTCAGCGGAGCGGAGTTGCAGGGCGCTTATGCACTCAGTGACCGGTTTTTCCTTTATGGCGGATTGATGGGCAGCCAGGAGGAACGGGAGGATGAGCTGGAGCCCTCGAAACACCGTTATTTTGAATTGGGTGCAGGAACCATGTGGCGGCCCATATCCAATATGGTCCTGGAAGGATCCGGTGGTTTGGGCCTGGGATCAGGTGTGGGTACTTCACGATACAGGTTTGGAGATTCACAAAGGAATATTCATTCCGAAGGCGGATACATAAAACCGTTTATACAGGGTAATGTCGCCTTTCAGAGCCGTTTGCTCGATATCGGATTTGTAAATCGACTGGCTATTATTCAGTACGATGAAATCCGCGAACTTGGCAGTAATCCGGATGTTATTTCGGACCCCTCAACACCACTGTTTTGGGAGCCGTCTGTGTTCATGCAATTGGGATGGGACCGGATCAAGCTTAATATGAACGTCGGCGCATCCAGCTCCATCGCCGGGGAGCCTGATTTTCAGCACAGTTTAATGAACATCAGTTTTGGTGTGAGTTACCAGTTTAATGCCAGGTAAACGGGGGCATTTGTCCTGCCCCGGTTCAGCCCCCAACAGACTAGTGTCGTTTTAACCGCTCGTTGTGAGGTAAACCGAAGGGAATTTTTCTTCTGGCCATGCGAAACATAGGTGCATATTCATAGCTGCGTGCAATTTTATTAAAGAAGGCAGGAGTAAAAAGAATCCCGGCAAGATGTCGGGAGGCCCGCATAAGTATGGTTGACATAACACTAAATATCTGTAAAATTGGATGCCCTTGCTTATTTTGTAAAATGTGTATCCGGTTTCTATTACAAATACGAAATAGCACCTTTATCCTTTACTTAGGAATGTGTTACAAGCAGCCAAAAATGGGCGCTCTGTATTGTTGATCTTCTCACTTGTTACATCTGCGGAATCATCATTTTTTGTAATTTCCACAATGAGCTTCTCCGAGGCCGAGCCATCGGGGTTTCAACCGGAGATTTACCTCCAATGGTTTGCCAACCCGGAAGGCCAGTGAATTGAACCGATTATACTTAATATCATTAATGGATGGTAATGGGCGGTCAAAGCAATTCGTAATTTTTCATGTTGCAGGTTAAATGTTTGAATCGAAAAAAATTCTGATCATCGGCCATGTCTGGCCGGAACCTGGTTCGTCGGCTGCCGGCAGGCGGATGATGCAGCTCATCGATCTGTTTCAGTCGCAGCGAGCAACGATCACGTTCGCATCGGCAGCAGCTTCATCCGGTTATATGGCCGACCTGGAGTCGTTGGGTATCGACTGCGCCGGCATCGAAGTGAACAGCAACCGGTTTGATGGCTTTGTCCGGGAGATTCAGCCGGCCATGGTCATTTTCGACCGGTTTATGACGGAAGAACAGTTCGGCTGGCGGGTGGCCGGGCAGTGTCCGGATGCCCTGAGGATTCTAAACACCGAAGACTTGCATTGCCTGCGCCGATCCCGAAAGAATGCACTGAAATGGGGAGAGGCATTTTTTCCGGAACGGTTATTATCAGACGAAACAGCCAGACGGGAGATCGCCTCCATTTACCGGTCTGATTTGTCCCTGATCATATCAGAGGCGGAAATGAAGCTGCTGCAGTCGGTTTTTGATGTGGACCGGGACCTGCTTCACTACCTGCCTTTCATGTTGCAGCCGGTTGATACGCCGGCAGGCCCAGGGCGGGCCGGGTTTGATTCGCGCAGCCATTTTATTCATATCGGGAATTTTCGCCATGAACCGAATGTCGATTCGGTGTTGTTTATGAAGAAGGAGATCTGGCCGCTGATCCGGAGGCAATTGCCGGATGCCGAGCTGCATCTATATGGCGCCTATCCCACGCAAAAGGCTCTGGATCTGCATGACCCGGATACCGGCTTTTTGATCAGGGGCAGGGCGGAGAATGCCGGGGACGTGGTCGGGAAGGCCAGGGTATGCCTGGCGCCGCTGCGGTTCGGCGCCGGCCTGAAAGGAAAACTGGTGGAGGCGATGGAGTACGGCACGCCCAGCGTGACCACTGAAGTCGGCGCTGAAGGGATAGCCGGTGATCTGCCATGGAGCGGCATGATAGCCGGGGCGGATCAACCGAAAGAAATTGCAAAGGCAGCCGTTATCCTATACACAGACCGGATGGCCTGGCAAAAAGCGGTCGAAGACGGATTTCAGATCATCAAGGAACGTTTTCCGGCTGAAAATTTTAAAACCGAACTGATATCACGCATTATAAATCTGTACAACCGCCTGGAACAGCACCGCATTAACAACTTTACCGGTGCCATGCTGATGCATCATACCATGGCCAGCACCCGGTATATGTCGCGGTGGATAGAGGCCAAGAACAGATCGTCAGCCAAATCCGGTAAAAAATAGCATATATCAGATAAGTGCCGTAGTATTGGGAACCCGGATCAATGATTGAGCACTAACCGGTCGTGGGAACGGCTCTTCAATGTATATGACTATCCGGTTCATGTAACAAAAACCGGTTGACAAAATTTTGCAGGCAGTGAATCCAGCGACAACACCAACAGCAGACATCAGGTTGGCTTTTCGCATACCGGTATTTATTGCGAT
>SKRC01000019.1 GCA_007118695.1 Balneolaceae bacterium | reverse complement strand
GGAACAAAAAATCTTTCAATAAACTCCGGGCTAAAGACCGAATAGAGCCCACAATCGATGGCATTACAACAGATGTCCTTCCCACAGGACCATATACCATATTTCAGGACCGGACTTCCAGATTTCGTCCGGCACCGGGCGGTGTGAGTATTGCTCATTATCATATCTCAGCCGGCACCCTGGGCTGCATCGTGAAGAAAAAAAATATGCTTTACATTTTATCCAACAACCATGTGCTGGCCAATAGTAATGACGCTTCAGCCGGTGACCCCATTCTGCAGCCAGGCCCTCACGACAGTGGCCGGCGGCCAGAGGATGAAATCGCAAAACTCAGCGACTATGTGCCGATCCGGTTTGAAGGAGATGGCAATGGCGGGGTGGACTGCCCTGTGGCTGCAACTTTCACCAGTATATTAAACAGCCTGGCTGCGCTCACCGGAAGCAAAACCCGTTTGCGTCAGTACAGGATATCCTCAGAGAATAATACGGTGGATTGTGCCATTGCCGAACCCAATACCCCTGATGATGTGCTCAACGAAATATTGGAGATCGGGACAATCAGCGGCATGGCCGAAGGAACCCTGGGTATGAATATCCAAAAAAGCGGCCGGACAACCGGTTTGACCACAGGAACCATCGAACAGGTGGATGTGACAGCGCGTGTTAACTTCGGATCCAATCGTATAGCCGTGTTTGAAGATCAGTTGCAGGCCGGAGCCATGAGCCAGGGAGGCGACAGCGGTTCGGTAGTCCTTGACCAGCAGAACAACATCGTGGGGTTGTTGTTTGCAGGAAGTGCTACAACAACCCTTATCAATCGCGTGCAGAACGTTTTCTCAGAGCTGGATGTAGAGCTGCCTTAAAGCAGATCGGGGTACATGAAGGAATCATTCATCGACTCATTCACCCATTCATAAATTCTCTCACTCATTCCGAGATGCTTTACCCATCCGGTATCATCTATCCGTTCGGGGACGACAACGATTCCGTCAACCAGGTAGTTCTTGACGTATTCGCCGTCTTCGAGGCCGCGATCACCGTTATAGTTTATTGCCAGTTGAAATACTGAGCAATAGATTTTGTAATTCCTCCAAATACAAAAGGACTCTTTAACCTGCCTTACTCTTTTCCCGCAATCAAATCCTCGCTACTTTGCCGGGACTTCCAGGCATTTTCCGCATCCCTCACTCCGGCTTCAAATCTCTTTTCGAAACTTTCCCGGCTGTAATCCATCCCGTCTCCGAGGGATTCCTCCGGATCGATCAATACCGGTTCAAAGTATTTAAGCGGCCTGCCTTTCAGGTTGGTCAGGCTGCCGGGATCTTCAACCCCCAGTTCCAGGAGTGCTTCCCTGTGTTGCAATACATTATGATTGACAGTGAGAAACCGTTTGATATCCTCTCGAAATATCTCGTTAAGCAGAATATTCAAAGCACGGAAACCAATCTCGTCTATAGCCCGAATCGAATTAGGGTCCACATCTCTGAAAGGACTCGCTCCATGCGGGTCACCATAAGATTCGGTGGGTATGATGACCACGAGATCTGGATCCTGGCGCACAGCTTTTGCTAAAGGTGTGATATTTCGCACGCCTCCATCCATCCATAGTTCGTTTTTTGTGCGCATCGGATCGAAAAAAACCGGTATCGCTGCACTGGCATATATCATCTGGCAATCTTCTTCAGTGAGCTGATGCCCGGTGTCGTACCTAATGTCGTGGTAACGCCCTGAACCCAGGTCAACAACCCCCACTGAAAATGGAAATTGCACATTTTTTCCCTTCAGTTCATTCCGGATCAGCTTTTCCAATTTTTCAGTGTCGTAGAAAGCTTCCGGTGGTTTAATTACACCGATTTTGTGCCCCAACCATCGTAAGCCGGTCCTCACCCACCCCCGGTGTTTAATGATATCCTTCTGCCGGGTCTTTTCCCATACATCAACCAATCTTTCAAGCTGCCCTGTAGCCAACATTGAAGCGTTGAGAGCTCCAACGCTTACTCCACTGACAAATTGAAATTCGACACCGAGTTGTTTCAGTTTCACTAATGCGCCAACCTGGTAAGATCCTTTTGCAGCCCCGCCGCTCAGAGCCAGGGCATAGAAGGAAGAGTCTTTTTGCATGGTTAGCCTCCTTTAATCTGTCGTTGGTTAGATTATATTCTGCGAAAGTCTTTCTAAACCCCGATGACTTAATTATTAAATATAGAGACTATTTTCAATCAACAAAATTTCTGTAACTATTTCAAAAATTTTGGTCTGGTCAGCAGTTGCATTTGCAGTGTCTAGCAATGAATCAATAAATGAATATATTTAACAATATCAAGTATTTATAGAAATTAATTCATATTTTATGGCTAATTTTAGATAACCAAATAACCAATAAGTGATTCTACACCCTGCTACAGGTTTGTTGAGGCTGTTTGCAAATTGTCCCACCTTCTCCCGCCTAAAAGTGAATTTGATAGTTCAGGTCGATAGAAACACATTAGAAATACTTAACCTTTTTGAGTTCACCTGCTGATTCAGTTTATTGTTTGTTCAGAAGTGTTACGCGTAAATATTCATTAATTAAACAAGACGTCTGGTACAGGCGCATTAGGTAAACATAAGGGGTAATAGCAATCTACAGGAGTGAGAAGAGCATTGGTATGGTCATGTCCGACTATATTAACCTGATCACACTGCTGAGAGCCCATCTAAATTAACTTTGAAATAACATGAAACAGAAGACACAAGGTAATCAGGCATTAAACAACGTATTAAGTGAAGCAGTACGTGTAAATGGAACCTACACATCTGCTTCCGATGTACGAATTTCCGGAACCATTGACGGTGATGTACATGTGGATGGAACCCTATATGTCGGCAAGAAAGGGGTGATCAACGGAAATATTATTGCGAATGAAATCTATGTTTCCGGCCATGTAACTGGAGTCCTGAGAAGCAATGGGAAAATAACCGTTCAGGAAACCGCTGTCATCGATGGAGATATTTACACTCCTGCTCTTGTCATTGAAGAGCACGCGGTCATTGAAGGATTGATCCATACCTCTCAAAATGGGAAAAGCACCACATCAAACGAGGCAGACAACACTGATGAAGCTCCAAAGATGGAAAAAGATAAGCAAAAAGAAAAGGAAACAGATATGGCCTATTGATCTGTCCGGAATTCAGCAATCAGGCCAACAATCAAATTAAATGGGAACTGCTGCTGCCTTTGATTTCAGCTTTGCTGAAATTCAGGGTGAAGCGGGTTCCTTTGGTATTTTTCCGTTTTTTATACTCATAATCAGCTTTTAACTGCCGGGATAATACCGAGACAATCTGCAGCCCAAGGGATTCATCCTCATCCAGGGAGAGGGGAATGCCAATTCCGTCGTCATCGATAATAAGGTGGATTCGATCTTCCTTGTTTTTCAAACGGATGGAAATTTTGCCTTTCTCCCTTCCATTGAATGCGTGTTTTACACTGTTTGTAATTACCTCATTGATGATTAGCGAGCAAGGAATGGCCTGGTTTACATTCAATTGACTCTTGTCGCATTCATAGTTCACATCTATGACGGTGTCGTGCTCAAATGTCTCAATGATCATACCGACCAGCTCCCTGATATTTTCAGTAAAATCAATGTTTGAGAAGTTGTCGGACAGATACAGGTGCTCGTGTATATTTGCTATCGTTTTGATACGTCCCATACTTTCAAACAACCGGTTTGAAAGATCCCGATTATCCACATGGTCGGCCTGAAGCTGGAGCATTGCAGATATCACCGCCAGATTGTTCTTCACCCGGTGGTGAATCTCGGCAAGCAGGGTTTCCTTCTCTTTGAGTGAATTTTGGATGATTTCTTCCTGCTTTATTTTTTCAGTGACATCCCTGGCCAGAACGATCCTGGACGGCTTGCCTTCAAATAATGAATCGTTCGCACTGATCTCCACATCTATCAAATCACCATTTTTTTTTCGATGCTTCCAGATTCCCATATTCCTGTCCGGTGAGGTCCATTTCTGTGACAAAAAATTCTCAAGACGATCTGCTTCCATATCCGGACTGATGTCCAGGATCGACATGTTCAGGAACTCCTGTTCTGAATAGCCGTAATGCTCAACCGCTGCTTTATTAACATCCAGAAACTTTAGTGTTTGATGGTCAAATACCCACATCGGCTCCGGGTTAAGATCAAACAGGTCTTTATACTGTTTTTCCGATTCTTCCAAATATTTCATGACCTTTTTTCTCTCGATACTGTAGGAAATGCTGCGTTTTAAAAGCTCTTCATTCAATTCATCTTTCAGCAGGTAATCGGATATCCCCATGGCCAGGGTTTTCACACCAAATTCCCGGTTACCATAACCGGTTAAAACGATTACCGGAGTATGGCCGGCCAGGTTCACTATCTCTTTTACCAGATTCTCACCACTGGCATCCGGTAATGTTAAATCCAAAAGTATGGCATCCGGTTGATCTCCCGAAGTGAGTATCTCTTTGGCTCCGGCAAAGGATTTTGCGTGAAAAACATCCGGCCTGATAAATTTGTCAATCAGATATTCCTCTATCAAAAAGAAGTCGCCCTGATAGTCTTCAACCACCAAAACCGATATTCGATCCTGCAAAGCTGTCATCTGTTTTTATTCGTTGAAGGTAACTGTACAATCGAAATCCAGAAATTTTCTATGGTGGATATCACTTCCAGAAAATCGTTTACATCAACCGGTTTTGTAATATAGCAATTGGCATGACATTGATAGGATTTCATCACATCCATTTCCGATGAAGAGGTGGTTAGCATGATTACAGGAATATGCCTGGTATCCGGGTTCGACTTGATCTTTTTAAGCACTTCATGGCCGTTCATCTTGGGCATATTGATATCAAGCAGTACCAGATCCGGTGTTGTTGCTCCCACGTAATCCCCTTTTTTTTCCAGGTATTGAATAGCCTCCCAACCGTCTTTTACCACAGAAATCGTATTTTTTATTTTTCCTTCTTCCAGGGCTTCCGTGGTCAATACAATATCACCTTCATTGTCTTCAACCAACAGGATATCAATCGGTTTCATAATGTTATTTTTCAACGTTTATATAATCAAAAGAACAAACCACAAACTTCGTATCATTCATTTTATTTTAATTTTTACAATTAATTTATATAAAATTATTATTTATATTGATTTTTTACATTTTGTCAATTTCTATACTCAAATATTCTTGGAAATTGTAAAATAAAATTCACTCCCATTTCCATCCTCCGATTCCACCCATATCTCCCCGCCATGCTGATTTACAATTTTTTTGCAGATGGCCAATCCCATACCCGTTCCTGAATACTCGTCATCTGAATGCAATCGGCTGAAAAGCTTAAATATTTGTTCGAAATACTCTTTTTTAATTCCTATCCCATTATCGATCACCGTAAACTGCCAATGGGAATCCAAATCGTCTGATTTAATTGCAATCTTTGGCCGGCTCTCATTTTTCTGGTATTTCAACCCGTTGGAAATCAGATTCTGAAACAGAATTTTCATGGATACCGGTACTGCTTTTATTACCGGAAGGTCATCATAAATAATTTCCGCATTAGCCTGATCACTGTCTCCGGCAATTGATTTTATAATTTCATCAAGCAACTCATTCAAATCGACTTCTTCAAGCTCATTTGTAACTCTTCCAACCCGGGAATACGCCAGAAGTTCATCAATCAATTTTGTCATTCGCCTAGCGCCATCTACTGCAAAATGAATGTACATGTGTCCTTTCTCATCGAGTTGGCCATCATATTTTTTCTTAAGCCGCTCCAGAAAACTGCTCACCATCCGTAGCGGTTCTTTCAGATCATGAGAGGCGGTATAGGCAAACTGTTCCAGTTCTTTATTGCTGGCTTCCAGTTCTGTGGCTTTTTGCTCTAATTGATCGTTCAATAATTTCAGCCGGGTGATATCCTGCGAAGTCCCATCCAGCCGTACCGGCCGGTTATTTTTATCCCGGATGAGTTCTGCACGTTCCTGAATCCACTTGATTCTGTTGTTCTCCAGGTCGATTTTGTGCTGAAGATTCAAATTCTTTTCCCCCGCCATAACCGGCTCCATGGCCTTTTCCCAAATATATTGACCTTCCGGCTTGATAATTTCCAAAAAAGCTTCCAGGCTGGGTTTGAACGTTTCCGGATCGCGTTCATAAATCCGGTAAACTTCATCGGACCAATACAACTCTTGTGTTTCCATGTCAAAGCTCCAGTATCCCAGCTTCCCGATATGTTGCGCATTGTTCAGCCTGGCGTTGGTATCTTCAAGCCGTTCTTGCAGATTCTGTTGTTTTTCAATGGTTGCCTGAAGCCCGTTAAAAAGCTTGGGAATTAAAATGGCTGCAAGGGCACATAAAAATACCAGACTTGAAGCAACGGCAATCCAGGTATCCAATTCATAATGAGATACCACTTCCCCTGGGCCCCATTCATAATAAATTACAAAACCGAACAGGATACAAAGAAACGTATTCAGGTAAACGCTCCACATTCCGATAGGTTCTTAGAAAATCAGAACTACAAAAACCGTTAAGCCCAACAGGTACAACAAACCCGGGCCAAAAGAGCCCAGATAGTAGAGCAGAGCCAGGGCTACCAGATAGAGCACTAAAGAAAAGATCAACTTACGAATGGGTATAGCTATACCGGGGACAAATGCAATCACAAGCATTGAAGCCACAGCCAACAGATCCAAAAAGATCAGAAGATGCAGGTCCGTCAGGTAGGCCATATACAACCCGGGTATCAGTGCAATAAGGCATAATGGCACCAGGTAAATAATGATCGTCGAAAAAAGGATATTACGCCAATAGGGCAATCCTGTTTCTTTATCATCGGGATTTGTACAATTTCGGATAATTGCACTTTTATATATTTTCCAAACAGTCGATAGAGTCATTTTTTTATTTTTCCATTCAATGACTTGGCTATTGTAAAAATGATCGTCGTCCCTTCTCCTTCCACCGATTCAACCCGTATTTCACCGCCATGTCCTTCCACGATTTTTTTGCAGATGGCAAGGCCCACACCGGTTCCACTGTATGTATCCTTGTTGTGCAACCGCTGAAATATGTTGAATATCTTACCAAAATATTCTTCGCGCATTCCGATCCCGTTATCTTTAATTCGAAACTCCCAATATTCTTTATTTTCTCCGGAACTGACATGAACTTCAGGCCGATTACCCTCCGGTTGATATTTTAAAGCATTACCTATCAGATTTTGCATTAGCTGTTTGATAGGGGCTTCTGTCGCTACTATGTCCGGCATCGTCTCCCAGGTAACCGACGCCTGTGTATCTTCAATGGTATCACGATGAATGGTTACGATCTCTTGCAGGAGCTGATTCATATCAATGGCACTTTTTTTCGTATCAATGCGGCCTACCCTTGAGAATTCAAGCAGATCCAGAATAATCTGTCTCATCCGCCTGGCGCCATCGGTTGCAAAATGAATATACTTCTTTCCCTTTTCATCCAGTTGATCCTCATATTTGTTTTCCAGTTGAGTCAGAAAACTGGTTACCATTCTGAGGGGTTCCTGCAGATCGTGAGAAGCCACAAAAGCAAACTGCTCCAGCTCGGCATTGGATACGGCCAGCTCTCTGGCATGTTCCTCCAAGGACCTGTTTAATTCTTTCAGTTTCAGCTCACGGTTT
>SKRC01000163.1 GCA_007118695.1 Balneolaceae bacterium | reverse complement strand
GGTGGTTATCCATTAATTAATGCCGGTCATACTATGGGCTGCACGGGAGATATACGTTGTGCGACAGGCTGAACGTTCTCAGGTTTTAAATCATTCTTTCAACTCAATGCCCGGAGAATCAATCCGACTCACATAAACCAGAACCATGAATGCCATTGAAAAAGTTGACCTGAAGACTCTCGACCTGTCGGATTACGATGAACTCGAAGCGTTGATGAAGGATTGCTACCCGAATATTGAAAATCCCGAATGGAAAAAACCCCAGCTGGAAAAGCTTTTGTCTCTGTTTCCCGAAGGACAAATCGTTATTAAAGTGGATGGGAAAATTGTCGCCTGCGCCCTTGCATTCATCACCCATTACAGCCGTTTTGAGGAAGATCATACCTATTCGGAGATTACAGGAAATTTCAGTTTTGATACACATTCCGAAGATGGCGATGTCATGTACGGTCTCGATCTGTTTGTCCACCCCGATTATCGCGGGATGCGGCTGGGCCGCAGGATGTACGACTATCGCAAAAATCTGTGTGAAGACATGAATCTGAGGGGAATTGTATTGGGCGGGCGAATACCCAATTACCACAAATACCATGAAGAGCTGAGTGCCAAAGAGTACATCCGGAAAGTCAAACACAAAGAAATTCATGATCCGGTACTGAATTTTCAGCTTGCCAACGATTTTACCGTCAAGCGAATCGTAAAAAATTACCTCTCCAACGATCCCTCCTCCCAGGAATATGCGGCGCTGCTGGAATGGGCCAATATCTATTACACAAAACCTGCAAAAACCTTTAAGCCGGAAAAATCGGTCGTCCGGCTGGGCCTGGTTCAATGGCAGATGCGCTCCTACGACGGTTTTGAAGGACTCAAAGAACAAATTGAATTTTTTGTGGATGCCGTTTCAGGATATGAAGCCGATTTCCTGATGTTTCCCGAATATGTCAATGCCCCGCTCATGGCGGCTTACAACCGTCTGTCGGAAGTTGAAGCCATCCGCAAGCTGGCCGGTTACACCGATCGCATGCGCGATACCTTTGCCGATTTTGCGATCTCCTACAACATCAATATCATTACCGGCAGCATGCCGGAGCTGCGCAATGGCCATCTCTACAATGTCGGCCACTTGTGCAAGCGCAACGGTGAGATCGAGAAATACGAAAAGATTCATATCACCCCTTCCGAAGTATCCGCCTGGGGGATGCACGGAGGTAATCAGATCAAAACCTTCGATACGGACGCCGGCAAAGTCGGCATTCTGATCTGTTACGATATTGAATTTCCGGAACTCACCCGGCTGCTCGCCTTGCAGGGGCTCGATATATTGTTCGTGCCCTTTATGACCGATACGCAAAACGGCTATTCCCGCGTGCGAAATTGCTCGCAGGCTCGAGCCATTGAAAATGAGTGTTACGTGGCTGTTGCAGGAAGTGTGGGAAACCTGCCCAAGGTACATAATATGGATATCCAGTTTGCCCAGTCGGTGGTATTTACCCCGTGTGATTTTGCCTTCCCCACCAACGGAATTAAAGCGGAAGCGACCCCCAATACGGAAAAAATTCTGATTGTGGATGTAGACCTCGACCTGCTCAGGGAGTTGCATGAAAAAGGCAGCGTGCGCATTCTGAAAGACCGCAGAACCGACCTGTATGATGTTATTTTGAAAGACAAGGATTGAATATCGAATGTTGAATTTCGAATGTTGAATTGAATGTAGAATTGTAGAATTTGGGAATCATTGAAATAAGGCTTTGCAATACCAGGTTCATTTTTTAAACCCAGCGGCTGTCGTGGCGCATGTTTTTAACCCGGCGGCTGAGCTCATTTTCTGAACACGAAGTGATTTTGCAAAGCCACCTTAAACAAGATTTCTAAGCACGCATTATTCAACAAAATAGTTGTGAGAGCGCAGCGATTCCCATGAAACGAAATGCGGGTTAGCTTACAAATGGAGCCTTAGCCCTGCCGAATTAAAGTTGACAAGCTGAATGGAAAGCAGGGATGCCAGGCGATACTCAAGTGCAAATCGGTGGTTGCCCGCTGTTGACAGGGTGCTGCGCGCAGTAAGTTTACGGTAACGCAGATCATGGCGCAGAAAAACATATGGCCGGATATCTTGTCTTGCCGCATCCACACCGGCACCTATCCAAAAACGGGTCAGAAAACCCCGGATCAGATCAAATTTAGCCCAAAAATAATAATTATCGATATCAAACGGCCGGCCTATGCCAAATTCGGTTCCAATCCTCCAGCGGTAATATGGGGAGATCGAAACCTGCATGGTGTTCAGGTTATTTTCGGGATTATACCACCAGCCCAGGTAGTGATCATCTCTCGCAGGAGTGTGGCCGAACGGTACATCGTCAATTTCAAGGAAGAGATCCTGAAGCCATAGCGTCTCGCGGTCGTACATGTGCTCAAGATCAGGGCCTCTCAGAAAAATTGGTACAGTCATATCCCTGTAGGTAAAACCGCCATGATTTCCTTTTCTGCTGTAACCTGTTCTGCTGAATTTGCTCTCATCAAACAGCATGAGAATTTCACCGGATGTGGGGTTTAAAAAATATGAGTAGATACTTACCGGTGTAGCCGGATACTTCATATCATAGGTCAGGTATAACCATTCATCACTTGTCAGGCCTTCCCCCTGATATCCCAATGCAAAGTAACCAAACGGATCTTCGCCTTCATAACTGTAATAAAACCGTCCATCTGTTTTTCGAAAGGTAACCATACCATGATCATGAAAGCCGGTAACCCGGTCTTCACCACTTCTGAAAAATGTAAAATCAACCGGTGTATCTTCAAGAATGGTCCTGGCTGTACCTTCAGCCCGGGCGGAATCATCAATGTAGAGATTTGGATATGAGACAGCAGTCAGCATATCGCCAAGTGTCGTTTTTAGCTCATCCTCGATCTGCACTCCCTCCTCAAAAACCATCCCGTGATCTGAATATATAATTACATTCACATCCTTGTCGAGGCGGCGCATCAACTTCCCGAACTGCCTGTCAAATTGCCGAAGCTTTCTCAGGAAATTCTCTTCACCGAAGAAATGCCCAAAAGTATCAACTGCGAACCAATAAAATTCAAGTACATGATATTCATCAAGTAATTCCGGCAGATTGGATAATGCGATACCTGAAAGTAAATGAGGCCCCGGGACTCCGTAAAACCCATTCAGATCAGCCGTTCTCGAAACGCTGCGTATCATCTCTATCAATACGGACATGCTGGATGCCGATTCACCTGTTTCTCCATGGACCCACGACCAGCTCAACGCCCTGCTCTTCTCAACCGGAATGCCGCGTCGTATATTCGTTATCACATTGGGTGTTTTACTCGGCATGTAGGTAATTGCACTCTCTATCATACCGTGATCGCGAAATGTTGCTTCCAGGTTGGGCAGGTTTCCGGCTTCCATTTCTGTTTTCATATGATGGGTGGATAATGCACAGATATGAATGACGATATACTTCGGAGTATTTTCATTTTTAATCGCCTCACCACGAACAGGATCTGCAGCTATCAGAAACAAAAAAAGCAGATAAATCGTCAAATGGCGCATCGGATGACCCGTACCACTTCGGTTAAGACACTCATTCATTGTTCATTGGTTGATTTCGTACTGGCCCGGAATTTCAGGATATATACCTTCTGACGGACAGATGATTCGTTCTGAGTTAATTAGGTTTAGCGCGCATTTTATTTCACGGGAATCGCTACGCTCACAATTATTTCATTGAAAATGTTATAAGCTATCATAAAGCAAATAATTGAGTCATATTTTGTGGCTTTATAAAAATATCAGAGCGTTTCCCGGCGAATAATTTCTTGATGAATAAAGCGGACTAAAAACCTTCTCCGAGAATGATCATAACATCAAGAGAATTAAACTGTATTACAAGCTGATCATAAATTGAACCCATTTGATGGGTAAAAAATTTGCTTTTTTAAAAGTGATCTTCTGGTTCAACCCGCTTCTTTATCTCTATAAACAATCCATCTCATTGAATCACGAGTATCTTGCTGATGAGGCTGTCATTTCAAGAGGTACACCTGTTCGTGATTATCAAAAACTGCTGCTTCAAACGATTCAGGGAAGGACACTGCACGGCCTGGAAAGCACATTCAATTTCTCATTAACGAAACGGAGGTTACAAATAATGACAAAATCAAAATCCAATCTGCAGTTTGTTGTGAAATTCATAGTGCTCTTTCCACTTTTTGCGGGCCTGTCACTGATTTTAGGATGTGAGTCGATATCTACTGAACATTCAGATGAGGCTCAAATTTCGAGTGTAATAGAAGTGGAGATCACAGATTCGGATGTACTTATTGTGGATGATGAAGTGATGACTCTTGATGAATTTGGCAGGCATTTATCAGAACGCACTCAGAAGCCGGAACGTGTTGACTTTAAAGCAGACGGCAATGCATCGTTTGGGTTTATTACCGATGTTCAAAAAGTACTCCGCGAACAGGAAGTTTTAAGAATCAATTACTCTGTGAAAACGAGTAGTGAGGATGAAAGCCTTGATGAGGTGACCAACAGATTCCTGAAAGCAGCGGAAGCCTATATGAAAATCAATCCAGGTGAGGTGACCCGGGAGGAGTTACAGCATGAGTATGATATCGTTTCAAAGTTTTTTGAAGCAATTCAGAACGTAAATAATGCAGGGCTTGAAGCTCCACCGCCGCCGCCAATGGTTCCATCACCGGAACAACGTTTGAATAGTGGTAATGATGAATAGTACTAAACAGCAGTAAATGCCATTCCACCCGAGCCGGTTGAATCGCACAACTTGCTTCAAATCTTAATGAATCGCCAGGGAATGATGCTTATGAATGAAGAGCCGGTGACTATGGATGAGATCAAAAAAGACATGTTACTCAATTCGTAGGAAACAAAGGAAGGAGTCCGAATTTATCTGATAGCCCTGATGATGCTATTATCGCTATCAAAACTGCTCCCGATACCCCCAATCTTTTTTTGGAATTTCACGCTGCCGGGTGATTCAAATTAACTTATATCTGACCATTGCGATGCTTCTCTTCGTTTAGCCCGCATTTTCACCAAGCTCATTTTTTGTACCCCGACGGCGGTCGGGGAAATTTTTCCCTCAGCAAGGCGAAGCTACAAAAGCAGCGGAAACGTCCCGTACAACTGTCAGGACGTTGAGCACACTATATTAGCTTTATAATAGGTTATAACATTTCCAACAAAATAGTTGTGATAAATGCGGGCTGGATGAAGCTGCAGGTAAGCAACTCTTCAATGCAGATACAGATTTCCAGGATGTAAATGGATACTTCACGAATAGCAAAAAACCAATAAATGGAATATGTCGCAATCAACCCGCAGGATTGGCGTAATTGCCCCTTTTATTTTCCATTTCAAATGATAAATTTAGCCTAACTGACTGAAACTTATTAAGATATAACCGTTTTAACATGCACCTTCATTTGAATAATCTATACGATGAGCGGACATTTATATTTTGAAATACAGGCCGACGACATGGAACGCGCATCCGGTTTTAACCGCAGCCTATCTGGCTGGAAATTTCACAAACATGAATCACAAAATGACATTTCCGCTGAATATCTGCGAATTGATACCGGCGGCACAGCCGGCGGAAAGCTGAGACGTCATTCTGAAACACCACCGCCGGAATGCGGCACCGGGGTTTCGTCTGTTCGATGAAAGTTGAGGATTTCGATCAGTCGACTGCAAAAATCAAAACACAAATACCGGTTCTTCTGGGGGATGGAATTTCCATGTTTGGAAATATCGAAAAGGAAATATAACAGTGTTTGATTGAAACAACAGCCTATGATAATGGATTCGTATAAATTCGGTTTGGAGCAAATAAATAAAAAGTAAAAAAGAAGAGCCTTCCAAGGTTTCAAAAACCCTGGAGGCCATTAAAATTGGAGAACTCACATGCAAAAAATAGTACCCCACCTGTGGTTCGATACGCAGGCCAAAGAAGCCGCAGAGTTTTATGTATCTGCTTTTGGCAACAATTCTAAAATAAACAGCATCACTACGCTTCACGATACACCCTCGGGTGATGTGGATTCTATTACGTTTGAGCTGTTGGGTCATTCATTTATGGCAATATCAGCCGGCCCCCATTTTACTTTAAATCCATCCATTTCGTTTATGGTGAACTTTGATCCGTCACGCGATAAGAGGGCACGTGAAAACCTGGATGACCTTTGGGAAAAACTCTCTGAAGGCGGCGCCGCTCTTATGCCACTGCAGGAGTACCCGTT
Organism: Balneolaceae bacterium; assembly: GCA_007118695.1. GTDB lineage: Bacteria > Bacteroidota > Rhodothermia > Balneolales > Balneolaceae > SKRC01. The sequence goes on along the minus strand of SKRC01000163.1, from coordinate 1,471 downwards.
CAGTAAACGCTACGGATGGATAATGGACAAGTATGGCCTTACGTGGCAGCTTATACTCACAGATCCCGAAGACGAGCCGCGGCCTGACATTATTCCTTCGCTGCTGTTTGTCGGTGATGTATGCGGCAAAGCGGAAGAAGCCACTGAATTTTACCTCTCTGTATTTAAAGATACACGCCGGGGGGAGCTCGCCCGATATCCGGCAGGCATGGAGCCGGACAAAGAAGGTACCATCATGTTTACCGATTTTATGCTGGAAGGCGTATGGTTTGCTGCGATGGACAGCGCTCAGGAACACGATTTCAGTTTCAACGAAGCGATCTCACTTGTTGTAAATTGCGATACACAACAAGAAATTGACGGTTTTTGGGATAAGCTGTCAGCCGTTCCCGAAGCTGAACAGTGCGGCTGGATCAAAGATAGATATGGTGTTTCGTGGCAGATCGTTCCTCGTGAAATGGATGAGATGATGAGTAAAGGCACAAGAGAACAGGTGGATCGGGTAACACAGGCATTCCTGCCGATGAAGAAGCTTGTCATTTCAGAGCTTCAAAAAGCCTATGATGGCAGTTAAACCAATGTCAGCGCACATGACCAGGATCCACCACTTTAAAACTACAGGAGTATTTCCATGAGAAAGCTCATCGTATCTACATTTGCGTCGTTAGACGGAATCATGCAAGCACCCGGTGGGCCGGAAGAAGATCCCACTGGCGGATTTACCCTTGGCGGTTGGATGTTCAGCTACGCGGACGATAGCATGGACATCTCAGATTCAGGTTTCGACGGCAAGGGTCGCGAGTTGGTACTCGGTCGCAGGACCTACCAGATATTCGAAGCGTACTGGCCTTACCAGCCAAAGGACCACCCGATTGCAAAGACGCTCAACACAGCGAAAAAGTATGTTGCTTCGCGCACCTTGCCGGTGCTCCACTGGAACAATTCGATCCTTCTCAAAGATGATGTCGTCAAGGCAATCATCGCTCTTAAAGCCCAATCGGGGCCGGACTTGCAGATAATTGGCAGCGGCAATTTGATTCAAACGCTCCAGGCCGCATCACTGATCGACGAGTACAACGTGTGGACTTTTCCAGTGGTGCTTGGGCAGGGCAAGCGACTCTTTGGTGAGAATGCCAAGCCATCGGCGCTGCGGCTCGTTCGTTCTCAGGTTTCAGCCACCGGCGTTGTGATGAGTACCTATGTACCAAGCGGCGAAATCCAGCCCGGTTCGTTCCCGAGTGCCGAGCCGAGCGAGAAGGAGTTGGCCCGACGCAAAATGATGAAGAATGAGATGTGGTAATGTAAGCTTTCTGAAACCATGATAGTTGAATGCGATGGCGGCTGTGCCAACCTAAACCAACCACATGAAATTGACATTTGATTTAAACTAAATGATATGAGAAAACTTATTGCAGCGATCAATATGACACTGGATGGGTTTTGCGATCATACAGCAATAACTCCAGATGAT
>SKRC01000103.1 GCA_007118695.1 Balneolaceae bacterium | reverse complement strand
CCTGTAGAATACAATCATGGACGGTTTATCGGCAACCAGCCCGGCTATAGAGGTTTGATTGCCGTCAATACCGGTTAAGCTGACATCAGGCAGCGATTCGCCAATCAAAAGTGGGCGGATATCAAACGCATCTTGCGGAACATTGACTTCTGAAGCTTGCTCCGGTTCAGTTGATGTACATGCGGTAAACATAAAAAAGGATAGTATAAACAGGTATTTCATAGTGCAGATCTGATTTTATATGCAAACATTTTTATTAGAGTAAAATTACTTTATGTAGGAGGCTTTGCAAAACCAGGCTCATTTTTTGTACGCGTCAGCGATTTTGTAAAGTCTCCTATTAACTCATTCCATTCATCCGGTCATCCGGTGAATATTGAAAACCAAACCGTAAATCGCCTTCCAAAAACGGTGAGAGCTATTGGCTATGATATTTTCAACAAAATAGTTGTGAGCTCCGAGCGTAGGGATTCCTGTGAAGTGAAATGCGGACTAAAGAGATATAATTGTACAAAACCCTTCTTACAATTCTTTTAACATTTCGTCCGGATTAATTCCCTCCGCCTCCATTTTGTTCTTCAAGTTTAAACGTGCATCGTGAACCAGTTTATATAATGCATTTCGCGTCACTTCCATTTGTTCTGCCACAACCGTAACCGGAATTTCATGAACCATCAGAGACATAATTGCTGTCTTTTGTTTTTCCGAGAGTTCCTGTTCTATCACATTGATTACTTTTTCCAATACCATGTTTTGGTTTGTGGTGCGATCTGGTTCAGGGTCATTGGTTGCGAAAATCCTGGAGTTTATTTCCGCCCCCTCTTCTTCCGGGTCCGACCCGGCCAAATCACCGATGGAAATATCCTGCCATTTTTTTCTCCGAAGCTCGGAAAGCCCTTCCCGGACGGCAATTTTCATTGCCCATGAAACAAACTGGCTCTCGCCGCGAAACGTATGAACATTACTCAGAATTTTAAGCAAGGCATCCTGGGCAACGTCCTCTACAAATTGATTCAATTCACGGTCCACATATTTATTCAGCGCAGGTTTCAATCCTCGAATCAATATTTGCCGTAATTCAGAAATTGCAAGTTCATCAGGCTGATTAGAAAGTGCATTGACCCACTCCTCATTTGACCGATAAAATGTTGCTTTCTGTTTGGGTTTTTTAAAGAAGTTGATCATAGCAATGAGCCATACCGGCTATTAAGTGTAATCTCTTAAATAATCAATGCAAGGTTTCCAATCAATCTCTATGCATTGATGTTATGATTTTGTTACTTTTTTGCATTACCAGGCTGCACATTATCACCCGGAGTGATCCATTTTTCCTGTAAGATTGCCGGGCAACGGCCCACCTCCTTCGAAGTGGGTGCGCACGGATGGAATGGCTATCCACCTCACATACAGAAAATTGCCTATTCCGATTCTCCGTTAAATATGACGGCATGACCAAAAGTTCTAAAATTCAATGTTTCATTTCCGTGATTCGGTGGATTGATCAATCTCATGCGAGCATCCAATTTCATTTCTTAAAAGAAATGTGAAGTGTGGATTACCGGCCGTATGAAGGCATCGAAATCCGGAATGTGGTGCCTTCATTTTGGGTGCTTTTCACAATCATCTCGGTTCCGTGGAGACGGAAGATTTTCTGGGCAATAGCCAGGCCCAGACCTGCTCCGTTACTGTTTGTGCGGCTTTTGTTTACCTGATAAAAGCGGTCAAAGATGAAAGGGATATCCTCTTCAGGAATGCCCGTGCCGTTATCTGAGATCTCCAGAACCAGGTCTTTACCGCTTTGAATGGATGATACCGTAACCTCTCCACCCTCAGGCGTGTGAGCGATCGCGTTATCGATCAGATTTGTGATGGCCCGGTTCATCAACCTCATATCGGCTTCAATCAGGGAATGGGGATCTTCCGGGAATACAGCCTTGATGCGCACACCTTTTTTATCCGCAATAGGTTTAAACTGTTGAACCAGATCCTGAACCAGTTCAGCCATTGAGATATTCTCCAGGTTCGGGGTAACCTCCTCGGCATCGAGCTTGCTCAACTCAAACAGGTCGTCGATCAGGCGGTTCAGCTTCTGGGTGTTGTTGAGAACGGTCTGGAAGTATTCCCTGAGCTCTTCCTTGCCGATAGAGTCGCCCTTTATCTGAATCGTTTCAAGATACCCCTGAATGGAGGCGATCGGACTCCTGAGGTCATGCGAAACGTTGGCTACAAGCTCCCGGCGAAGTTTATCGGCTTTCTGTACCTCTTTCATATTGTCGACCAGGGTATCAGCCATCCGGTTGAAGCAGGTGGAGAGTTCCGAGAGTTCGTCATTGCCACTTATTTCAATGCGTTCGTTGAGCTTGCCCCGCTCAAAGCCGGTAACAGTTTTCTTGATCTTCTCAAGCCGCCTGGTAAGGTTTGAGAAGAAGAAGAGTCCCGTAGCAAGGCTTAGAAACAGTACAATTGCGATGAGCATGAGTGCAACTCTGATAATATAGCTGTCTGAGATCATTGCTGTAGCCTGACTGAACTGATCTCCCTCAAGTACGACATACAGATAACAGTGTTCTGAACCCATTATGCTGATGTTCGCTGCACTGAATGGTTTTTTACGGTCTGGGTTGAGCGGGTCGCTTGCCAAAATAGGAAGCGGATTGCCATTGATGAACTCATCAAGCGGGCGTGTATCAACCACCTTTTTGTCAAGCTCAATTTTTTCCCTGGAAGCCGGGATTATACTTTTGATCATACCACTGCCGTCGAGTAGGTAGAAGTCGAACTGTGGATTCTTTCCGCTTAGTTCGGTCAGTTTTTGTTCGATCTCTTCCTGGCTGAACGACTCTCTGAGCATAGGTTGAAACTCTTCTGCCAGAACCGAAGCAAGCTCATGGTTAGTTTTTTGGATCGCTTCATGCGCTACATCAATTGATGCCCGAATGGTTATGAACGCAACCAGCAGCCCGAACAGAATCAGGATTGCTGAAAATATTACCGCTATTTTCAAATAGAAACTACGCATATTGACGGCTCTCCTCTTTATCTGCAAACCGGTAGCCTACTCCCCATACCGTACGGATGTAATGAGGCTCGGATGCGTCATCTTCAATTTTACTTCGCAGGCGATTAATGTGAGAGTTCACAGTGTGGCTGTACCCGTCATAACTGTATCCCCAAACTATATTTAAAAGTTCTTCGCGGCTGTATGCCTTTCCGGGATTTCTGAAGAAGAGCAGCAACAGATCGTACTCCTTACTGGTAAGTTCGATGGTTTCATTTCCGAGCATAACCTTCCTCTTGGTTGTATCCACACTGAGGCCATCAAATTGCAGGGTTTTGGTTTCACTCTCTTCATCAGAAGCATTTAAATCAATCCTTCTGAAGATTGCTTTGACCCTCGCCAGGAATTCGCGGATACTGAATGGCTTGGTCATATAATCATCCGCGCCCAGTTCCAGGCCAAGCACTTTGTCTACTTCCTCCGCCTTTGCAGTTAGCATAAGAATGGGGATAATCTTGTTTTCACGTCGGATTCTTTTACACACCTCAAGGCCGTCAAGCTTCGGAAGCATCACATCCAATACTACGAGGTCCGGATTTTGTGTATGGAACACATCCAGTGCGGAAATACCGTTATCGGCCGTGTAGATCTTATAACCCTGATCGCTCAGGTTGATTTTGAGAAGGTTGAGAAGATCTGTGTTGTCTTCAATAACAAGTACGGAGTGTTGGATATCTGTCATGGAACTCCTCTAAGATTACAATATACAGGACAAGATCTGATCATGACATTTTGAAATCATCACACATTCGTAACAAATATAATTGCTACGTACCTTTCCCTCAATTGGGCATATTCTTTGATATTTTTCACTGAAATCCATCCATCTCGATTTGCATCCGCCTGGATTTTAGCCCGAACTCCGTTTCAGACCGTTAAATAATAGAATATAAACTGCCTTGGATACCCAGGTATCCGGCTGGATAATCAGACTACAACTCAAAACCAAATCTTGCTATTTCATTTGGCCGGGGCACCGGATGGGCTTGAAAGTGACAGTAACACTAATACTTATACCCCTTTACTTCCTCCGGCGACGGTTCCACGCCGAGCCCCATCACCATGCGGTTCACAAAGTTGAAATACGAAATAACCAGCACAGCATCCAGAATTTCCCGATCCGTTATTCCTGCCTTTTTTAATGGCTCAATGGAGCCCTGGTAGTCAATCCCGGAGGGTGACCGGGTCAGGTGTTCCGCCAGTTCGCAAAAAAGCTGATCTTGTTCATTCAGATCGAGTTTGCGATAGTCTCCGGATAACAGTTCTACTTTTTCTTCGTCTTTCCAGTACCGCAATAGAGCCTCTGCGTGGTGAAGCACACAATATTCGCAATCATTTGCCGCAGAGACAACCACGGCCATCATCTCCCTTTGAGCCCTTTTGAGCGGAGATTTTCCGAACATGATCGTCATATACAGATCCATATGCCGAACAATGGATTCGGGGTTCAGGCTCTGAATTTTGTGCACTTCTGCCAGTTTTCCCCTGCTTTCAATCAGATCTTCATAGATTTTTTTCAGCTCTCCTTCCGCCTGATCAAAATCAATGATTTTTATATATGGGGCCAAAATATTGAGATCTTATATGCCAACCTTCAACTCTTTTAATGCTTCAAGCAGGGCTTCAAACTCCTCCCTGCAGTCTCCGCACCGGTTCAAATGGTCCTGAACCAGCGGCATTGCTTTTTCCGGCGACTTGCCGGCAAGCTTCAATTCAGCAAATTCGCTGAGCTGGTCAAAGCAATCATCGCAGCCGATTTCATCCGGACGGGTCATTTTGATGGCCCGGATCATGTTTTTTAATGTATCTGTACTCAATTTCATAAAAGCTATTTAATATTATCCCCTATAAGATGTTTTTGCAGCTGACATTCTTACAGTTGTTTTAACATTTTTTCGGGATCGATCCCCTGCGCTCCCATTTTCTTTTTCAGGTTCAGACGGGCATCGTGTACCAGTTTATATAATGCGTTCCGGGTCACCCCCATTTGTTCTGCCACAACCGTAACCGGCATCCCCTGCACCATCAATAACATGATGGCTTTTTTCTGTTTCTCCGAGAGTTCTTCTTCTATAATTCCCATCACCTTTTTCAACATCATCTTTTCATGTGTTGTATCGTCGGGGCCCGGATCATCGATTGCAAATACCTCGGAATTTATTTCCGAGCCCTCTTCCTCCGGGTCCGACCCGGCCAGATCACCGATGGAGATATCCTGCCATTTTTTTCTTCGAAGCTCGGAAAGCCCTTCCCGAACGGCTATCTTCATTGCCCAGGAAACAAACTTGCTCTCACCACGAAAAGTGTCAATTTTATCCAAGATCTTGAGCAAAGCATCCTGGGCGACATCTTCCACAAACTGATCGAGTTCACGATCCACATATTTGTACAAAGCTGGTTTAAGCCCCCGTATCAGATATCGCCGCAAATCATCAACAGCATCTTCATCAGGAGGGTTAGATAAAGACTCCACCCATTCTTCGTTAGTCCTGTAAGATTTGGCTTCCTGTTTACGTCTTTTAAACCAGTTGATCATAAACACATAAATAAACAGTGCCATGTTAGCAATCAAGTCTAATATATTAATTTTGATCCCTTTATTCATGTTTCTGTCATTTGATGCAGCAATTGCTCAACAACAAATGTTCGCCGGATGGGAAACAGATTTCGAAAAACGAAATATCGATCTGGATGAACTGGTGCATGGCGGCCCTCCAAAAGATGGCATTCCATCAATTGACAACCCGTCATACATCTCGCAGGAAGAGGCTGCAAACTGGCTGGGTGACCGTGAACCGGTGATTGTGGTTGATGTAAACGATGTTGTCCGTGCCTTCCCAATTCAGATTCTGATGTGGCATGAGATCGTAAATGACCGGTTTGATGGTAAACCAGTAGCCGTCACGTTTTGTCCACTCTGTTATTCAACCCTTGTCTTCGATCGGGAAGTGGATGGTGAGGTCCTGGAATTCGGCGTTTCCGGCTTTCTGAGGCATTCCGATCTGGTGATGTTCGACCGTTCCACCGAAAGCCTGTGGCAGCAGATAACCGGAGAGGCACTGGTTGGCGAATATACCGGAACGACTTTGGAACAACTGCCGAGCCAGCTTATCTCCTTTGAACAATTTCGGGAGACTCACCCCGAAGGAAAAGTATTGTCGAGAGATACCGGCCATGACAGGGCATATGGGCGGAACCCCTACGTAGGCTATGATGACATCGACAAATCTCCGATGCTAATGGATGAAGAAGATCTGGATGACCGTCTGCGGCCGATGGAAAAGGTGGTAGGGGTGGAATTGGATGGACACAAAAAAGCATATCCCTACAGCTTTACAAAACAAACCGGCGCCATCAATGATGTGATTGGCAGCCATCCGGTAGTCATATTCCATACCGAGGGTGCTGCTTCGGCACTGGATGCACCGCAAATCAATCAATCCAGGGAGGACGGATCCACCGGGGCCTTTTTCCGTATCATTGACGAGCGTGAACTTCATTTCAAGATCGAAGACGGAAAGATTTTTGATGAAGAGACAGGCAGCCGCTGGAACATCGCCGGCCGGGCTGTTGAAGGACCACTGGAAGGGGAAAGTCTTGAAACCATCAAATCAGGTGACTATTTCGCCTTCGCCTGGCTGGTATTCTTCCCGGAAACCGAAATTTTTGAAAATTGAGCTACAATGCCACTTTCCTCCCGAATGGTCCCCTGAAAGGCGGGATATCTCTAGCCCGTACAAAAGATGAAATGATTGCTGCGCTCAACTTAAGGGAAGTGGCGGAGCGACGCCGAGGGGTGTTCTCTGATAAACTGTTTTTCCCGGGGGCCGGTAAATCGCTTCATGGAAAAAATGAGCGCTACACTCAACTTGAGGGAATGGCGAAGAGGAGCGAAACCGGACTTATCCCGACCCCGATAAGCTTTTTGGGAAAAGGGAGTTCCTGACTGATTTTAAATCCCGTGGCCGGGATTTCTTTTAAACGGTTTATTATTTCACTCGAATCGCGGGCTTCACTTCAAGGGATCGGGATTTTACTGACGCTGCAACCTGACTTCTATTTATTATATTAGCGAAACGATAAACGAGATAACAATCGTTAACAACCAGCCAGCAGATCAATAGTTACAATCCTAATGAACCTATGAATAGCAAAACGATTCAATTTAAAAACAGCCAGGGACAGAATCTGAAAGCACGAATTGACGAACCCGATTCCGGGGATAGCCGGGCGACTCTGCTTTTTGCCCACTGTTTTACCTGCAGCAAAAACCTGAGGGCGATTGGCCACATCAGCAAAGCTCTTACAGAGAAAAACATTGGGGTATTCCGGTTTGACTTTACCGGCCTCGGGCAAAGTGAAGGGGACTTTGCCGACACCACATTTTCCACGGATATTAAAGATCTGGAAGCCGCCGCCGGTTATATGAAAGAACACTGGAGAGCCCCCGATATTTTAATGGGCCATTCCCTGGGCGGGGCAGCTGTACTGCAGGCTGCCAGCCGGATTTCTTCCGCCAAAGCAGTTGCAACCATTGGATCCCCGTGCAATCCGCAACATGTGCAACACCATATGGAAGAGAAGATGGATGAAATCAAAGAAAAGGGAGAGGCAACGGTGGTTTTGGCCGGCCGTCCCTTTAAAGTAAAGAAAAAGTTTCTTGACGATCTCAACGAACAGGTTATGGACGAGTTCAT
>SKRC01000195.1 GCA_007118695.1 Balneolaceae bacterium | reverse complement strand
GTTTACAAGTACTTCAACACTTTATACAATTCCTCTTTTGCTGCCCGGAACCGGGATTGGATAATTCCCATCCTCTGTCGGCAGCACCGGTGGCTGGGAATCAAACGTAAGATTCTCCGGCACCAGGACTACATCCGAGTTTAAGGCTTCATCCCACTCAATAAGTCCTCCGGAATGTACGGCCATCCGTCCCATGATATCCGTCAGGGTACTGTATGCTCCCCACTCCGTATCGTTGTGATGTTTGCCTTCCCGGATGGCTGCAAAAAACAGATCGTGTTCAACCTGGAAAGGGCTGGGATCATCCGTGTCCTGGTGGCTCCATAATACCTCACCTTTCAGGTTTTTGATATCTGTATCTCGCCAGGCTGCAAGATTTGCGGTTCCTTTTGTACCCTGGAAATAACAACCTCGGTTCAACCATCCCCCTTCCACATGCCGGGTAGCGCTATGCAGCCGCATTCCATCTGCGTACTCAAATTCAATATAAAAATTGTCAAAAATATCGCCGTGTTCCGGTCCTTTAAACACCGATCGCCCACCGGTGCCAAAGGCGCGGACCGGGTACGAGCCTTTCGCCCAATTGACAACATCTGTCATATGAATCGTCAATGCGGCAGGGGATCCGGCCCAGAGCCAGCAGAAATGGCGCCAGTTGCGTAATTGATACTCCAGCTCCGTCTGTCCCTCCTGGCGGGGGACAAGGGTAATATTACCAATCATATACTGGCATCGGGCTGATGTCAGTTCACCAATCTGTCCATCGTGAATGCGCTTGATCATTTCGTTTTGACGGTATCCATACCGATTCTGAAGCCCTACCAATACTTTCAACCCTTTCCGGTCTGCCTCTTTGCCGGCAGCCAGTATTTTGCGAACTCCCGGTGCATCCGAAGCAAGCGGCTTCTCCATGAAAACATGTTTACCAGCCCGGACGGCGGCTTCAAAATGAAACGGGCGAAATGCCGGCGGGGAAGCCAGCAGCACAACATCAGCCAGCTCAATCGCTTGTTTATAGGCATCCAGACCCACAAACTTATGCTCCTCAGGTACTTTGATGTAATCACTAACCCGTTCTGCGCGCATCAGGTTCTCATAACTGTAGTCAATTTTGTCGCGGAAAATATCGGCCATGGCAACCAATTCGACCGGCCCTTCGGTTTGAATGGCATCCCGAACAGCGCCTGCACCCCGGGCGCCGGATCCTATTAATGCCAGTTTCAGTGTATCGCTGCCGGCTACATGGGCACTTGCCCTGACGGATAACGGGCTGATAAGTGCACCACCGACGAGGGCGGCAGAACTGCCCAGAAACTTGCGACGGGATATTCCCGATTTAACTTGTTCATTTTCATTCAATGTGGATTTCAATTTCATACAATTTGATCCCTTTATTTAAAAATTTATACTGCCTGACCGGTTCATATTAAATATTCAACAAATATCTTTGTACCCAATCCGATTTCACATGAAAGGTGAAAGGCTCTTTATAACTGTGTTTTGCAATCCCGGCTCAGATAGTTTACTTAAGAAATTCTTTGGCTACAATTTAACTTTTACCTATTATAAATAAAAAGCAAACACAATCTATCCTGTTGTGAATTTTACATGTATGGGTGAATTGGCATGCAAGAAAAAGCAAGGCATTCTTTTTATTCCCCAATCCGGGTTGGCCCTGTTTTTTAATCAGTGTATCAAGTTAATAAATTTTCCCAGGGCCATAAACTCAACGGGATATTGATGGTTAAAATCTTTCGGGAAAGAGCCAACTCTATATTACCGGGTATAAGATTTTAAAACAATAAACTATGAAAGTACGATCACCCTTAAAGATATTACGCTCAATTTCTTTTCAATTATTCTTATTCACTATACTAATCATGATGAGTGATCAGACCATATCAGCCCAAACTGGTGAAGATGCTGTATTAAAAATCAAAAAAAGCACCGACTTTTCTATTACCGGTAATGGATCAGCAGAAAACTGGTCAAAAACCGAATGGGTTGAATTGACCCAGCGTTCAAATCATGACAATACAGACGGTCTGCAAACCAAAGTCAAAATCCTGTATTCCGATACAGGCCTCTACTTTCTTTTCCATTGCGAAGATGAAATTTTAAGCGCAACCATCGATTCGCATTTCAAAGAGCTCTGGAGGGAAGATGTTGTAGAAGTTTTTCTGTGGCCCGACCAAAGTGAGACTGTCTATTTTGAATATGAGCTCTCCCCATTGAACTACGAATTGCCTATTCTTGTATCAAACAACGATGGAGTTCAATCGCATTGGATTCCTTTTGATTACAGCTACAAGGAGGACAGGAAAACCCGCCATAAGACGTCTGTTGAAGGCGGGGAAAAGGAAAGCGGTTCATCCATTACGAAATGGAAGGCAGAGTTTTTTATTCCGTTTGAGCTCTTACGGCCTTTGAAAAATATTTTCCCCGAATCGGGCGCCAAGTGGAGAGCCAATATGTACCGGATTGATTATGACCACGGACCAACACATTGGTCATGGCAGCCATACGAACGAAATTTTCATGATTTCAAAAATTTTGGGACCTTTCTCTTCGAATAAGGCAAAATTGATAAACTAATTCCATCTAAAATGAAATAACCCGGAATCAATATGAATGTTTTGTATGTGAGGTGATTGAAAAACTTAAACAGGAACTATCCGGAATGGACGACGGGCCTGATGCAGTCACTAGGCTTATCCAATCTTCTCTGCGTCTTTGTACCTCTGCGATAAAATTCGCGAAGAATAAATAAAATAATGAATATCCAGCTGTTCTTATATGAGATTTATCCGACAACCGGTGCAATTTGATCCGGTGTTATCACCCCGCCGGGCAACTCCATGATATCCATTTTACGAAAGTGAATTTCCGCTCCCTCTGATTCCGGACAAATATAGCCTTTCTTACGTTTTGTGGATCGAATACCATTGACAAATTTTCCATTCACAGACAATTTCAGGGTTCCGTCCACACATGCAATAAGGTATCTGTTCCATTCGCCTGTTCCCTTGACCCGATTCTCGAGTGCATAACTTCTGCCCTGGACAACTTCAGACGGATTGTCCGGGATAGTGCCTTCCAGGCCCATCACAGGAAAGAGATGACCATGGACATATTCTTCCGGCCGGTCGTTCATAACAGCCCATTCAGGATCGAGCATTTGAACTTCCATACCGGTTGGAAATGGCCTGTCTTCATAAGGTGTACCATCCGCCCAAACAAAGACACCTGAGTTTCCTCCTGCTTCCATGAATCTCCATTCTATATCCAGAATAAAATTTTCATATTGCTTTTCTGTCCGCATCACTCCGATTGGAAGACCTGTGCAAATGAGAAGGCCGTCTTCCACTCTCCAGGTCTCTTCCGATGTATTGACATCAACAAATCCACTCAGATCCTTCCTGTTGAAAAGTTGTTTGAACTCCGGTAAATCAAAATCATCCTCCATCATCGATTTGCCAAGTTTTGACAAACCCACCCCGGATGAGGCCGAAAACATGGCCGTTGCCATTAATGTATGTTTCGCAAATTCCCGTCGGTTCATATTTTTTCCTTTTGTTGTCTTTGACTGTTACTGAGATTCGCGGGTAAAAGTCCCAAGCACACTTTCAGCAGGATATTCCGAACCGTTATCACAAGCAGGAGATCCATTCAATTCCTGAAGAGTGTCTGATCTCAATGTTCTCGAATATATCAGATAAATAGATATAAGTTTACGCGTATCTGTCTGTAGGCGGACTTGGTACACCTACTACGGGTGGCTCTTCTGGAATGCCGGCAACAGGTCCAAACTCATAGGTATCCGGCCCCAGTCGCAGATCGGAATTGAGGACCTCATCCCAGGTTATTTCCTGGCCGGTATAAGCGGCCATCCGGCCCATGATCACAATTTGAGTCGATTTGATCTGTTCGTCAGAGTCGTTGATATAATTACCAGTACGAATACCTCTGACCAATTCTACTTGTTCCTGAACGGAAGGATTGTTCACCCTCCAAGTTTGATCAGAATCGTTCTCATCGGGATGGGGATACTCCCAAATCAGCTCCCCGTCATAATTGTAGAGTGATCCACTTGCATCTGCATAGCCTTTGGTTCCTTTAATCAACTCTTTTCGGGTAAAACCACAGCCGTTAATCTGCATCGTTCCACAATGAGCCTTAACTCCATTTTCATATTCATAGATGATACTGAACTGGTCAAATTGGTCACCGGACATTCTGCGGTGCCTGCCTCCATATCCCATAGCCTTAACGGGATGACTGCCGAGATGCCAGCTCATCACGTCTACTTCGTGAATAAACATTTCTACTATATGATCACCCGACAGCCAGGCAAAGTTACCCCAGTTTCGAATCATATACTCCATATCCGTCCATTCAGGCTTTCTTTCCACCCACCAGAGGGCTCCGCCATTCCGGATGATATTGGCACTGACAATTTCGCCAATATCCCCATTTCGTACTCTACGCTGGGTCTCCATGTAATCTTTCTGGTATCTTCTGATTGTACCACTGACCATACAGAGATTCTTTTGCTTCGCTCTTTCCGTGTTTTCCATCATCAAACGTGCCCCAACCGGATCAACGGCTACAGGTTTTTCCTGAAAAATATGTTTATCGGCATCCACCGCTGCTTTCACATGTTCAGGGCGAAAATGGGGGGGTGTGGCAAACAGTACGACATCCACACCGGCATCGATCACTTTTTGATAGGCATCAAATCCTGCAAAACATTTTTCATCTGCGATTTCAATATCTCTTGCGGCTTTCAAATGTTTACGGCATTTGTCAAGCTGATCCTGAAAAACATCTCCCAGTGCAACAATCTCAATATTAGGGCCGGCATCAACAAAGTTTACTGCAGCTCCGGTTCCCCTACCGCCACATCCTACCAGTCCTGCCCTTAACACCGGGCCATCGGGGGCTTGTTCAGGCAGATCAAAGGGAGTGGTTTTGCTTAACCTGGTAGTTGAACAGCCTGTCATCAGACTTGCAGCCCCAATGGTTCCAATTGCACCCAGGGTTACATCAGAGAGAAATTTACGCCGGCTTTGTCCTTTTTTTTCCATGTCTTTTACTTGTTTGATTTATTTATAAAACGCCAACTTACCTATTAATATAACACTTAATTACTGCAATTAAAAAGCTTAGCTCTTGTGAATCCTTTCGAAAATTGAACGAAATGAAACTCCAAATAAACCCGATCGAATCAATTAACAATGGATCACCTGATTATGGGCGGAATGTCGCTTAGGCCGACCCGGATATAAATGACGACAACTTTAACTTTGCCTCATCTTTTGTAATAAATTCATTAACATGCATTAAGATAAAAATTTCATGACATTTTCAATGACTATTCGCCCAGGTTTTCAGTTCGCCTGATGATATTTTCAAACACCAAACGGCCTTCTTTCAGAACATTGAGTACTGATTCTTTCTGTGCGGAAGTTTCAAACAACCCTTTCGTCTCTACCCACTCCTCCAGACGTTCAGTGATTTTGATAAAAATGCTCGCATCATCTGCTGATGCACGGGGCCGCCCTTCCAGTGTCACATACACCGGATTTGAGTGAGCCCCTTCTGTACGGGCAGCTACCCAGGCGCTGTCTGTCAGCTCAATCGTCTGTTTAAGATCGGTTCCCCGGGCAACCACCTCACCATTGACTACGATCTCCACAGGCTGACTGCCTTCCGGAGTCAGCGCGGAAGCATGAACTGTTACCTTTTTTGGACGGCTAGCGTAATGAATTTTTCCACCCGGCATTGTGCCATCAAGAGAAAAGAAAAGCATCGGTCCTTTTGTGATAAAACTGCGGCCGTGACGCAGGCCTTCCAGCCAGTTATCTACCGAAAACGTTGTATGCCCGAGATAAACATAAGCACGCGGAGCATCCTTGATTACCCAGTCCGGTCCGGCTGTGGCAGGCAGATCAAACCCGCTGTTTAACAACTTGTACCATATCTCTTCCTGTCCACCGGCTCCATATATCTCGGCAAGATGAACGTTCCCCAGTGCAACATTCACCGGAAGTTCAAAGCCTGTCGAGGGCCAGGACGACATGACAGGATCATCACCCATTATATAATGGCCGAAATGGGCTCCGATTGTAGTCGCCCCCTGAGACCATGCTCTCTCAAGGATGAATTGGTTGGGAGGGTAATCGGGCCCGCCTATTTCACCCAGGGAACCTGAACTAACCGGCAGTATCAGTTCATCCAACCCAAGCAGCGCCAGATGGCCGTATGGATTGTTTCGATATTCCTCTCCGTAGGTGATCAGATGTTCTGGTGTGGAGTGGCTTTTAAGAGGTCCCATCGGATACTCATCTGCATAAATCGAATGTGTTTCCCGTTCTCCCTGAAGAGTCAGGATGGAAGAGACCCCGAGGTCTTCGGCTCTGGTTACCAATGGCCAGAACCGGTTATACTGAACCGGCAACCCAACATCGGTCGTATGAATATGTGTATGGCCTGAATACCATCCCCGGAACGGCATATCGATCCAACGCACGGGCGATGCATCAACATGGCCATCCTGAGGCACGGTTATTTCAACGGGCTCAAATTCAAAACCACGGTAGATTCGCACGGTCTTTCCCAAAGGATCGACGCCGAGTTCAGCATCTCCGCCGATGTAGAAAAACGGTCACGGCTGAAATGTCCAGAGCGGAGTCATCCAACCGGCGTTTTCACGCTCAACTGCATAGGAAGGTCCACGGAGAGGACTCCAGTAAGCATTTCCATTCTCATCCCGAACTTCAACACGCACCGGCATTGGTTTACCGGTCTCGGGGTCGCGAACACGAAAGCGAATGGATGGTTGCGTATCCGGGTCAAATGCAGTTTCTTTTTGTACCTTTGGGGTATCGGTATGATCGATATTAAACATAAGATCAGCCGGCACATGGTTGTACCAGTCGTAGCGGGCCGGCAGTGTGCCGTCGGCATGGATTGTGAAGTCCTGGATCACGTTCTCACGCCATTTAACCGAGATTGAAGCCTCTGTCGGGCCGGCTTCCATCGGAGCGAAATATACAAAGGTATATCGGGGATGATCCTTTGTGACTGTGACAGACTTGGACCAGAAAAGTATTTGGTCGTCGGGTTCACCTGCAAGATTAAGATGGCTGTGATGGGTCCGGCCGCTGGTAATCTCCACCAGGATAACACTTCTGCTGCCAACAGGTGTTGTGACAGTTGGCAGAGCCCGGCTAATTTGAAGATTCTCATCAACATGGATGCGGACAGTCGGTAAAATATCGGTCAGTTCCCTGAAAAATGTGCGGCAGTCGTCCAGGAGTGACTCCCGCAGCCGGTTTGTGCGTTCGATTTGTTCAACGACTTCCGGATCATCGATATACATGCCTTTTTCATCTGTCAGCTCCCGGATTTTCCATGATGCTTCACGGAGTTCCAGCCATTGGTAGAACAGTTCATCCGCTTCCGGCATGCTATGCCTCATCACCTGCAATGCCATCAGATAGTCATTTAATTCAGCCAGATCGTCATCGGTATGATTCGGATGCACTGTATTATCAACAGCCAATAACAGAGCAGAAAGCATTGTAAAAACAAGTGCTTTTAAAAGAGCAGATGTCGATTTCATTTGCTTTGATAACTGAGTGTCACTCCCAAAAACCTGTTTATCCCGGCTTTGCAAACAGGTTATTCGAATAATCCAAATTATTCATTGGCCCATAGATCCAATAGAATCCAGTTAAAAATATTTCAGTCAAAGG
>SKRC01000212.1 GCA_007118695.1 Balneolaceae bacterium | reverse complement strand
GCAGGCCGGGATCGCCCTGAAACTCGTTCGAGTCCCAGTACAACGACTGGATATCGGGTATGGATGATCCCAATCCGCCAAATCCTTCCAGTTCAAGCCATCTGAAAGGCCTCAATATCAAGTTGAATGATGCGTCATAGCCCATTTGGCCGTCGTCGCGGCCTTCATAGGTGCCTTCCAGCCCGGCCTGCAGCCAGGAAAAAAGCGGCAGGTCCCCTCTTAGAGACGTATCCCACCCAATGAATGACCGGTGCGTCAGCGAAACCCCGCTGTTATCGCGTAACGCATTCACCCCGGCCCTGGCCCTTACGGTCGAATCACCGGCCTGCAGGTCCTGCCAGACAAATGCGCTGATATCACGCATGTCGTACGCGGTTGTGTCCTGGCTGTATGTCAAATCCCAGCTGTCATTTTGATAGCTGATGCCGCCCGCACGACTGGCGGGGTCATCCTCACTGCTGCGCTGAAAAATCTGGACATACATATCGTTTGTGGAATGATTGGAATTGGCCGACCCTTCGGTGGCAAATGCATTAAAAGGGTTAAAATCATACAAAGCAAGATTGGCCACATTGTACCCGAACGGCTGCTGTTTGTCGAGTGCATTGTTGATATAACCCGCCTTGAGCATCACGGTTTCGCTGAGGTTATGCCGGGCTTTTCCGATGATTTGCCGGCCTTCCACATCATTGCGGGGGTATTGATCCCCGTCCCTGCGATCCCAGAACGACAATTCCACATTGGTTTCGGGGCTGAAATTATGGGTAAATGAAAATTCCAGGTTCCGGTAATTGCCTTGTCCTTCATCAAAATTGAGATACGTTCTCGGCTGTACCACATAGTGCTCCCTCAGATTCACCGTTGCGCGGTGTTGATAGGAGCGGTCGTCGACCTGAATGGACTGAATTTTATGGATGGGTACCCGGTTCCAGTTTACCAGTCCGGTCACCGGGTCTGTAGCCGGCATTTCATTCACCATCAGGCGTTGATGCCTGTTTTCGTAGCTGTGAATATCCAGGCCCGAGGAATGGCCAAGCCTCCCGGTTCTGTATGTGATGACGCCCGGTTTCCTGTAGAGCCTCTCGGTCCAGTCGAGCGCCATAAACCAGCGCAGGGTGCTGTCGGTTTCTGCCGTAATGGTACGGGGAGTCTTCAGGTCGGGCCAGGTCGGGACGATTCTCAGCTCCTCCTGGTCTTCCGGATCAGGCACCGGCGGGATGGTATCCTCCCCCACTGTTACCGGCTCCTCAGGGATGGTGTCCGGAAACGCGGGAAGTGTATCGGGGGGAGCCGGGATGGTATCCGCCTGTGCCGGCATTGCACCGGGATGTCCTTCCGCCGGAAACAACGGGACGATGGTATAACAGATGATTATCAGTATACTGATCAAGGATACCTGGGTTTTAGATCATATGGGGTTGTGCCGATCTGAAGCAGGTTGCGGCGGAGCGTTTCAAGCACCACCGCCACCGTACGCTCCTTATTTATAAGACGATTGTTTGTGAAACGAGCTTCAAGGGCAAAATGTTGGCCTGCAAGGTAAAAACCCATCCAGACAGTTCCTACCGGCTTCTCCTCGGTGCCGCCGCCGGGCCCGGCAATACCGGTTGTGGACACCCCGATATCGGCCCGGTACTTTTCCGCAACCCCTTTGGCCATCTGAAGCGCCACCGGTTTGCTGACGGCACCAAATTGCTCCAGATCCTGCCCGGGTACCCCCAACCCCCCTGTTTTGATCCGGTTTGAATAGGCTACTTCACCACCGGTAAAATAAGCGCTGCTGCCCGGAATATCGGTTATCGTGTTGCAGAGCAAACCCCCTGTGCAGCTTTCCGCCGCCGCAAGCTGCAAACCTTTTTCGCTCAGGATCCGGCCCAAAACCTCACTCAACTGCAGGTCCCTTCCCTCCCCGTAAATGAACGGGCCGGCCTTTCCCATGATATGGTCCATCAACGGCTGCAGGCGATTTACCGCATCAACCGTGCTCGCCCCATTCGTACTTACCCGTACGGTTACGCCCGAGGGGCCCGGCAGGTAGGCGATATCATAGCCATTGTCAATAAATGCACCCAGATCACCGATCAGTTCATCGCTGAGGGTGCTTTCGGCAACCCCGGCGGTTTTCAAATACCGGGTCACCCTGAATTCCCGGCCGGTAAAACACTCCCGGATCTTCCGGTCCACCCCCGTTTCCATCAGATGCTTCACCTCATGGGGCACACCGGGCAAGACAGCCAGAAAGGAACCGTTTTTTTCAAACCACATCCCGGGTGCCGTCCCCTGCCGGTTGAAAAGCACTTCCCCGGCATCGGGCACCATCGCCTGTTCGCGATTGGATTTGGTAAACCTCAGCCCCCTGCGCCTGAAGATTACCTTGATGTATTCCAGCACCTCCCGGTTGAGGGTCATCCCGGAACCGAACAGATCGGCGACCGCTTTTTTGGTGATATCATCATGAGTGGGGCCCAATCCACCGGTGGATACCACCATATCGGCATTTTCAAATCCATGCTCTATGGCTTCGATGATCTTGTCATAATCGTCTGATATGGTGCGCACTTCATCCACGCGAAACCCGCGTTCGGTTAAAAACCGGCCGATCCACGAGGAATTCGTATTGAGCGTATCACCGATCAACA
The DNA here is from genome assembly GCA_007118695.1 of Balneolaceae bacterium. Taxonomy (GTDB): domain Bacteria; phylum Bacteroidota; class Rhodothermia; order Balneolales; family Balneolaceae; genus SKRC01. The sequence continues at coordinate 5,154 of SKRC01000212.1, read as the reverse complement.
GCTCGTTGCCGATGGAAATAATATGGGCGATCATACTGTCTGTTCAATTTTGTAACGATTGTATTTCACCTCAACATGATGAGATGCTTTTTTCTCCCGGGCGCCCGACACTTCATCAGGTCAGACAAACCTGTTGAGGATGCCGGGACCGGATTAAAACGCACCTGTTTACGAACTCAATGCAATGTGAGAACCCTCCGGATTACACCGATAAAATAGAAACAATTCCTTTTTTCGCATAACCTGCATTTCTCATCCGTGCCGCGCAGAATTCAAGGGCCGTGGCAACGTATACGTGTCACTTCACGGCCATTACAGCTGCGTTTGTTGAGTCAAACCATTTGATATTGTTCATGGCCCTCCGAAAGCTTTCGGAGCTCGTACAATACGGTTCTGGGAGCATGCCATATATATATGTTCATCAATGCAGCTCCCGTATCCCATGGAACCGGGCAATGTTTCATCTGCCGTCGCGGGCGTCCTACACCAAAATCACTGCAACTTTGTGTCACCCAGGAACATATCAGAAAAAAACATCATTATTTGTGAGAACAATAGGGTACTGAAAAACGAAGGCCGGAGATTATGATTTTTCTGCTGCTATGAATTTGTATCTTATCGCCGTGAAAAATGTACCCAACATATTAAGCGTCATTCGGATTTTGATGGCCCCCCTGTTCCTGTTTATGTACCTGCAGGATGAGCTCATCTGGCGGTCGCTGAGCATTGCCGTATTTGTCGCCGCTGCCATCACCGATATATTTGACGGCTATATCGCCCGCACTTATAACGTTGAATCGCCCTCCGGCGTCTTCCTGGACCCTTTGGCTGACAAGATTCTTACATTTGCCGGGTTCATCTGCCTGCCGTTTATCGATCCGGTCCAGTTTCCCTGGTGGGCCATCGGGTTCATCGTCGCCCGGGACGTTGTGGTAACACTGCTTCGGGTCTATGCCGACTACAAAAACATTCCGATTGAAACCCGCCAATCAGCCAAACTAAAAACACTGCTGCAGATGGTATTCCTTTATATCGCGTTGCTGATCGGGGTATTCCTGCAGGCCGATATCATGTTCTCTTCCTATGTTCATTCCCTTATGGATACGTTTATCATGGGATGGTTTATGATCATCGTTGTGGTTGTCACCGTTTACACGGGTATCGAGTACCTGGTGGTGAACCGGCACCTGTTTGCAAGAAGCAAGGCTGATGGTTGATAAACTGAAATTACTGATCGGGACCCTTTTGGGAGCGGGCTGCCTGCCTGTTGCACCGGGAACCTGGGGCACCCTGGCCAGTCTGATTGTCATTTATCCGGTTGCAGTTGAATTCGGATCCGCTGGCCTTGTTACTGCCGTGATTGTCTCATCCGCCCTGACCATCTGGGCTGCCGATGCCTGTGAACGAAGATGGGGCAGGGACCCGGGCCGCATGGTGATCGACGAATTTGCCGGCATGGCGATTGTATTCTTCTGGGTCCCGTTTACCGGACAACTCTCCCGGGATGCCTGGATTTTGGCCGCCGGTTTTATACTGTTCCGCATCTTCGATATAATCAAGCCGTTGGCCATTAAGCGACTACAGCATTTTCCCTCAGGATTTGGTATATTACTGGATGATTTGGTGGCCGGTCTCTATGCATTGATTTGCTTACATGTGGGGCTCTATATACTATCCATCCTTTGAGACCGCCTGAAATCGACAATGAATAAATTAACAATATCGTTATCTGTATATGAACCAAGTTCGTCCGGGATCCCTTATATTGTAAAACAACTTTTATAACATCCCGGTAAACAGTGCGAATTCTTACGGCAACATTGACGTTCTGACGTACCAAGTGAAAGATTGTACGGTTTCGTTATATAAGTTTGACAATTCAAATTAGGTACCATGGATGATGTTGGCAGAGGATATTATCAGCAGAACGTATTTTTTAAGATTTGATATATGAGTTTGATTAAGCAGAACATGATTATTAATAAAACATTTGCAGAAGAACTGGCGTTGATGCTTCTTGAAATCGATGCCGTTGTTTTGCGCCCGAACAACCCCTTTACCTGGTCATCCGGATGGAATTCACCCATCTATTGCGATAACCGCCTGACGCTGCGATTTCCCAAAATCAGAAAAAAAATATCCAAAGCATTTGTGGAAATCGTGGAAAAGGAATTTCCGGATGTGGAAGTCATCACCGGTACGGCGACAGCCGGGATCCCTCATGCCGCCTGGGTGGCTGAGAATCTTGACAAGCCGCTGGCCTATGTGCGCGCAAAGGCAAAATCCTACGGGCTGGGCAATCAGATTGAAGGCGGGGTTGATAAGGGCCAGTCAACACTTGTCATTGAGGATTTGATCTCAACCGGGGGTTCGGCAATGTCTGTCATTGATGCCTTAAAGTTTATCGGCGCTGATGTCCGCGGAATACTCACCATTTTCACCTACGGTTTCGACAAGGCCAACGAGCGCTTTGAGAAGGCCGGCATCCCGGTCTTTGCCCTGACCGATTATGCAACCCTGATCAAAGTGGCTGTGGAGAAAGGGTATATCAAAGAAGATGACCTGGAACAGCTCAACCGGTGGAGAGCCAACCCTGAAAAATGGCCGAAATAATTTGAACAGCTCAAACGAAAATATGAACTGGGCGGCGGCGGCCACCCTGATGACCCTGTCGGTCTCGGTGCGATGTGCACGGGACTTCAGGTACTACCGCGCCACAGAGCCTGAAAGTGTTAAACACGACGAGCTGGTTAAGATCTGCCATCGACTGCGCAGGAACAGTTTTGCGCTGCAGAATCTTATGATGAAGGAGTTGACCTCCTCCACGTTTCCGTTCCTGTTTCTGCTGGGCCGGGCGATCCACGATGACCTTGAAACGCTGCACCGCGACATCCTCTTTTTTGATGCCGACCAGATAATCGCAATCATCCCGCTGATCGACGCCGAACGGAACCGGTGGAAAAACTACAACCGGGCATCATTCTACGACGAAGCCCTCACCGGGCAGCTCGACCATGCCATCCCCGCCCATTTCGACCGTCTGCTGGCCCATATCCGTGAATTGAAACAAGCTGATTCCTGATTCCTTATTCCGGGAAGGGAGGCCACCAAGGCAGGGAGGCACGAGGGTTCACTAAGGGAGGTTTATTAATTGCCTTCCTGCCTTCGTGGCAAAAAATCCCAGCACGAAATATAATAAAATCCACTTGTTCCTGTTCCGGGATTATCCGAAATTACCGTATTAACTTTTAAACAAATTCCACACTTCATATGAAAAAATTGATACTCCCTTTTACCCTGCTGTTCCTGGCATCCGGCTGCTTCGATTCGAATGACCCCGGTTTTGACAACACCGCCGACCTGGAATTCCTGGAACAAAATGCCGCAAAAGAAGGCGTAATTGTCACCGACAGCGGTCTGCAATACCGCATTCTCAGTGAGAATGATAATGAAGAAAACGGTGAAGGCGAAGAGAATGGCGGCGAGGAAGAGAATGGCGAAGAAGAAAATGGCGAAGAGGAAGCCAGGCAACCCGGCCCAAACGACATTGTCACGGTTCATTACCGGGGAGAATTGGTTGACGGGACAGTATTCGACAGCTCTATTGCCCGCGGTGAGCCGGAAACATTTGAATTAAACCGGATGATTGCCGGTTTCTCGGAAGGTATCCAGCTGATGCGGGAAGGACAAACATTTGAACTGGTGATTCCCTCGAATTTAGGCTATGGCAACAGGCAAATTGGTATCATCCACCCCGGTGCAACCCTCATTTTTGAGGTCCAGCTGATTGAGATCGTGGATTAGTTTTCGGTTTCAGACAGGCGGTTATTTGTTACCGGTAATCGGTTGTTGAAGCGTAATGATATTTTGTATCTTTCGTTCCTCTGTAAAGATGGCCGGTGTTGATGATCCATAGCATGCCATCCGATATTCTCAATGACCGATTGAATTCTACATGAACAACAAACGATTTTACATAGAAACCTACGGCTGTCAGATGAATTTTGCCGACTCGGAAATTGTCAATTCCATCTTGCTGGAAGAGGGCATGAAACCGGTAAACGAGGCTGATAGTGCCGATGTGATATTCATCAACACCTGTGCCATTCGCGAAAATGCCGAAACTCGCGTCTGGAACCGCCTGAAAGAGCTCCGTAACCTGAAAAAAACCAACAGGGGTCTGACCGTTGGGGTCCTGGGCTGTATGGCCGAGCGGATCCGCGATCAAATCATCGAGCAGGAACAACTCGTTGACATGGTTGTAGGCCCGGACGCTTACCGCGATATCCCCCGGCTTCTTGAAGAGGTGGATGACGGACGCAAGGCCGTCAATGTGCTGCTCTCCCTGGAGGAGACGTATGCTGATATTACACCCGTACGAACATCAGGCAACGGCATTACGGCCTTCGTTTCGATTATGCGCGGCTGCGACAACATGTGCTCTTTCTGTGTGGTGCCCTTTACAAGAGGCCGCGAACGAAGCCGGCCGATGGAAAGTATCCTGGGTGAACTCCAGCAGCTGAGTGATGAAGGATACAGGGAAGTGACACTGTTGGGTCAGAATGTGAACTCTTACAAAACGGATCATGTCGATTTTACCACGCTGATGGATCATGCCAGCCGCGTGGATCCTGAAATGCGAATCCGCTTCTCCTCGCCTCACCCCAAGGATTTCCCCCGGGACCTGCTTCACCTGATCAGCGAACGGCCGAATCTCTGTAATTACATCCATATTCCGGCTCAGTCGGGCAACGACCAGGTACTGGAACGCATGCGGCGGCCCTACACACGGCAGGAATACCTGGAACTGATCGACAAGATGAGGGAGATCATTCCCGGGCTCACACTGTCCACGGATATTATAACCGGTTTCTGCGGAGAGACTGAAGACGAACATACCGATACGATGTCGTTGATGGCGGAGGTTCAGTTCGACCTCGCATACATGTTCTCCTATTCCGAGCGCGAGCGGACGCTTGCCCACCGCAAGTTTGAGGATGATGTGCCCGAAAAGGTAAAAAAACGACGCCTGACGGAAATCATCACCCGGCAGATGCAAATCCAGGAAGAGCTCAACAAGAAAGAGATTGGGAAGGAACATCTGGTTCTCATAGAAGGCACCAGCAAACGTTCCGATGAGCAGTTCTGCGGCCG
>SKRC01000172.1 GCA_007118695.1 Balneolaceae bacterium | reverse complement strand
CGGCGGAGCAGGTCGTTTGCACTATTCAGATCCATTTTTTCTTTGATCCTGGCACGGTACGATTCCACAGTCTTGACGGAGACATGCAGTTTTTCGGCAATTTCTCTGGTTGATTCGCCTTTGCCTGTCAGTTCAAAAACTTCCAGTTCACGATCACTGAGCAGTTCCAGCGGATCGTTACTTTGTGCTGCTTTATTCCCGGCCAGTTTCATGATCATCTGGTTGCCAATCTCCGGGCTGAGAAACAGGTTGCCATTTAATATTTGCCGGACTGCTGTTACCAGTGTATCGCCCGCCTCCAGTTTCATCAGATACCCTTTGGCTCCTGCCCGTATAGCCCGCTCCGCATAGAGCTCTTCATCATGGCGGGATACAACCAGTATCTTTAATTCCGGAATTTGAATGACCAGGTTTTTGATGAGTTCAATGCCATTCATCCCCGGTAGGGAGATATCGATTACCGCTACATCGGGTTTCAATTTGGGTATCTCTTTGAGGGCTTCTTCTGCGGTTTCGGACTGACCGATGACATCAAATTCCAATTCACTCTGAAGGGTCATACCCATACCCTTTCTCATCAGCGGATGATCGTCTACGATAAATATGGTTGTTTTTTTAGCCATGTAAGGGATTTGTTTCTATATCAATTTCAAACCTGGAGTCTGTCGACTTAAGGATCAATCTATTGTTTAAGCAGTAAAAACAGTTTAATACATTAATCATTCCCCTTAAAAAAGAAAGATATTACAATGATAAAAATCGGAAAAATGGCTCTGAATTCCTATTTGTATCACATCACCTCCTGGGCCATATGTATCACTCGGAATGCCCGGAGTTCGGGAGTTTGAAATGCGTGTTAATCTCCGATAACAGGGATTGTACAGGTAACACGTGCACCTCCTTTTTTCGAATCTGAAATCTCCAGGTTGGCGCCGATTAATCCTGCCCTGAACTGCATAATTCGAACCCCCAAACCACCTTTTTCATCCCAATTATCTGTAAAACCGGTACCGTTGTCTTCTACCATCAGGCGAATATGGGATTTAGAGGTGACCAGGTGAATTGAAACCTCGGACGCATCACCATGCTTTACTGCATTGCTGACTGCCTCCTGTGCAATGCGGTACAAATGTGTTACATGGGTTGCATCATCCAAAAGAAATTTTCCTTTGGCACTAAAACGGCACTTAATGCCAAATAGTTTCTCTGCATGTGATGTTAATCTTTCCAGTGCCGCTGGCAACCCCTCACCGTCCATCTCTACGGGAACCAGGCCTCGTGCAAGCTCCCTGGCATACTGATCGGCTTCCCGGATCAGGGTGGTTATCTCTTCGGCCTGGCCGGCAAGCGGATGTTCGTCTTTACTGAGATTCTGTGCGATATTTTTGGTTATCAATCCGATACCCGTCAGCATCTGTCCGAGTCCGTCGTGAAGATCCTGCCCGATTCTGCGCCTTTCATGTTCACTTGTACGCAGTATCTCCTGCTCAAGTCGTCGCTGTTCAGAGATATCACGGACAATTCCGGTGAAAATACGCTGGTCTTTCATTTTTACTTCACTTACGGCCAGGTACATCGGAAATGTACTTCCATCTTTGCGTTTACCGGTTACTTCCCTGCCTATTCCTATGATTTTTCGATGGCCTGTGGAAAGATAATTGTGCAAATAGTCATCGTGTTCGCTTTTGTAGGGTTCCGGCATCAATATTTTTACATTTTTCCCGATCACCTCCGATGCCTTGTATTGAAACAGTTTTACAGCAGCATGGTTGAAAGTGCGAATCAAGCCCCGATCATTAATGGTTATGATGGCATCTACCGTGGTTTCCACGATGTTCCGGTACCGGGCTTCACTTTCACGAAGCTTGTCTTCTATAATACTCCGCTGAATTTTATCCCGGGCAAGTTTTTCGGCAAACGCCAGCCGGATATCCAGTCGTTTTTCATCATACAGCGATTCAACGATACACTGATCTATGCCGGCCTCAAGAATATCATTGAACTGATGCATGGATTCCTGGGTGAGAATTGCAATGATAACCAGGCTGTTGGAGTTATCGGCCGCTTTCAGATGCCGGCAAAAATGGAGTGTTTCAGGTGAGCTTTCACTGACAACAACAAGTGAATACCCTTCACCGGTAACACGCTCCGGATTCAAATCCTGTGTTTCAGAAGTGGTAATGGCATGTTTTCGTTTTTTTAATGCTTCCTGGAGTATGTTTATGGACTCGTTATTGGAGCCTATCAATAATGTTTTCATTTGAAGATGTAAAGTTCTCCTGAATCTAAAGTTAATCTATTTGATTCGTGATTTGAACGGTTAAATAGTATCTTTGCGACCCTGTAAATAAAAAATTCAAAGTTAATTTAAAAGAAACATATTTATGGCTGTAGAACGTACTCTGACAATTTTAAAGCCTGACTGCGTCCGGAAGAACCTGATCGGTGAGGTAACCCGGCGTATTCAGGAAGCCGGATTTCAAATCGTAGCAATGAAAATGACACGCCTGACCCGGGAAACGGCAGGCGGATTTTATGCCGTCCATAAAGAACGCCCGTTTTTTAACGATCTTGTTGAGTTTATGAGCAGCGGCCCCTGTGTGCCCATGATTCTTGAAAAAAAAAATGCAGTCGCTGATTTCAGACAACTCATAGGTGCAACCAATCCTGCTGAAGCCGATGAAGGGACCATCCGGGCAGATTTTGCAGACAGCCTGGGAGAGAATATCGTTCACGGGTCCGATTCTGTGGAAAACGGTAAACTCGAATCCGCCTATTTTTTCAGTGAATCTGAAGTGGTGCTTGTGAAAAGTTGAGAATGCGTTATTATTGAATTTGAAATCCATTTCAGTTATAGATACTAAATTACTGAGCCCAATCACGCCTGTTGAGGACCGGGTTCGCTGTTAACTCTGCCGACCCAACAGGCACGGGGCCGGGACATAAGTGGAATCGACTTTTTTCGGGTTACATGAAATAATCGCCTGGCCGGATCAAACCGGTCGGGTTATTGAATGCACTTCTTGATTGATAATAGATTTAACCTTTCCAGCTGATCCGAAAAGTTTGAAAAATTTCCCGGATTGAATCAGCATAAATTGAAGCCTGAAAATTCTAATTGTTTTAAATATTAAAATTTTCTAATATTTAGAATAATTATATAATAACGGGCAGGTTTGCGCTGAATATCATCTACAATTTTAGGGATTGGGTATTGAAATGTCGGAAAAAACAGAGACCGCTCTCGCATCTGCGGGGTGGAGGCCATTTACTATTGACCATCTGCTGAATAATCACGGGATCGGGCAGTGGAAAACTATAATTTTAATAACAATTTGGATCGGGTTAATTGCAGCAAGCATGCTGTCTGTCTTTTATATGACCCCGGACAGCTGGGTAGCAGGCAATCTCGACCGGAGTGCTATTTACAGCTTTTTCATGCTGCATCCGCCGTTGATTATCGGTACCCTTCTCCTGTTTTGGCTTGGATTTGAATGGGGCTTCATCCCGGTATTCCTGGCAACGTTTGTAATAGCCTTTGCCACCGATATGCCATTTTACTGGGCGATGCTCTTCGGTATTGCTTTTGTGCTCGGCCTTGGCATCTATGCACTTTCCTATTATTGCGTGCCTGTTGACAAATCACTCAGGGATTTGAAAAGTTTTACTTTTTTTGTTGTCATCTCCTGTATAGCCGCAATTGCCAGTTCGCTGGGTTCATTTATCTGGAGTTTTGTGCATGATATGTCGGTTGCCCAGACCATGATTCTCTGGAGAGGGTGGTGGACCGGGGTGTTGCTCCAGTCTATTTTTATCGTTGGGCCGATACTTTTTATTCTGACTCCCACAATTGAAAAATTTAAACTGAAATGGTTTGTTCAGCCCGGTCCGAACGAAGTATCATTGAATTGGATCCATGGGGCGATTTTGAGTGTGGCAGTTGTACTGGGGGTTTTTATCATCGGGGCGAATTCCCTCGGGATGCAGATTGTCGATGGCCTGGTTTCAGCGCTGCCATTCGGCTCGGCCGAACGTATCCTGCAGGCTACTGAGTCTTTTCAGGTCATCACATGGATATCCATCGGCCTGGTTCTGATCATCGGCATGGGTGGCATTTACCTGGTGGGAACCTGGAATAAGAGCTTGAAGGAAGAGGTGGAATCGAAAACCTATAAGCTCAAAAAAAGTGAAACGGATCTGAAACGATCCCTGGACGATAAAGAAATACTGCTCGAAGGTATTCATGATCGGATGAGGAACAACCTGACGGTCATTCTTGCTTTGCTTGAACTCCAGGTTAAAAATGCCGGACAGAGAAAACTCGATGATGTGTTAAGAGATTCCCATTCCAGGCTGAGATCCCTGGCACTTGTGCATGAAACCATGTATCAGTCGAAATCCGTAGATTCCCTGAACATGAAGATGTATGGCATTAAACTGGCAAACAGGCTTCATCAATCCCATAAACACCGGTACAAAGAAATTGAAACCACGATCAATGCAGATGAGATCTACATTGACCTCGACCGGGCCATGCCTTTTGCAATGGTTTTAAATGAACTCCTGGAAAATGCATACCTGCACGCTTTTGAAATGGATGTAAAAGGGATCATACAGGTGAGCCTGGATGTGGGTGACAAGGATTACATTATTGAGATAAGGGACGATGGGAAAGGATTGCCGGACAACCTGGACCAACTTGAAAAGAAACACCTTGGCCTGAAGCTGGTAAAGATGCTGGTCAAGCAAATGCAGGGAAATTTCGAAATTGTTGACGCCGGAAAAAGTATTTTCCGATTCACCATTCCGGTACTCAGTGAGAAAATGAGTCATTTTTCAACCAATCATGCCCGGATGGCAAATGGGCAGAAACCGGTTCACTGACGCAACGGTGCAGCCCTGTCGGGATAGTCGGTAATAATGCCGTCTACTCCCATCTCAAGCAACTTTCTCATCTCATCTTTCTCGTTGATCGTCCAGGGATTGACTGAATTTCGGTTTTCCCATCCTTCCACTCCAGCTCAAACTCTTTTTTCCGGCTGAAATCAACTTTCTTTCTAACCCATTGTTCCTCCTGCCAGACCCTGACAAATCCCTTTTCCAGCGGCCCGTTCGGATCCCGCTTTTCAAGACGATGGGCCAGGTTAATAATCTTCTCCCGTTTGCCCCGCAAAATATTATCGGTTTGATGATGCATACGTTCCCGGAAATTCCGGATGATGTCCTGCTGTCCGGCAATCAGTTTATCAAAACGGAAATTCATGTTTTCACGCAGGTTTTCAATCCGTTCTTTTTGATTTCGAATCCGGTCGTTGACAACCAGCAGTGCATGGGCCTTTCCCAGCCGGCGCAGGCTTTCACGATAGCGGCTCACCTTGTCGTTGAGCAGGGTTGAGAGGCCGGAACTCATATCTTCGACGAGAAACCGGATTTCATTGATGTCGGGGGTCGCCATTACGGCTGCCTGGGTCGGTGTTGCCGCCCTGGCATCAGCCACAAAATCACAGATGCTGAAGTCCACTTCATGGCCTACGGCACTGATGACGGGGACCGGACATTCAAAGACTGCCCTCGCCACCGATTCTTCATTAAATGGCCAGAGATCTTCGAGGGAACCGCCGCCTCGGCCAATGATTAACACATCAATACTTTTATTCTTGCAGAAATAGCTGATTCCCTTAACCAGTTCAGGTGCCGCATTGACCCCTTGTACACTAGCATGATAGAGATATACGACAGCCATTGGCCAGCGCCGTTCCAGGGTTGAGCTTATATCATGAAAAGCGGCCCCGCTAGCCGAGGTGACAACGCCTATCCGTGCCGGAAATGCAGGAAGTTTCTTTTTATGGGCCTCATCAAACAAGCCTTCATCTTTCAGCTTTTTCTTTAGTCGCTCAAATTCCTGCTGCAGTTTGCCGATCCCTGCCTGCTCGATAAGTGTGACGATCATCTGGTATCTGCCATGAGGGGCATAGACCTGGATACTGCCTCCTAAAATAACCTGTTGCCCATCTATAAGGTCCGAACCAAGCCGTTCGGCTACATTCCTCCACATCACACAAGGCAGTTGTGCGTCGCTGTCTTTTACCGTAAAATAATAATGGCCGTTCCGGCTCTGTTTCACATTGCTGATTTCTCCTTCCACCAGAACATCGGTGAAATTGGATTCCAGCAGGTTTTTAATTTTCCCTGTCAGTTCTGATACTGAAGGAACATCGAAGGTAAAAGGGATTTGGGAGCTCAAGGTTTCAAGTGTGGTTACCGGTATATGAATTTCGGGTTATAATGTAGAAAATACCGGGGATCAAATCACGCCGGCTTACAAAACAGCAGGGGGCGGTTTAAAATAATGACTCACTTTATTGCATCAGACAAGTAAATTTCACTTCGTGGGAATCGCTTCGCTCGGAGCGCTTCGCGGGGAAAAGATTGTGCACTACGTGGGAATCGCTGCGCTTGGAGCGCTTCCTGAGGAAAACATGAACCCGATCGCAGCCGGGGGGCATGAGCCCCGGCAGCTGGGTTGCAAATAATTAGCCTTGACAATTGTCGGGAAGGGGCATGAGACAGTCGCCGGGGTGCAAAAAATGAGCTCAGTGAATAATGCAGACTAGCCTTTATTCCCTTATATTTGGAACCAAAAATTCAATTAAACTGCCAATGAGCCTTACACCAGACCTGTTGATAAAAAATGTGATACCTGTCACCGACAAAAAGAAAGGGGGCTCTGTAACCGATATTCGTATTAAAAGGGGTAAAATAACAGAGATCGGAAAAGGCCTTGAAAACAGAAAGGGAGAAAAGGTATTTGATGGTGAAAATGCGTTTATCAGCCCCGGCTGGATGGATATGCATGTACATTTCAGGGAACCGGGACAGGAGCATAAGGAAACCATAGAAACAGGGTGCAGGGCGGCCGTATTCGGCGGATTTACAGAAGTTGCCTGCATGCCCAATACCACACCGCCAATTCATACCCGCGATGTGGTGGAATTTATCAAGAAAAAATCTGCTGATTTGCCGGTGGAAGTTCACCCGATCGGCTGTGTAACCAAGGAGCGAAAAGGCAAATCGATAACTGAAATGGGAGATATGCAGGAGGGAGGTGCCGTGGCATTCAGCGACGACGGCGATCCTGTCTACGATTCCCAGGTGATGCGGGTCGCCCTGGAATACTCGTCCATGCTGGATATGCCGATCATCAACCACGAAGAAGATCTGTCGCTTTCCCTGCCCGGACATATGCACGAAGGAGAAGTATCGACAAAGCTTGGGCTCGAGGGAACCCCGTCTGTTGCCGAAGAGGTTATGATCGCAAGGGACCTGTTGCTTGCCCAATTCACAGGCGGGCATATTCATGTTGCCCATATCAGCACAAAAGGTGCGGTGGAACTGGTTCGGCGTGCCAAAAAAGATGGGGTCAGGGTGACAACGGAAGTGTGTCCGCACCATTTCGACCTGACCGATGAAGAAATTGAAAAGAGACATTTTGATACCAATGCCAAAATGCATCCGCCACTCCGGTCACAGCAAGATGTGGAGGCCATGATTGAAGGCCTTGTGGACGGTACGATTGATGCGATTTGCACCGATCATGCTCCCCACGCCATCGAAGAGAAGGAGGTGGAATTTATTTATGCGCCCAACGGTATTATCGGCCTGGAGACAGCCTGGAGCATTTCTGTGATGAGGTTGCTGGAACCGGGCTTCCTGGAGCTGAACAACCTGATTGATAAGCTGGCCTATCAACCCCGGAAAATTTTAAACCTGGAAATCCCTGAAATAAGGGAAGGAGCCACAGCAAACCTGACGATATTCAATACCGATGAGAAATGGACGTTCCATAAGAGTGAAGTCAGGTCGAAATCAAAAAATTCCCCTTACCTGGGAGATTTGCTCACCGGCCGGGCTCTTGCTGTTTATAACAAAAATCAATTCGTGTTGAATACGCTGAAGAGTTGATCAAAACTGTAATGAAAGATCCTTATGCGGCTGTCCCTGACTTTTATCTGTCTCCTTTTTGTGCTTCAGGGTGTGGCATCCGATGCTACGGGGCAGTTTCAGGTAACCGACCGGCTGCCGGAGGTTTCCGGCTTCGGGGACATCCCGGACTCGCTGTTCCACCGGCAACCGGATCACGATTATCCGTTCGAATACCTGCTTAACCGGGTGGAAACCCGTTTTACAACCCGGGCCGACCGGGTTGTGGCTATCCTTGAATACCATTACCGGGTAAAGGTATTCAGTGATGATCCGAATCTTATGGCTGAGGCGGCACTGGTTGGCATCCCATACTATTTTGCTGATGATTTGGAGGAAATAATACAGATAGAAGGGGCAACATACCAGCCCGATGGAACCGTAACCGAGCTGGACGAGGAGGAAATTCGAACCGCTGATCTCAACTCCAGGTACAAAATCAAGGAATTCATCATGCCGGATATTCAGAAGGGATCGATTTTTGAATACCGGTATGTGGTGCACAGAAGATATATTGAGGAACTTCCTGATTTTTACTTTTCAAACAGGGTTCCGACGCGGCTGGCTCATGCATCCATACGCAATGAAAATTATCTCAGGTATGAAGCAGTTGGATCCAACCTCGAATTTGATGTGTTTTACCGGGAAGTGAACACCGACACCAGCAGTATCCCCCTGGTGTTTTCCTTCCGGAGGCCTGAGCCAGTCTCCGAAGAACATTGGTTCGCCAGCGATATACCGGCTGTGGATAATGAGGCCTATATTTCGTCGATCAATGACCTGAGAGGCCAGCTTAATTTCCAGTTGAGTGAATTTGGCCATCCTCGTCAGCCGCTTATAAACAGCTGGGAGATCGTCGCCGCTCAATTGCGGCGAGGTCATGAGAACCCCTACCGGCTTGTCGAAGAGATGGAAGAGTTGAGAGGCTTGGGCAGGGAGCTGGCAGCCGGTAAATCCGATAAAAAAGAGATCCTGTCAACGATATTCACTCATGTCAATCAAAGGAAAATGTTCAATGAGATACCCGGGGCATTCCCTGATTCACCACCGGAAACGGTGCTGGACGGTGAGCCTGCCGGTCAGGCGTCCATCAACCTGGTATTGCTGGCAATGCTAAGGGGAGCCGAGCTGGAGGCAAAACCGCTGTATATTTCCGGCCGAAATTTCGGGCGCATCAACAAAGAGTTTCCTTCAATCTATCAATTCAATCAGATGCTGGTTGCAGTGGCGATTGATGAGGGGGATGAAGGGTTTATATTGATGGATGCCAGCTTCTCAAACAGCCGTCCGGGGCTGATTCCTGTAAACTCTTATAACGAAAAAGGGTTTGTGTTTAAAGAAGCCGGTTTTGAGTGGATCGATATGCAGCCTGAGTACAGCCGGTTTGATATTGATGTGGATATTACCGCCGATTTGTCACGTGAAGGTGATCTGTCCGGCACGATCAGGGTTTTGACAAGCGGTTACCCGGTACATGAAATCAGGGAAGACCTGTCCGGTCAGTCCGATGCCCGCAATATTATCCGGGATGCCTTTTTTGACACCTATGCCGACATTCACATAGATAATGCCGAAATCCGGGAACAGGAGCCGGGAGAATTTCCACTCTCTTTAACTGCAGATTTTACGATCCCGGGGTATGCCATCAGTTTCCGGGAGGGGCTGCAGTTCAGGCCGATGGTTGTCGGATATTTGCAGAGAAATCCATTTGATGAGAGTGAACGACAGGCGCCCGTTACACTTGATGCCCCGGAAATAATTCATGTGCGATACGATATCAGGCTTCCCTCAGGGTTTATGGTGGAATCGACCCAGGGTGGGAATACCACACGCATGAGAGGTGCGGAACTCGTAGAACAATACGATATTTCGGATAACACATTGAAATATGTCTTTGACATCAACATCAACCGCCGGGAATTCCCGTCCGATGAGTACCGGGAATTGCGAAGGGTTTATGACAGATGGGTATTTTTAAGCAATGATGAATGGTATATTCAAATGAGGACCGATTTATGATTTTGGCTATAGAGACATCGACGGAGGTCTGTTCGGTTGCCCTGCAAATAGCCCCTGGCAAGATTGATGAGAAGCGCGAAATCGGCAAGGCCATTCATTCAGACATGATGTTCAGGTTTGTCGGGCAACTTTTAACCGAATATGATATCAGTCCGGATCAGCTCTCCGAAGTGTTGTTAAGCAAAGGGCCGGGGCAATATACCGGCTTACGCATTGGAGCTGCAGGTGTTAAAGGGTTTCTCATGGGCAAAAACATACCATTGGCCACCCTCGGAACCCTTGAAGGATTTGCAGGTGCTTTTGTGGGTGAGAATTACCCTTCAGGTACCCTGCACGCAGTAATCGATGCCCGAAGGAAACATCTGTACCATCAAACTTTTAAATTCTCCGGCGATTCGCTCGGTGCCGGCCGGCCCGCTATATTGACTATTGATGATATCGACCGGATGCTGGAGCCGGGTGATACCATCATCGGGACAGGGTTGGAGAGGCTTTCAATATTTGGAAATGGTGTCTACAACTTTTATGATAAAGACTATATATCGGCAATAAATTTAATCCGGGCAAGAAACGATTCACGATTTAAAGAACTATTTGAAGATACGGATCCGGCGCAATTTGAACCCGAATACCTGACCACAAGCCAGGTAAACAATACGCAAACAAGCTAAAAAACCGATTTTAGCTTCGGGGGATTATCGTTATTTTCCTTTTTGTGTCGCAATTACAAGTTCAATTTGTCCGGCACTGATAACTTAAACAACTGATATGAGCTGGTTCAAACGCAAAGATACCAACATCCAGACCGAGAAAAAGAAAGATATGCCTGAAGGCGTTTGGGTAAAAGTACCTGCAACAGGTGAAACCATCCACAGGCGTGAGCTTGAAGAAAATTTCTGGGTTGATCCGATGAGTGGTTATCATTTCCGGATCGGCAGCCATGAGTATTTCTCCTTTCTTTTTGATGAAGGTGAATTTACCGGCCTGGGTGATGAGATCCATCCAACAGATCCTCTGGAGTTTCAGGACAGGAAAAAATACAATGATCGCCTGATAGATACGCAGAAGAAAACCGGGCTTACAGATGCCTGCCGGGTGGGTATCGGGAAAATGAACGGGCTTGATGTAGTCATTGCATGCATGGACTTTTCCTTTATCGGCGGGAGTATGGGGTCGGTGGTCGGCGAACGTTTGGCAAGAGCCATAGACCAAGCAAGGCAGAATCAAATTCCACTTATCATCATTTCCCAATCGGGTGGTGCCAGAATGATGGAAAGTGTTTTAAGTTTGATGCAAATGGCCAAGACTTCTGCAAAACTGGCTCAGCTTGAAAAGGCAAAAGTCCCGTATATCTCAGTGATGACTAATCCGACAACCGGTGGCGTAACTGCAAGTTATGCCATGCTCGGAGATTTTAATGTATCGGAGCCGGGGGCACTTATTGGCTTTGCCGGCCCGAGAGTCATTCGTCAGACCATAGGAAGGGACCTACCGGACGATTTTCAAACAGCGGAATATCTGCTGGAACATGGTTTTTTGGATTTTATAATTCCGCGGCCAAAAATGAAACAAAAGCTTACCAGACTTCTTAAATTGGTGCTTCATAAGTACGAAAGCGGTTAGCCATCAGCCTCTAATTAATATTGGCTTATTCTATGAAAAAATGGCTCACCGGTCTTCTGTGTCTGGTGTGTTCTTCAAACATATCCGCACAGGACCGGGAAATATCATTCTTTAATATATTTGACGGGAGGTTTACCACTGCGTCCGTGCATAGTTTGGACTGGATGCAGGACGGGCAGTTCTACACCAGGGCTGTCAGGTTAAGCAATGGAGTTGAGGTCAGAAAATTCGATATCATCAGCGGATCTTTTGAGGTCATAGTATCGAGCGATCAACTTCAATCCTATTATCCGGAAGCCGGCCAGATTCAGGACTATCAGTTTTCAAAAAATGAAGAATTCCTGTTGCTTATAACGGATATTGAGCCGCTGTCAAGAAAGGATGAACTGATCCAGATTGAGACTGATATTGAACCCCTTTGGAGGAGTTTCAAAGCCAACTATTTTGTGTATGACAGAACACGAAACTCGTTTCTGAAGCTCGGTGAGAGCGGGGAAAAACAACAATCTGCCGAACTTTCACCCAAAGGAAACCAGGCTGCTTTTGTCCAGGATAACAACCTGTTTTGGAAAGATCTGGAAAATGGGGAAATACGAAAGATTACTGATGATGGTGAACCGGGCAAAATAATCAATGGTACTGCCGACTGGGTGTATGGGGAAGAGTTTGGCCTGGCGAAAGGGTGGTTTTGGTCGCCTGACGGTAGCAAGATTGCCTATTATAAATTTGATGAGTCGGATGTAAGGGACTTTACATTGACCGAATGGAATGGCACTTACCCCGGGGAGATTCAGTTCAAATATCCGAAAGCGGGTGAGCAGAATTCGGACGTGCAAATCGGAATTTACAGCATTAACAACGGGGAAACCGTATGGGCAGATCTACCGGAAGGTATTGAATACATTCCCCGGATTAGTTGGACCCGGAAGGCATCAACGCTTGCAATAAAAACGATGAACAGGCTGCAAAATCATCTTCAGCTTTATTTGGTTGATGCAAAAACCGGATCCTCGGAATCCCTGTGGGAATTGAATGACGAAGCCTGGATTGATGTCAATGACAACTTCACTTTTATTTCCGATGATCATTCCTTTCTCTTTACAAGCGACAAAGATGGATACAATCATCTCTATTTGAAGGATGCAAGGCAAGGAGAAACAAAGCAAATCACAACCGGTGAGTGGGAAGTGACTGATTTTGTGGGGTATGATGAAACGAATCAATGGCTTTATTACATAAGTACAGAAGATTCCCCTCTTGAGAGACATATTTACAGAATCAAAATTGATGGTTCCGATAAGGAAAAGCTCAGCTGGGAGTCCGGATGGAATCAGGCTGATATGAGTCCTGATTTTCAATTTTATGTACACTCACACTCTACAATCGAAACACCGCCTTCCTACACCTTGAGAAGGGCAGATGGAGAAGAAATCCGTGTAATTGAGGCAAATGATAGTGCAAAGAGAATTCTGGAAAATTTTCGGTTGCCGAAAATCACCTTTAAAACCATTCAACTTGAAGATGCGGAGAAGCTGAATGCCATGATGATCACCCCGCCGGATTTTGATCCTGGAAAAAAATACCCTTTAATTGTCTATGTGTATGGCGGGCCGGGAAGCCAGACTGTGGTCAACAGATACAGATTGAGCCATAAACACCTGTGGCATTACTACCTGGCGGCAAATGGCTATATCGTGGTAAGTGTAGACAACCGTGGGACAGGCGGCAGAGGCCGCGATTTTAAAAAACAGTTATACAAAAAACTCGGGCAATATGAGACGGCAGACCAGGTGGAAGCAGCCAGGTATTTCAGCCGTATGGAATATGTTGATGCCGAACGTATAGGTATTTGGGGCTGGAGTTATGGAGGCTATCTTTCTACCCTGGCACTGGCCGAAGGCAATGAAATTTTTTCATTGGGGATTGCGGTTGCCCCGGTCACAAATTGGAGGTATTACAATTCGATTTTTACAGAACGGTATTTGCAGACTCCCGAAATGAACCCTGATGGGTATGAAACCGGTGCACCTGTCAATCAGGCCGATAAAATTGAAGGTAAATATCTGTTGATTCACGGAACGGCCGACGAATATGTACACTTCCAGCATGCAGTGGATATGGTGGATGTGCTTGTACGCAATAATGTACAGTTTCAAACCATGTTTTATCCGAACAGGAATCACAGCATTCATGGCGGAAATACGCGATTGCATATGTTTCGGATGATGACCGATTTTGTCAAAGAAAATCTGTAGTTGTCCGTTGAAAGTATCCATCGCCAGGATAAAAATCCCATGGCCTGCACCTTCATCTGAAAGATGTGGCTGCCGGATAATAAGAAGGCTGGTTCATACCATGATTTACCCCTTGAACTTGTTTGCCGGGATACATTTTCCCCAGGTGATTTATCAATAAATAAAATCAGATTATGAGATTCGCAGATTACGCAAAAATTTATATTACGGCAGGTGACGGCGGGGAAGGTGCTTCTCATTTCCGGCGGGAAAAATTTGTCCCGAAAGGGGGCCCCGATGGCGGGGATGGCGGAAACGGCGGGGATGTAATTTTAAGGGGCAATCCTCAGTTGAATACCTTGCTTGACCTGAGGTACAGAAAATTTATCAAAGCCGATCACGGCCGCCGGGGGGAAGGAGGCAAAAGGAAAGGAAAGGATGGGAAAACAGAAATCCTGGAAGTGCCACTCGGCACAGTAGCATTCGACGCCGATTCAAAGGAAAGACTGGGGGAAATAACCGCGGAAGATGAAAAGCTCACTATCGCGAAAGGAGGCAAAGGCGGGCTGGGTAACTGGCATTTTCGAAGTTCTACCAACAGATCGCCCCAGTATGCGCAGCCGGGGGAAGCCGGGCAAGAGCGTGTGGTGGAACTGGAACTGAAACTGATAGCCGATGTCGGGCTTGTCGGGTTCCCGAATGCAGGAAAAAGTACATTGTTGTCGGCCCTGTCTGCTGCCCGCCCGAAAATTGCTGATTACCCGTTTACAACGCTTGAACCGAATTTAGGGGTCGTTACCCTTGAAGATTACCGGAGTTTTGTCATGGCCGATATTCCGGGAATTATCGAAGATGCACACGAGGGCAAAGGCCTGGGATTGCAATTTTTAAGGCATATCGAACGCAACAAACTCCTGCTCTTTCTGGTAAGCTGTCAATCCGATATCGAGCAGGAATACAACGCCTTGCTGCATGAATTGAGAGAATATCGTGTTGATCTGCTTGACAAGCCACGCATACTTGCCGTCACGAAAATGGATTTAAAACAGGATTTTGAACCCGATCAGGAGTTTAATATTGACAAACATGTTCCAGTAATACATATTTCATCTGCGACAGGTCATAATATCGGCCTGCTAAAAGAGACCATCTGGAATACATTGCAAAATATTGGAGAAGAACAACCGTCATAGAGAGCTGGTTGCACTGACAATAATGCCAAATCTTGGTAGCCATAGGATCCGGCAGCTTTTAAAACATTTTGAATCCCCAAAAGAGGTCTTTACGGGAGATGTGAGAAAGATTCGCCAGATTGATGGGCTGGGCCCGGTAATAGCTTCAGAAATCACCTTGTTCAACCAATGGGACCAGGTCGACAGGATTTTGCAAACAACAAAGAGAATAGGCGCCCGGTTGATTACTTTCGATGACCCTGAGTACCCGCCTCTTCTGAGGCAGATCTATGATCCGCCGGCACTGCTTTGGGTGAAAGGCGATCCGGCGGCACTCTCCAAACCGGGCCTTGCAGTCATTGGCACCCGGAGGGCAGATCGTTACGGACAGAAACAAGCTGAAGTGTGGAGCAGGCGCGTCATTCGCACCGGTCTGTCTGTAATCAGCGGTTTGGCTTTTGGGGTGGATACCATTGCACACCGGATATCATTGATGGAGAGAGGAACGACTGTCGCTGTTCTGGGCAGCGGCATTGACTGGATCTACCCGTCAACCAATGGAAAACTGGCGGCCCGTATCATTGAAAACGGAGGAGTTCTTGCAACGGAATTTCCTCCCGGAACAAAGCCGGATGCCAATAATTTCCCTGTAAGAAACAGAATAGTCAGTGGTATTTGCCTGGGGGTACTGGTAATCCAGTCTGGGGTGAAAGGAGGGAGCATGATTACAGCACGTTTGGCTCTCGATCAAAATCGGGAAGTTTTTGTAGTTCCCCATAACCTCGATCAGAAAAAAGGCGAAGGAAATCATTTCCTGATACGTACCGGCCAGGGTAAACTGGTTGAATCCATGGATGATATCCTGTGTGAAATTCCTTTTGAGGATATAACCGAAGAGTTGGAACCCGTCGGGAGTGAAAAAACCTGGGAGTCGAAAGAGCTGTCAGCCGATGAAAAAGAAATTTGTATGGCTTTAGCTGAAGGTTTAACTCAAATCGACAGCCTGGCTGAGAAAACCGGCCGTTCTACATTCGACTTGCTGCCTGTATTGCTGGATCTTGAAATGGATGGAGTTGTCGTTCAAAGTGCCGGAAAGTATTTTGAGTTAAAGTAGCATCCCACCTGTCTGATATTGTATCTTTCCACACTACTCAGTTTCCAGGCTTGTTGTACATGACGAGCCTTCTGATGGTTGAAATAAAAGCAAAGTTACCGCTGAATTATGTTCCGGATTGGAGATACCATACTAAACGATGATATTGCAACCGCAAAATTTGCCTGCGATGTGACTCGTTGTAAAGGCGCATGTTGTGTAGTGGGAGAGTCTGGTGCACCGATATCAAAAAAAGAGATTCCTGCTGTAAAAAAAGCCTATGAACTTCTGAAAGATGAACTCAGGCCGGAAGCTGTAAAGACAGTGGAAAAACTGGGAGTAATTCAGGGAGATGAGGAAAAAGGATATGAAATCAGTTGTATCGATGAACGTGAGTGTGTATTTGTTGATTATATTGAAGAAGATGTAGCTGTTTGTACCATCCAGCGGGCATATTTTCAGGGCCGGTTTGGTTGGGAGAAGCCGGTGAGTTGTCACCTTTACCCGGTGCGGTTGAAAAAGATTGCCGGCTTGGAATATGCAAACTTTGAATACATACCCGATATGTGTTCTGCAGGTTGTTCCAATGGTGAGCAAGAAGGAATCTATCTTGCTGATTTCCTGGAAAATGCACTTGTCAGAAGGTATGGACGCAAATGGTTCGATGAATTTATTGAAGTGTGTAAGAATAGAAGAAACAATCGGTAGTGAAGCATGCTTAAACAAGGACAAAGTCAAAAACTGGGTCAAAAGCAAAGTCTGCAGCAAAAACTTTCGCCGCAGCAGATTCAATATATTAAATTGCTTCAGCTGCCGACTATTGGCCTTGAACAGAGGGTAAAGGAAGAAATAGAGCTGAACCCGGTACTTGAAGAAGCCGAGCCGGAAGAGATAACGGAAAGTGTTGATGAGATAGAAAGGGAGTGGGAAGAAAGCGAGGATGAGTCTACCGGGGATCCGGACCCTGTTGATCAAAATGAAGAGATAGACTGGGAATCGTTTTTACATAATACGGAGTTCGACGGTCAAAGCTTTGGAAGTAACTATAGCGGTGATGAAGAGTTTCGCGATCTTCCAAACCCTTATCACGAAACCCTGCTGGAAGAGCTTGAACACCAGGTCTCGCTGCTTGATTTGGATGATACGGAGAAATTGATTGCAGACCAGATTCTTGGCTCACTCGACAATGACGGTTATTTCAGACGGGAAATTGAAGCTGTTGCAGATAATATTTCGTTTAACTACGGTGTGGTTTCGGATGAGGAACAGGTTGAAAAAGTGAGAAAAAAAATACAGCGGCTTGAACCTGTTGGCATCGCTTCCAGAGACCTCAGGGATTGCCTGCTGATACAGGTGGAAATGATGAGACGGAATGATCCGGTCGTGGAAACGGCGAAAAAGATCCTGAAGGATGAATGGGCTGCTTTTGAGCGTAAACATTTTTCAAAACTGAAAACGCGTCTCGGTGTCGATGATGAACAGTTGAAAGAGGCTTTTAATCTCATAAAGGGTTTGAATCCCCGCCCCGGTGCCGTGGCTAATCCCGATGAAGATAGCCGGCAGTATATCGAACCGGATTTTGAAGTCTATTATGTCCCGGCATCAGATGACGAAGAGGATGATGACGGAGAATTTGTCATAAAATTAAATCAGCGGAATATTCCTCCACTCAGAATATCACCTCATTACAAAGAGATTTGGGATGATCTGAAGAAAAACAGGAAGAAAAACAGTCAGGAGAGTGAAGCCCGTTCGTTTATCAGGAATAAGGTGGAATCGGCTCAATGGTTTATCGAGTCTATACGCCAGCGGCAAAAGACATTGCTTGATACAATGAAAACCATTGTTGCCTTGCAGGAGGATTTCTTTAAATTTGGAGAAGGATTAAAGCCGATGATTTTGAAAGATGTCGCTGAGCGGGTCCACCTGGATATCTCCACCATTTCACGAGTGGTGAATGGAAAATATGTGCAGACAAATTTCGGTGTATATGAATTGAAATATTTCTTCAGCGAAGGCCTGAAAATGGAAAGCGGGGAAGAGGTTTCCAGTCAGGAGGTGAAGAATTTGCTTGAAGAACTGATCAAAAACGAAGATAAAAAAAACCCGTTAAGTGATCAGGAGTTGACAAAATTACTGCGGGACCGGGGTTACCAGGTCGCCCGGCGTACGGTGAGCAAGTACCGTGAGAAGCTGAACCTTCCGGTTGCAAGATTGAGAAAGCAGATTGTCTGAGGCCCGGTATTGGCTAGCCCGCATTTTTCACAAGATAATTGTATGAAAAGTTATAAATCATTGATCTGCATAATATTCCATCTATTTTTGAACTTTAGCATAAATAACACTCTGTCAGACGCTGCGAAATTTGTCCGTCTGCTGTGTTGTCCCGAAAATGGCTTGCTCAACGTACTCGGGTACGTTTCCGCCACCATTTTCGGGACGCCTTGCATACAATCAAATTTCGCTTCGCGTGCAAAAAATGAGCTTGGTGAGAAATGCGGATTAAAATGGAAATCCGGCATTGGAAATAAAGCCGGCTATGAGATCATTTCAGTCGCCTATGTTGGCCTCGAGAGCAACCCGAAGAAGATCCCTATCAACAAGGCGAAACCGGTCCACCCGAAAATATGCAGGATGGCGCCTGTTCCATGGACGACCTCATCGGTGGAGGAAAACAACAGCCAAAGCAGGGAAGTAATGGCCAGGGTATAGAACAGGCTGATTGTCAGGAACTGGCCGATACGCATCCAGCGCGAGATGGTTCGTTCCAAGCGGGAATCCTCGGGTGAGTTTTTTGATTTGCTTCTAAGGTCTATATAGAGGTAAATACCCGCCGCGACCACACCTACCAGGAATGTAATGATAATACCTTCAACATCGCCTATTTCGGCGAGCGCTGTCCAGGCATCACCGAAATCGAGCATCAGAATGGCGCCAATCACCAGGGCAACCCACATATGAGTGAAGTGCAGAAAGTACGACCTGAATGACAGTAAGTCTCTTTTTATGTTAAAGACCTTCTCATCAATGAGCTTGCCCAGCTTTTGGGTGAACCCGACATTGTACCGGTCGTAAAACCAGGCACGGATTTCGTACATCAACGAAGTCACCCGCGGTGTTTTGTACACAAAATGAAAAACACTCTCTTCCAGCAGGAGCTGAAGCCGGGTTTCATACTGGGATTCCATCGCTTCCCCGGCGAGCTGCGCCCATTCCTCCGAGATCAGGATTTCCCACACTCTGTACTCCTTCTCATCCAGTAACTGCTTATAGGATGAAAGGGCGGAGGAACGCAGGAAGTTGTGGCGGCTCGTCCAGGAATCACCGGAGTTTACGGTTCCGGCTGACCTGGCCAAAAGGGAATGGAAAAGCAATCGAATAAGGTGACTTTTCATGGAGTGAGTCGGGAGGGGATTGATATGGCCGAAGAGCTCTTCCCAGTTGGCCTTTCCGATTCTGTGCCCCGGATCAATTTTCTGGTAAATCGCGTGAATGGATTCAGTGGCCTGCACCCATTGATCCATATGTGTCCGGAGATCGAGTATGCAGAGCTGAAATAAGTTTGCATCGACATGGCTCAGTTTCGGTATGATCAGGGTTTCAAAGCCCTGGAGCAGATCCTTCAGTTTCAGTCTGGCATCCTTGACGATGTTAAGGTCGCCAAGCGATTCCGGAAGCAGCCATCTGCTGTTTTCTCTGGTCAGGGACAATTTGTACGTAATTTGTTCCGGCTTCAGGTCTTTCTGATCCAATAGATCCGGCTGGTATTCCGCTATTTTTTGCACCAGGTCGGTTACTCCCCGTGAACCGGTATCAGTTTCAATGATTCCGGGGTCCATGATGTCGGCAAACCGGGCAAGACTTTCAAAGAGATCTTCCAGGTTATGCAGGCCGATCAGATCATGGCGAATGGCAGTGAGTTCCTGGTAAAAGGTGTCGCTTTTAAATCCATTTTCACCGGCCTCATCGGATTTGACCGGTGGTGCAAAACGTTTAAGAATTTCATCGGATGTGAGCTTCATTTCCACCCGGAAATGATTGACCATTTCATACACAGGCACAGGTGTTTCGTCGGTAGTATGATAAATCCTGTTCCTGCATGTCCGTGCCAGCAGATCAAACAGAAGCGGGTCAGGTTTCTTGCCGGCAATCTTGTATAGATACAACGATACGGAAAAATCAGGTGCCCTTACCAGCTGAAGCCGTAAATGGTGTTCAAAGGCGTCGGCCAAAACTGCAAGCATTTCCAGGCCTGATGACTCATCCAGAAAAATGAGGAGCAGGTCAGCATCCGGAATCTGATGAATGAGATTGGAGTCAACCGGAACGGGTCCCCTGACAGCCTCACGCTGATGGGCCAGGATGTGGATGCGCAGGGCATCCGGATAGTCATCCGACTTCAGATTATCGCTCTCTTGCCCGGCTTCAACAATAGAAAGTAATCTGGATACCTGGAAGTTTCCTTCCAATTCGTGCATCACAAGGTCAATCATAAATAACAGCGATATACTGCGCTCCGAAAGAGAAGTTTTAAGCCAATTCAGATTATTTTCCAATGACGTGAGAAGTCTGGTAAACAGATCGAGGTGAGGGTTTGCTTCTGCTTTGTCTGACCGGCCTGTTAAATGCTTTTCTGCCTCCAGAATTTTAATGGATGCAAAACGTATGAGGTCTGATTCAAAATGGGTCGAATCCGTTATCTTCTTCAAAAGAAGAGGTGAATCGGTCTGCCCGAAGGTTCTCTGATGCCATTGCGTGAGCCTGATGAATGACAGGCGGCTTGCCCACGGATCGAGATGGCCGGAAATGGATTCATAAAGAGCTCTTTGTTGGCCTGTATGCAGATGTACAGTGCTGTGCAACACTTCATCGATCTGATGGAGCACCTGGATTCGGGAATTGAACTGCTCCTCGTTATAGCTGCGGTACTGATTGAAGAGGACCTGCAGCAGGTTGATATAAGACTCAATCTGCCAGGCCTTGTCAGCACCTTTGAGGCGGCTTATAACGAACCCCCAGTTCCGTACCAGGTTGCGCTCGGAGCTTTTAATTCCTTTTTTCAGAATGTTTGTAATAAGCAAAGTGGCATAATCGGTCAAACCGGGAAAATCCGTTTTCGAATCAAGGAGTATCCCTGTCGCAATCAGCGTAACATTCAGGTCAGATGAATCGAGTTCTTCAGCCCGAGAGCCGGTTTCAAGTTGAAGGGGGAAGGCAAATGTTGGCTCTGATTGTGAGGGGTTTCTTTCAGCCTGATAAGCGGCAATGGTTATCAAAATCCTTCTTCGGCTCCGGTCGCCGTTTAGCTCCACCGGTTTGTCGGACTGTACCGACCATCGTTTCAGATAGCCAGTGAAATAGTCCATCAGTTCGGGATGATTCTCCAGTTTTGTGCCGAGTGTATAGGCAGCTGCCTGGTACATGACCGGGTCTGAGGCTCTGAAAAAGAATTTGATGAAATCGTGCAGCTCCGGGATAATCGAAGAGAAGTGCCGGATCAATTCCATTCTCAGGCGAAGTTCTTCACGGTCTTCAATGATACTCCACTGAGACCATAACTGTTGTATTTCCGGTTTGCTGCAGCTTTCACCCAGGATCCGTTTTACCTCTTTTCTGACGTAGCCGCGTGAAACAGCATTACGAATTATTTTCCGAACGGAGAAGGACTGTGCAGAACATCCAACAAGTTGCGTTTTGAGAGCATCTTCAATCAGGTTATGTAAATCAGCCATTCTGTAATTGGTCTGTTAATACCTGTTTCCAGGTATCAGGTACGGGCAGCCAGTGTACCTTTCATTCTTTGGGCATCGGTAGAAACCTGGCTGTCGGGGTACCGGTCCAGAATAATTTCAAGCTGTTCCCTTGCTTTTTGATACTCACCGATCGTTTCGTAAGAGATGGCAGCCTCCATCAGGTTGTTTGGAGTCGTCGAAGCATTTTCGTCCCACCTGGCAGCTTCGATAAATTTACGTGCGGCTTCCTCGTGTTTGCCCAATTCACTCAGAATCACTGCATGCAAGGAGATGGGGCCAACCCCCATGATACCACTGGGTGGATTGAAACGCTCCATAAACGTAATGGCTTCTTCAAATTGCTCCAGCTCATAGTAAGCTACAGCAGCATAATAATTGGCGAGATTTCCGGATCTGGTTCTGCCGTAATTATTTGCAATTTGCACGAACCCGAGTGTAAGCTCTTCGTCATCCCCATAGAGAGCCCGTTCATAATCTCCATTCATAAAGTATTGTTCAGCCGTGCCCAACAATACTTCGGCGTCCGACTGTTGCTGGGCGGTATAGATGAAATAGCCGATAACAAGGCCAATTGCAAAAACCAGTCCTATTCCAGTGCCCCATACGACACCTTTATTATTTCGGTAAAAATGTAAAAATCGGGAGGAGTACTCAATCAGTACATCCTGCTCCATTTCTTCGTGTTTAAGCTTGCTCATAAATCGTTGTAAATCGGGTTGTTTTTGAGGCGCAAAAGTTATGATTGTTTTCGCACTAAACCAAGCTTAATGAGCCTCTTGATATAAATGTAATTTGCCTTGTTTCAGTTCGTAGACGGTATCACAACGGGTGGCAATATCCTTTTCGTGTGTAATCAATACCATGGCTACCTGTTCGGTTTCCCTGAGTTCGATCAGTTGATTGAGTATGATATCGGTATTTTTCTCATCGAGGTTTCCTGTCGGTTCATCAGCCAGGATGATCGAGGGATTATTCATGAGAGCACGTGCAATGGCAACACGTTGTTGTTCACCTCCGGATAGCTGCGAAGGGCGGTGTTCGGTACGCTCCGACATACCCAGCCGGTCCAGCAATGATGCAGCTCTGTGTTCAGCCTCCTTGACAGGCAGTCCGGCAATCAGGCCCGGCATGTATACATTTTCCAAAGCGGTAAACTCTGGCAGCAGATGATGAAATTGAAATACAAAACCAACCTGGCGATTTCTCTCCTCTGCAAGTTTATCCTGTTTCCATTTAAATATGGGGATTTCGTTCCAGTAGACCTCGCCCGAATCGGGATGGTCCAGCCCGCCGAGTATATGCAGGAGTGTGCTTTTGCCGCTACCGCTGGAACCGATAACCGCTGTGATTTCCGAATCCTGCACCTGCAGGTCCACTTTATTCAGGACCTCAAGCATTCCGGTGCCCGCTTTTGACGGGAATGATTTACTGAGCCTGGCAGCTTCCAGGACAATATTTCGATTGTTCATGTTCAACTTTTACTGGATTGAAAAGTGGG
>SKRC01000202.1 GCA_007118695.1 Balneolaceae bacterium | reverse complement strand
ATTGGCTAATGTTGTTTCAATGTTCAATTTAGTCGATAAATTCGATTGTTTTACATGAGTGGGGGAGAATAGAATTACAAGTTTACCATCCTTATGTATAATAACTATGCATGCAATCAAGGTATTAATTTGTATAGGAACTTTTATCTATTACAAATTTGTTTTAATTTGTGCGTTATTTATAAACATAAAGAGTAATTGGTAATTTTATTTAATTAATTATGGATATTAAATTTGTAAATCGTTCTCAGGTTAAGTCTAGTAAAAGAAGATCTTCAAAATTCAAGCCATTGATGGAAGCCCTCGATAAGCTCGAGCCGGGTGGTGATGCCGTTGAAGTCGCTTATACCAATGAGAAAAGTGTCAATTCCATGAGAACTGCTGTGTATCAGTACAACCAGGAAAATAATGTAAAGATAAAGAGCGGCAAAGACTCAGCCAACAAAAAGATTTATTTCTACAGACAAAAATAAAAGTTTATAATAAACAATAAGATATAAGCTGTGAATAATCACGCAGTAACGCTTATAGTTTATTTTATATTTTTGGTGAAAATAACTCCCTGAGAAACATTCAATTTTATCGGTTAGTCCGGGCTTTTAGGTTTCAGACCCGGAGTAGATAACAAATCAATCCAACCGGTAAAATTGGATGTTGGGAGGTTCAATTCTTTTAGCTTTAACTTTTCCCCCCCTCCCTTCCAGGTTCGCAACGAACACATAGGGTTGACCTGTATCCGGGTTTTCCGGGAAAAGTGTGCAAAGTCTCGATCAGCTCTCTTAATTCATGCGGCCGGCCGGTTGAAAGCAGAGAAGCATTGCCCGGGCCGACCGCGTGTTGATACCGGCTTTGAGTGTTTTTTTAAACCTTACGGCCAGCTCAGAGGTTTTTTTTATGCAGATTGGGTGCAGGGTCGCTCATCAACCTCAGGATTTAAAGAGATATTGCTCTGCCAGGGCTCTGTAATTCGAGATTTCCGTTTTTTTCCACTGCTCATCAAAATTCAATTCGCCGGCAATCAAATCTGCAACGGTTCCGGCGATTTGCATACTGGCTTTGGCATCAAGCAGAATAGCCCGTGTACGCCGGCTAAGTATATCCTCCACACTTCGGGCTTGTTCATGTCGAACAGCCCAGATAACTTCAGCCGGACGATAAGGCAATTGCGGGTGCATGAGGTCACCCCATTTGCCATTTTCACGCTCTATCATTCGGATGGCATCTCCATCAGCCCCGTAGATATCATACCGGCCGTTTTGTCCGGGTTCGGCCACCCAGCCATGGATTTTCAGGCCGGCAGTAACAGCCTTTAGCCGTTCAAGCCCGGCAACCTCAGAGGCATGGTCGACGGTGTCTTCAGCCATTTTCCTGTAGGTGGTCCACTTCCCGCCGGTTACAGTAACCAAACCGGACCGGTCAACCAGTATGGTATGATCTCTGGATAATTTTTTTGTGCTTGAATTACCGGATTCTTTGACAAGCGGCCGCAAGCCGGTAAACACACTTTTCACATCCTCCGGTTCAGGATCTTCAGTCAAATATTTGGCCGTGTGTGAGAGCAGAAAGTCGAGTTCCTCTTTAAGGGCTTTGGGTTCCAGTTCGGCATTTTTAACCGGTGTATCTGTGGTACCAACGATCACTTTATTATGCCATGGGACGGCAAAAAGAACCCGTCCATCGTCGGTTTTTGGGATCATTATCGCACTCTTGCCGGGCTGAAAATGCCGGTCGAGCACAATATGAACGCCCTGACTTACCTGGATGATCGGTTTTGTGCCGGGGTCGTCCATCTGCCGCAGGTTATCGGTGAAAACCCCCGTGGCATTAACCACCGCTTTAGCCTGTACGTCAAAATCTTCGCCGGTCTCCACATCCTGAACCCGTACACCGCTGATCTTGCTGTTGCTTTTCATTAACCCGGTCGCCTTCACATAATTGACTGCAATTCCATCATGGTCAAAAATTGACTGCATCAGGTTGACCGCCAGGCGGGAGTCGTCGAACTGCCCGTCGAAATATCGGACACCACCTGCCAGATTTGTGGGTTCAATGGTCGGTATCTCTTCGATCGTCTGTGCTTTTGAAAGTGTTTTGGATTTGCCAAAACTCAGTCTGCCGGCCAGCTTGTCGTAGAGTGTTAAACCGATTCCGTAAAACGGTTTTTCCCACCAGTGATAATTCGGGATGATAAACGATTGGGTTTTGACTATGTGAGGGGCATTTTGCAGCATCAATCCACGCTCTTTCAACGCTTCCAGCACCAGGGAAATGTTGCCCTGCCTCAGGTATCTTACCCCGCCATGGACCAATTTGGTGCTTCTGCTGGAGGTTCCTTTGGCAAAATCGTGTTGTTCGATCAGGGCCGTTCTATATCCCCTTGATGCGGCGTCAAGGGCCGTACCGAGGCCGGTTGCTCCTCCGCCAATAACAACGATATCCCATTTTTTTTCATTTTTCAGTGAGTCGATTATGGTCTTACGATTCATTTTGTCCCAGATTAATCATCAGACCAGTTTTTGGCTCTTTCGACAGCCTTGTTCCAGCCACCCAGCAGTTCTTTTTTCTTTTCCGTTTTCATGCCCGGTTCAAAGCGCTTATCAACTTCCCATTTGTCTGATATCGTTGAAATATCATCCCAGAAATCAATGGCGAGTCCGGCCAGATAAGCAGCCCCCAGGGCAGTGGTTTCAGTGATGGTTGGACGAATGACCGGTACCCCGAGCAGGTCGGCCTGGAACTGCATCAAAAGGTTGTTTACCGAAGCCCCGCCATCCACTCGCAATTCCTTGAGGCTGATGCCCGAATCCGATTCCATGGCTCGCAAAAGATCCGTACTCTGATAGGCTATGGAATCCAGGGCAGCCCTGGCAATGTGTGCCGATTCAGTCCCTCTTGTGATTCCTATGATAAGTCCGCGTGCAAATGGATCCCAGTGAGGGGCTCCAAGTCCTGAAAAAGCGGGTACCATGTATACGCCATCGGTATCTTTGACCTTTCCGGCCAGTTGTTCAATCTCTTCCGATTTATTGATAAGGCCCAGTCCATCCCTGAGCCACTGCACGACAGCGCCTCCAATAAAAATACTCCCTTCAAGTGCGTAATAGGTTTTCCCGTTAAGCTGCCAGGCGATGGTTGTCAGCAGATTGTTTTTCGATTCAATCGGTGTTTCACCGGTCTGCATGAGCATGAAACATCCCGTGCCGTAGGTATTTTTGGCCATACCCGGATTACTGCAAACCTGTCCGAACAAGGCCGCCTGCTGATCGCCCGCTATTCCGGAAATAGGAATCTTTCGGGCGAACATTTCCGGGCCGGAGTGTCCATAAACTTCACTGCTGGATTTTACCTCCGGCATCATGGATTTGGGAATGTCCAGGATTTCAAGAAGTTCGTCATCCCATTTCAATTCATTGATATTGTAGAGGAGGGTGCGGCTTGCATTGGTGACATCGGTGATGTGAACTTCTCCCTCGGTAAGCTTCCAGACCAGCCAGCTGTCGACGGTGCCAAACAGTAAATCCCCGTTTTCAGCAAGTTTTCTGGCCCCATCAACATTATCCAGAATCCACTTAACCTTGGTCCCGGAAAAATAGGGGTCGAGCACCAGCCCGGTTTTTTTTCTGAAATTACCGGTATGGCCATCCTCTTTAAGTTTCTTACAGATTTCAGCAGTCCGCCGGTCCTGCCAGACAATGGCGTTGTAGACCGGTTTGCCGGTTTTCCGGTTCCAGACGATGGTGGTCTCACGCTGATTGGTAATTCCGATTGCGGCAACCCCGGCAGCCGTGATACTGGCTTTCGAGACAGCTTCGGCAGCGACACTGACCTGCGATGACCAGATCTCCCCGGGATCATGTTCTACCCACCCGGCTTTTGGGAAAATCTGTTTAAATTCCTTCTGTGCCACAGAAACAATTTTTCCTTCATGATTAAATAAAATTGCGCGGGAGCTGGTTGTGCCTTGATCAAGAGAAAGTATATATGCCATAATAATTTTCTATTCCTGGATGTAAAATTTTTTCAACCGCCGGTAAACATGTCATAAGCCATTTACCCGGATACCCTGGTACTTTGATACCACGAAACCCTGATACCCAGAAATCAAGAAACCTGATACCCTGAACGTTCACGGTTAGTTGCTGCTTATTATATACAAATTTTATCGGAATGGTAATAATCGGGCCGCATCAAAACACAAAACCCACATCCACCATTCAACCGTTCAAACCTTCTTCATTCAACATTCCTTGTTCGACATTCCCCTGTTCGATATTCATTCTTCAATATTCATTCGCCCATTCTAAATACATTGCACGTACATCTTCGATATGCTCTTCCAGGTTTTCCAAATCCCACCCGGATGTATCGATGGGAGGATGAATGTGAGCCGTACAGGTGCCGGAGCGCGTGAACAAGAAACCACCTCTGCTCAACTCCCGGTTCCCTTCATAATAAATCGGCACAATCGGATAGCCCAGGTCCATGGCCATACGGAACGGGCCTTTCTTAAAGGGGCCGATAACGCCGGGGTGTTTGCGTGAGCCTTCAGGAGCCATCAGCAGGGAGAGTTTTTGATTTTTGATGCGTCGCTGGGCTTTCCGAAGAATTTCCACGGCTCTGTCTGCATCCTGTCTTTTGATAAAGACCTGTCCGGTAATCCTGCCAAGCAGAAAAAATATCGGGTTGTATTGAAATTCCCATTTGGCAACAAATCGAATCCTGGGAAGGCCGGTGGCTAAAATTGTAAGTACATCAACAGTGGAGCTGTGATTGGCGATAAAGAGGGCAGGTTGCGGTATTTCATCGGTATGTTTTTGTACCGTAAATCGAATTCCTGCTATCCACATCGTAATATATCCGAGTGGCGGCACCAGCTTCTCCATGGTGAAGTTGGTTAGTTTTCCTCCGGATATAATCAGTAAAAATAATACGAGTGGTGTATATATAAATAGCAGCAGCAGAAAAAAAACAGCGATGGAAAGGATGCTTCGAATATAATCGATCAGCGATAAGTGCTGTTTGTTCATTATCAAGG
Source organism: Balneolaceae bacterium (assembly GCA_007118695.1). Classification (GTDB taxonomy): domain Bacteria; phylum Bacteroidota; class Rhodothermia; order Balneolales; family Balneolaceae; genus SKRC01. The sequence continues at coordinate 50,403 of SKRC01000202.1, read as the reverse complement.
GTCATAATTGAAAATGGAATGTAAAAACCAAACCCGGAATTCAACGCGTCAACCCGGAACCCATTAGCGGAATGCATCTTCAAAATGTTTGATGTCGGGGGCTTCATTATCTTTCTGGACGATAGCAATTACATCAAAACGCGCTGGAGAACCCTCCATCTTTCGCTCATACATCCAGGCCTCGGCCGCTTTATGGACATTTCTCTGCTTGCTGTCATCGATAAATTCTTCGGGATGGCCAAAGTAAGTGTCGGACCTGGCTTTAACTTCCACAAAGACGATACAGGTTTGATCGTAGGCGACGATATCAACTTCAGCTCGCTGGAAAAAATAGTTTTGATCCAATACGATCCATCCTTTGGATTCCAGATAGGCAGCTGCGATTTTTTCAGCTTCAAATCCCTTGTCCCTGGCAGATTTATCCATCGGTTTCCGATTCAATTTGAGGCGATTCCCGGTCCTGGTCTTTGCCGGTCATTGCTTTATGAGCTTCGGCCATTTTTACAAGCTGTTTGAGAAACTTCAGGTTTTTCTTGTTGATGTAGGGCAGAAGCGCAGCCGTAAAGCGTTCGAACATTTCAAGAAATTCGATAAAATTTTTGATCCGCTCCTTGAATTCCTGTGCTTCTTCCGTCTCAAGGTTCTCCTCGTCGAACCTGTTGTAGAGCTCTTTCAGATGGTCGAGTATAGGTGCAATTTCCCGTTGCTGTCTCTCCCCTATCAGAGTGGCAACAATGTTCCACACGTCCTTCTCTGCGGTATAGTAATCTTTTCTTTGCCCTTTGAAATGAACCTTATGGATAAGCTTCCACTGCAGCAGATTGCGCAGGTTCATATTGGCATTGCCACGGCTGATATCGAGTTTTTCCATAATGGAATCGGTATCGAGCGGACGGGTTTCGGCATAAAGCAGCGCGTGGATTTGAGCCATGGTTTTATTGATGCCCCATGACGTTGCCATCTCCCCCCACAGGAGGACAAATTCATCGATTGCATCACGATATGGATCCGGGTGAAGATCTGGCATTATTTAGTCGGCGGAACCGGCAGATTCACTGTTTCCGGCTTTTTTCTCTGAATTTGAACTTGATTCAGCGTTTTCAGCTGATCCATTTACCGGCTGACTGCTGGTGTTCTTATAGTCGGTGACGTACCATCCTTCGCCTTTATATACAACACCGGCGCCGCCCGAAATCATTCGTTTTACCTTTTGTCCGGTTTCCGGACAGGTTTTGAGACGCTCATCATTTATTCCCTGACGATATTCAAATTTGGTTCCATCTTCACGTAAGTATTCGTAGGTAGGCATAAAGTTTAATTGCTTTGTAGGTTATGGGTTAACAGGTATCAGTCGTTGAAAATTTTAAAACTGTTTCGGATGATATCATTAAAGAAAAATATTCAGGAATATGAGGGATGACCGACAATCCGGGTATGATGCCGCTACTCATCTTCCAATTCGTTAAAACCTTTCTTCAGCCGTTTTATTGCCTCTTTCAATTGATCCATCGAAACGGCATAACTGATGCGAAAACCGGCAGGTTCCCCGAAAGCATCCCCCGGAACAGCGGCAACCCCATGTTGTTCCAACAGATATATGCACAGGTCGGTTGAGGTGTGAATCACACTGCCGTCTTTGGTTTTTTTGCCGAGATAGGCAGAGCAATCCGGGAAAACGTAGAAAGCACCCGATGGCATAAAACAGTTCAATCCGGGAATTTCGAGCAAGGCATTGACCACATAGTCTCGGCGTTCTTTAAATGCCTTGCGCATCGTCAATACGTCATCGAGCGGGCCATTATAGGCAGCTTCACCGGCTTTTTGTGATATGGATGAAGGGGCCGATGTTTCCTGGCTCTGAATTTTTGCCACAGCCGAGGCAATCTCAGCCGGGCCTGCCAAATAACCGAGCCTCCAGCCGGTCATGGCAAAACCTTTGGAAAAACCATTTATCAGGACTGTCCGGTCTTGCAGATCGGGGGCCGCCTGAAGGATACCGGTATGCTCACCCTCAAAAACAATGTATTCATAGATTTCATCGGAGATGATCAGGACGTCTGGATAATTGCGTAATACTTTTGCGATCTCTTTCAATTCATCCGGCGTGTACATGGCGCCGGTCGGGTTCGATGGCGAACACAAAACAAGGGCTTTCGTATTGTTCGTCATCAGGGCGTCCAGATCTTCCGGCTGAAGTTTGTAATTATTTTTAATCGAGGTTTTGAGCACTACGGGGGTCCCCCCGGCCAGTTTTACCATTTCCGGGTACGATACCCAGTAAGGGGAGGGGATAATCACTTCATCGCCGGGATCAATTGTAGCCAGAAACGTAAAGCCGATAGATTGTTTGGCGCCATTTGACACGACTATATCGGCTGGTGAGTATTCAAGGCCGTTATCGCGTTTTAGTTTATCAACGATGGCCTGCCGCAGTTCAGGGGTTCCTGTATTCATGGTATATCCGTGAAAACCGTCCTCAATGGCTTTAATGGCAGCAGCACAAATGTGACCGGGAGTTTTAAAGTCGGGCTCGCCTGCACTGAGTGAAATCACAGATTTCCCCTGCCGGATCAGTTCCTTGGCTTTGGCAGAAATTTTAAGGGTTTCGGATGGCGAAAGGTTTTTAGCCCTTTGGGAAATCATAATTCAAACAGGTTAAGAGGGTTATTCAGGAAGAGTTGAAAATATGAAAATCAGTTTCAGAATGCTACAAAACTATTCCTGCTCGCGTTTATGCCTGAACTTTTCAATCAGGGCATCTGCAACAATGGGCGGGACAAACGACGAGAGGTCCCCTCCCCAGTATGCAATCTCTTTGACGATGGAGGCCGATATAAATGTGAGTTGTTCATCGGGCATCAGGAATATCGTATCGATATCGGGGGCCAGCCTCCGGTTTGTCAGAGCCATCCGGAATTCATATTCAAAATCGGAAATCTGCCGAACACCCCGCAACAGCACATTGACATCCCTTTTTTTTGCATAGTCGATCAGCAGCCCGGAAAATTTTTCAACTTCGATCTGACTCTTCCAGGATTTTTCACCCAGGCACTTTTCGATCAGATGGACCCTCTCAGAGCCCGTAAAAACGGAATCCTTACGGTTGTTTACAGCCACGGTGATAATCACCTTGTCGAAGAGCTTGGTGGCTCTTTCCAGCAGATCGAGATGCCCGTTGGTAATGGGATCGAAAGATCCCGGGAATAGTGCTGTTTTGCTCATGTTCTGAAATTGAATCGCTGTATTAGCCCGGTTATCTCATCAAGACATTTTTACTGTGAGATATCCGGGTTAGCCGGAATCTACCGGTTGCACCTCAAAGATGCTAACCGTAGTTCGTCCATAGGCTTTGGAATAGAAACAGTGTGCATGACTGCTGAAATCGTTTCTTTTGTCATGTTCCAGGATAAACCACCCCTCAGCATTAAGCCACCCATTTTCAAGAATTGTTTCAACCATTTTGTTCATGTAAATGTATTCATACGGGGGGTCGGCGAAAATCAGATCAAATGGAGTTGGATTTCCTTTCAGATACTCTTCCACAGGCAGAAGGACAGTGGTAATTTGTTTGTCGACGTTAAACTCCCGGCAGAGTTTCTCAATATGCTTGATATGTTCCGGATTTCTGTCCACAAAAATTGCATGATCAACACCTCTTGAAATAGCCTCCAGTCCCAGGTTGCCACTCCCCGCAAAGAGATCCAGAACCCGGCAGCCTTCGAAAAAACGCCTGGCGGCAATAACAGAAAAAAGCCCCTCTTTGGCACGGTCGGATGTAGGCCTGAGCTCACCGGTGTCGGGTACCGGAATTTTTCGCCCTTTTAATTTTCCGGTGATAATTCGCATAACTAATGAGCCAATTCCGAATTGACAGAAGTATTCAGGCTCAGCAAGATGGCTGGAAACGAACTCTCCAACTTAAAGCCGTAGGTGGTTTCATCTGCTTCAACACCCATGGTGTCGAGTTTGTTCATCAAAACAATTGATCCGGTTTCACTAAAAAACGAGGCCATGACTTCGATAACCTCCATACCCAGGGGGCCAAAAACATAGACTTCATCGTGAATGCCATTCAACCATCCGAGTTCCTTGCCATAGTAACTCCACAGGTAAGGCAGGTCGTTTACAGAGTCGTGTTGGATGTACGTTGTACCACGTAACTTGCCAAGCAGGTAGGAGGATATAGCAAGATGATCCGGCTGGCAGTTTATCGTGAGATAGGAGCCTTTGGTCCCGGTATGCCGGTTCCACTCCATGCCTAGCTCGAATTCACTTACCAAATCAATGTTTGGGAATGGTGTTAACAGCGACCTGAAGACATCGGTGAGCTGTCGGTTTCGCACCAGCAATAGCTTGAAATCCTGGTTGCTGAGATTGAACCAGGTAGCTTCAACCTCATTTCTCGGCATTGCATCCAGTAAAATGGATAGATGATCTTCTCTTTCATCCGGTGTTTCGTAAACAAGGCGTGGCAGAATACTCCAACACTCAAATAGAGCAGGGGTCAACATCCTGACCGTCCCGCAATCATAGGCTTCCTGCAGTTGCAACAGGGAGTTGCCCAGAGCATTAAAATCCTCATTTTCAGGTTCGTCGATTGCATCCCTGGCTGCAAAATTAAAATCGATAGAACCGATATGGCTCAGAAAATTTTGGCGCGAAGAATCATTGACTGCGTAAAAGAGCTGATGATCAACAAAACAAATACCCAGGCAATCATCCGAAGAAGCCATGTCCGTTAGTTCCAGTTCGGAGCGTTTAGCAATGTGGTGCGTTCAAGATCGCCAATGGCATTGTCTGAGTCCGGATCTTCGAGAAGGTAAATTTGAGGCCTCAATGTGTCATTGAGTGTATATTGAAACTCATTATGAGGCGGCCTCGGCGAGTACTTCAGGGAGTCGGGATTATATTGCGATGGAGGCAATTCCTCAAACAGAGATTCTCCTTGTTCAACCATTCGTTGGTTGGTTTTCAGGAATTGAATCAATGTATCCAGCCCGCCATCGGTAGGAGGAAATTCACCTTGTTCATTCCGATACTGTATCAGTGCGTCTCGTACAAGTGTCATCCGGTGCTGGACGCGTTCGGTCATGTATTGTTCCTGAAGCACTTCCTCGTAAGGATCAACGATTGATCGATACAGGTAATAACCCAAAAAAACGATTACTACCCCAAGAACGATTGTTATAATTTTATTACGAGTTTCTAAATCCATGAGTTATAAGAATTAAGATTCACTGAATTGGGACCCCCTGCAAAAGCGGAAACAGAAAATAAACGCAGGCTTGTAGATATGCAACTTTAGGTTTTGAAACCAAATACATTTGTGAAAATTATAAAAAAAGTTCGAAGAATTCGGTTTATGCATTAGAAAAACCGTTTTTAAATGATCTTATTCAGACTTTTGATGGACAATTTTCAATATGATCCAGGATTCTTTATTGCCGATAACCGGTTTTCAACGAACTCGGGCAGGTTAGATTTTAGAATAATGTAGATTTAGTAATAGTTTCTCTGCACTTGGAAATTAGATATCGATTTTGAACAAGCGCATACTAAAATTAGCTATCCCCAACATCATCAGCAACCTGTCGGTTCCATTGCTTGGGGCTGTGGATACGGCACTGGTAGGACATCTCGATGAGGTTTACTATCTGGGGGCTCTTGCCGTAGGGGGAATGATCTTCAACTTCCTTTTTTGGGGTTTCGGATTTTTGAGAATGGGGACAACCGGGTTGACTGCCCAGGCATACGGAGCACGCGACAGAACAGAAATGATCATGATTCTGGCCAGGGTCCAGTCAGTAGCATTTGGACTGGGCCTGCTCATTCTAATGCTGCACCAGCCAATTGGCAAACTCAGCTTTTGGATCATTGAGAGCAGCAGTGAAGTGGAGGCCTTTGCCTTGGTCTATTTCGATATCCGGGTCTATACAGCTCCAGCCGTTTTGGCTTTATATGGGATTAATGGCTGGTTTCTGGGTATGCAAAATGCCAAATATCCGATGGTCATAACTATATTTCTCAACCTGTTAAATATCGGGTTGAATGTGATGTTTATCTATGGTTTTGGCATGCATGTAGACGGCGTTGCGTGGGGAACATTGATCTCAACGTACCTGGCTCTACTTTTGGCCATTGCATTGCTTTTAAACAGGTACAAGCGCTACCTGGGCCATTATGTCAGAGACCGGTTTATAGATTTTCAAGAGATCCGAAAATTTTTCGGGGTCAACCGGGATATCTTTATCCGCACCCTGTGCCTGATCTTTACTTTTTCATTTTTTACGGCCAAATCGTCTGCCCAGGGTGATATGATTCTCGCCGCCAATACCATTCTGCTGCAGTTCTGGATGATTGCATCGTACGGGATTGATGGATTTGCCTATTCAGCAGAAAGCCTGGTTGGCAGGTATTTCGGGGAACGTGAACAGCTAAAACTTAAAAAAGCCGTTTATTATACGATGGCATGGGGGTTGATGCTGGGTCTGTTGGGCAGCCTGGTATACGGCCTGTTTCATTATCAGATCCTTCACATTTTTACCAACCAGGAAACCGTCATCGATATGGCTTTGTCAGTCATCGGATGGACGATCATCGCACCGGTGATTGCCAGTGCCTGCTACATCTGGGATGGGGTCTTTATCGGGGCAACGGCAACACCCCCTATGCGAAATACAATGCTTATTTCGACCGGCCTGTTTTTTCTGCCGACCTACTATATCGGAACCTATTTTATAGATATCCATGGCTTATGGCTGGCAATGGTACTTTTTATGGTGATTCGTGGAGTGATTTTGACCCTATATGCACCAAAATATATATTAGGCGGATACCGGTAGAGTCTTTTATTTTTTCAGATGATAAAATCGCTCCGAATTGATCCCAACTCAAATTAATGACGTATGAATTTGTTACTGATGAGGCACGCAAAATCGTCCATGGATAATCCGAATGGAAAAGATTTCGACAGACTGCTCGTCGAACAAGGTGAAAGGGATGCCTATATCATGGGGGAATTTTTAAATGACAGTGGATACAAACCGGACCTGATCATCACCTCATCGGCAAAACGAGCCAGGCAAACCACAGAGTTAATCACAGATGCTGCAGGTATTGATTCAGACTTGATACAGCTGGATGATGAGTTTTATTTCGCTTCGGTTGATGCGTATGTGAATGCAATTCACAGAACAGATTCTGCAATCGGTAAACTAATGCTGGTTGGGCACAACCCGCTGATGGAACAGCTGTTGTCACTTCTTACCGTGGGCAGCGATACAGGCCCTTTTATCTTTTCAACTTCCGATATCGCTTGTGTCGAAATGATTGCACCCGCCTGGAAGGATGTAAGAAAGGGGGGCAATCGCCTGAAATGGTTCATATCCCCTCAAATCCTTCCCCGCGACGGGAAGAAGTAATTTCTGCTTCAACCAAATTCACACTGGTGTCGCGATTTTTTTTTCGCAAAGCGATTCTAAATGCACCAATCAATAATATATTCCCCCGCTATGTTATTGAGTGCCAACAAGCTGCTATCGGGTGAACTTTCTGCCGGAGGACCCCGGTAACCATTAACCAATTAACCGATAACTACACTAACTCCGTTTCAGGAATTAATAAATACCCTGGCCGGACCATAAATCTACAGTGAATACTCCACCAATGTATACATGGGAAAAATACGGGACCCGGTTATGGGGCTTTCAACCGAAAATCGCGGTTACGAAATAACAGCAATATTTACAGCCGGTTTTATGCGAAGAGCTGGAAATTGAGTATCTTCAACCGGAATTGAACACTATCCAAAATGGCAAAATAAGATGATCTACAAGCAGAAATTTTACTTTCTTTGCAAAACCCCGCTGAGTGCAGAAGGCCCGGAAGATGTTGAAGTCATAGACAGGGCAGATAAAAATGATGATTTTCCGGAAATATTTAAAAAATTCGAAGAATATCGCTCACATGCCTTTAATGAGGACAATCTGTACAGTGTGGTCAGGGCAGACGATATCTACGATCTCATACGGACAGGCGATGTTCAGGAAGCGAAAGAGACCGCTTTTGAAAAGGCTCAGCCGGAAATTGTTACAAATTTGCAGCACCGGACCATGCAGGACAACGACAAAAATGCAAAAGCAATACTTAAAGAAGTTCATGGCATTGAAGGCTGATTAAAACCTGATAATTGTTTTCCGGATTGAAATATTTACTATGATATTGATATTGATATTGATCCGATACACCCGGTAACCCGGTGACAGCAATGTGCCGGGTTTTTTTTGGGAATGAATTTCCGGGGCATTTTGTAATAATTGTACATGAAAAAATGAAACGGAAATTAAAATGTATGAATGGTCATGAGTACATTAACAGCCATAGATGGAGTAAATACGATGGAAGTCAATATTGGGATAAGTGAAAACCACAGGAAAGCAATCGCAGACGGGTTGGCAAAATTGTTGGCCGACTCTTACCTGGTTTATTTGAAAACTCATAATTATCACTGGAATGTAACAGGCCAGCTTTTCCATCCATTGCATGAGCAATTTGAGCATCAGTATACTGAATTGGGTGAGGCAATTGATGAGATAGCTGAAAGAATTCGTGCACTGGGATACAGGGCGCCGGGTTCATTTAAAGAGTTCTCTCAAATCACATCCATTGAAGAAGAGACGGACCAGCCTGATGCCCTGGAGATGGTTCGAAGATCGGCAAAAGACAATGAAATCATTATTCAAACAGCACGAAAAGTTCTCGAACCCTGCCAAGAAGCCGGCGATGAGGCAACCATTGATTTGGTAACACACCGGCTGAAAGTTCATTCGAAAACCGCATGGATGCTTCGAAGCCATCTGGAGTAAACATTATTCTAAAAAAGCCTGCAACACGTGGTTGCAGGCTTTTCAGTATTCTGAAAATCAAAATAACTAACCTGCAATATACTTTTCACAAAGGAGTAATCTAAGATGGATAATGGAACAAATGGGCTGGGGGACTTTCCTGAAGAGTTGGTGCCGATGGCATCAGTATTCCATTCCCTCAGCGGGATGTACACCTGTTTAAGAAAAATTAAGGAGTACTTCGATGGGATCTCATAAAATTTTGGCTCAACCTGTATAACTGTTTTAATGCTCTAACGGGCCACTAAGCTTTAACGCAGCACACGGGTAAATTTCGCTTCGCGGGAATCGTTTTCCCCGTCGGGGTTCAAAAAATGTGCCCCGAGCGCCGTCGGGGTGGAAAACATGAGCGCTCGGAGCCCCAATCGCCGTCGGGGGAAAAAGATTGAGTCCCGATCGCGGATGGAATGTTCTTCGGTTCAATCGTTCGAAATTCTGCGCTGCCACTATTGATTTATCGGGCACTAATACTGCCGCCTGTCTGTTAACAAAATACCTTAGTGGGTAAAATCAAAATACGTTAAGAGTTGCTTGGGTAGTGAATCTTGATTAAACTACTTGTCTGTATCTTATAGAAGGCCCTGAGCCGTTAATGTGCAACTGAAAAATGGTATTATTTTGTCCGATTCAGAAAAAAAAGCGACTTCCGTTTCCAACTATCTATTTGAAAATGATTATGTATATGTAACAGAAGAAGGAGAGCTGTACCTGAAAAAAACAGCTTATTTCAATGTTCGTAAAATCGCCACATTGGACCCTGAAAATCTGGATCAGAAAATAGAAGAGTTCAGGGAGAAATTTGTTTCATTGGAAGAGCATACAGAAGCGTTTCTGAATCAATGGAAAGGGGTGAGTGCCGATGCACTCGGGCAGGCAGAGGAGAGTTTCAATGAGTTAAAAAAAGAGTTGATCGAAGCCGAAGCGGTTGGGGATTTTGAATCGCTTGTCGGCAAGCTGGATACTGCACTGGATGATATAAAACAGAAAGCGACTGATTCAGAGGCCGAAGCCAATCAATCAGCAAACGAAGCAGATCAAAAAGAAACCGAAGCCAAAGCTGTTACTGAGTCAGAAAAAAAGACCGGGAAAAAGAAAACATCCGAAGACGAACCCGGCCGGAAGCCTGAAGAAGAGAAAAGCGCTGAAGTTGCTTCGGGGGAAGAGGAAAAGGCTGAAGAGAAAGCGACTGAACCGGCTGTCAGGGCTGAGAAGACAGATTCAGGGGAGGAAGCCGAAGAACAGGTAAAGACCGATGCCGCCGCCACAGGGGAGAAGGAGGCTGATGCAGTAGCAAAAGATGATGAACCGAAAGGCCCGGCTGAAAAATCTGAAATTGACACCAGGGCAGATGATTCAGATTCCACTGCCGGAAAAAAGCCTGAGGATGAGGTGCAGGCCGGGGATGGGGATACGGAAGAAGAGAAAGCAAAGACTGGGGCGCCTTCTGTTGAGGATGAAAAGGCAGGGACTGAAGCCAGTGCGGATGAGACGGCCGGGAAGAAGCCTGAGGATGAAGTGAAGGCCGGGGATACAGAAGAAGTGGAAGCAAAGGCTGAGGAGCCATCGACTGAGGATGAAATGACAGGGGCTGAAGCCAGGGCGGATGAGCCGGAAGCCCGGGGGAAAGAATCTGAAGAAGAACAAGTAACGGAATCGGGGGAAAAAAGCCCGGAAGAGTACTACGGCGAACTAGCCGCAAAGGCGGAACAGCTGATAGAGCTGACCGACTGGCCGTATGTCTCCATGGAGTTGTCGAACATAGATAATCTCTGGGCTGAAGGGCCTGACCCCGGTGAGGTGGATATCAGCAGTTACCGGGAACGCATTGAGCAGGCAAAACAGACTTTTGAAGAACGGAAAGAAGCGCATTACGAGGAGCAGAGGAGGATAAAAGCCGGGAACCTGGAGAAGAAGAAAAATCTGCTTAAAGAATTAAAGACTATCATTAGCGAGGAGAACTGGACAGCTACCAAAGAGGTTGGTTCAATCCGAAACAAATGGGACCAGATCAAGCCATTACCGGCCGGTAAAGCAGAAGAGCTTCAGCCTGAATTTGACAAATTGATTGCTGAATTTGAAGATCATAAAGTAGACCGGCTTGTTAAAAAGAAACAGAAAGAAGAGGAGAACCTCATAGGCAAACTGGTTGTGCTCGATAAGATGGATGGACTGCTGAAATCCCTCGACAAGGATGTAAAAGACTGGCCGGATGCAGAAACTCAGCTGGAAAAGCTCAACAAGCAGTGGCGGAAGATCGGAAGGGTGCCCATTGAAAAAAATAAGGAGGTTTGGGATCGCTATCATGATATTCAGGATCGGTTTCACCAGTTGCGCTTCAAGCATGACAACAAATACCGCCAGCAAATTGAGAAATTTCTTTCCAGGAAAAAGAAGCTGATTAAGGAAGCGGAAGCTTTAATCGATGATCCGGATCTTGCCGCCGCTTCAAGACAGGTCAACAAGCTGCACCGTCGATGGAAAAAGGTTGGTAATCTGCCTCAAAAGGATGAAAATGAGTTATGGGATCAATTTAAGGCTGCAACCGACGCTTTTAATGATAAAAAATCGGAAAATTTGGATCAGCTCCGGGAACAGGAAGATCAAAACCTTGAAGAGAAGAAAAAATTGATCCAGGAAGCCGAAGAGCTTAAAGATTCAGAGGAGTGGGAGGCGACGCATGACAAACTCCAGCAACTGATGAAAAAGTGGAAGAAGATTGGCCCGGTTCCGAAACGGAAATCAGGGAAAATCTGGAAACAGTTCAAAGGTGCCATGGATGTTTTTTACGACCGCCGCCGGGAACACTTCAAAGAGGTGAAAGAGGACAGAAAGGAGAACCTTGAAGAAAAACAGGAAATCCTGAATAAACTGAAAGCCCTAAAAGATCACGAGAATCCTATCGAAGCCGTGGAAGAGGCAAAACCGCTGCAGGAAGAGTTCAAGAAAGCCGGCTATGTTCCCATCAAACATAAAAACAAGATGTGGAAAGAGTACCGTGAGACCTGTGATGTGATCTATGACAGATTTCGTGCAGCCAAATCTGCGGCTAATGTGGTCGGGAAAGAAAATGTTTCTGACTTTTCGACCGATGATATTGCCGAGATCCAGAAAATGCAGAAAGAAGCTTCACGGCTGAGAAAAGAAATCAACAAAACTCATAATGAGTTGATTCAGATGAAAGAGTCTCTGTCGTATTTCAAACCTTCAGGGAAAGGCAGTTCATTGTTGGATGAAGTGCATAAGAAAGTCGAGAATGCAGAGGAAGAGATTGAGCAAAAAGAGGAGAAACTGGCTGAGATTGAAAAAAAGATTGATCAGCTTAAACGGGATTCATAAAATTCTGGTGATGGATTGATCTGTATTGTCACTACTTTAGGCTTAATAATGACGGATATAAAATTAATGTTGAATCTATGGGCCTGCTATTTCCTGACAGTGCTGTTGTAGTACTGGGCGACCAAAATACTGTCGAACAGATAAAAAACACTGTCACTAAACGTGGTTTTGAATTTGTCCAGGTACAGAGTCTTCAACTTGGTGCCTACCGACTGCAAAAAATTCATACTCAACTGATTATTTTGGATTCTGATTACCCCGAATTCAGCCGGGAAGGAGTGGATCTGCTCTTTAAGAAAAATCCCAAAGTGAAGAATATCCCGATCGTTTTGCTGACGCGATCAGCCGGCAAGCTTTCGGATTTCAATTCAGATTCCTATCAAAATATTGAAATTGTAGAAAAAAGCCGGGGAAATGCCGTTTCACGTGAAATTGACAAATACCTGGAGCCGTCCATCATCCTGAAGTTCTGGGGGGTGAGGGGATCAACACCCAGCGCCAATATTGAGCAGATGAAATATGGAGGCAACACCACGTGCCTTCAAATCGAATCGCCATATTTCAATGAAATATTGATTCTGGACAGTGGAACCGGTATCCGGAATTTGGGAAATGAAATAGCCGAGCGGATCAACAACCAGGCCAGCGGCCATCTGTTTATCACTCATCCGCATTGGGATCATATTCAGGGGTTTCCCTTTTTCAAACCGTTCTATCTCAATAAAAACAGTTTTAAAATTCATATGCCCGAGCAGTACAGGGGAGGAACCGAGGAGATTCTGGCGGGTCATATGACAAAAACGTTCTTCCCGGTTACACTTGACATGTTTGAGGCCGATATCGAATATGTAAGCCAAAAAGAACAAATAGAGGAATACAACGGGTTTACCGTCGAATATATGGTGGCGAACCATCCAACCAAAACTGCGATGTACAAAATTCAAATAGGGGGATATATTATTGTCTTTGCCCCCGATAATGAACTGAGCGCAGACCCGTCCCCGATCCGGTTTATGGATAAGTTCGAACATTTTATATCTGATTGTGATCTGTTGATCCATGATGCGCAATTTGACAGGGAGACTTACAAAGAGCGCCTGGGCTGGGGCCATACGGCATGGGAGGATATAGTAGAAGTTGCCCGGCGTTGTAATGTGAAACGTCTTTATTTGACACACCACGATCCGGATTCGACGGATGAGTATCTCGATAGAATCAACAAGAAACTGGAATCGTATATTGGCAACCCTTTCAGGGAAATAGAACTGGCCAAAGAAGGAGCAGTGATAAAACTGCCCCTTACAAAAGCTTTACAAAAACATCAGGTCTGATGGCGGCTTCTTTTACAAGAAGTAACGCAATCCGAGGCCACCGTTGACATCAAATTCGGTGTCGGGTATTAGATTCAGCATGGGGGCCAACTCAAAAAAGAGTCCCAGCCGGCTGTCGGGGATCACATATTGGAGGCCCAGCGGAATGCGAATGCCAATTTTCGGATCATCTTTCATCAGCAAACGTCCACCCAGGCCATAATAAAGGGCAAGATTTGGATTGTCGAGTGTATTGTGCAGAAGGTAATTGGAATGAATATGCATGGAACCCTGCCCGCTGAATGACCAGGCGAGGCCCAGGTCAAATGCTGAATTTGCACTCGTCCAGAATTTGGCACTTAACCCGGTCGGTTCACCGACAATAATTCCAAGTTCTGTGTTTGATGGTCTTTGCTGGGCATAACTGTCAATCGCTGTGAGTCCGCAGAAGCAAATCACAAGTGTAAATAGAAGTAATTTTTTCATGATAAAAGGTAATGTGCTGTTATTAGTTAGAAATTACGTGTAAGATTTAGCGGATTAATATACTCTTTTCAACTATGAGTCGATTACAATCATTTCATTCAATCTGAATATAGCAATTGAAAAACATTAACTATCTATCCATAGCCATAAACCATTTTAAAATCCATTGTGCATCTTTTATTTATATGAGGCTTTGCAAAATCACTTTGTGTTCAGAAAATGAGCGTCTTTTTGTCTCCCAGCTGTCGGGACGTTATCGGATTTTCAAAATCCTCATCCCGACCGCCGTCGGGGCTGCGGTTTTGAAAACCATCAGGCCTTGATCCGGAACAAAAATCGCTGGTACTGCAAGGCCTCCTAATAGCCTGAAAACTTATAGCCTGACTTCAGTTAATTGTTGCCTGCTAAAATTGTGAGTTGAAATGATATATTCTCCTAATTGATTCTAGTTTGAACAAAACAAACATAAAAAATTTAACGATTAATTATGGATAAGAATTACTACAATCCCGAAGACCTGAAAAAATTCAGAAATATCACGGAATATCAACCAGAACTGGGTAAGAAATTTTTCGATTATTACGATGAGGTGTTTAAAGACGGGGCGCTCTCGGCTAAAGAAAAATCCCTGATTGCCCTTGCAGTTTCGCACGTTTTGCAATGCCCCTACTGTATTGATGCGTACAGTGAAGACAGTCTTCAAAAAGGAGCAACCGAAGAGCAGATGATGGAAGCCGTGCATGTTGCGGGAGCCATTCGCGGTGGATCATCGCTGGTTCATGGCGTTCAAATGATGAACAAAGTGAAAGGCCTGAGCATGTGACAGCTGCATGTCAATTTTCAACATGCCCTAAAAAGGGACATTCGGGCTAATTTTGAGAAACCCGTGCTATAATTTGGTTATGAAGAATAAGCGTAAAAATCTGCTGATCGTATTTGTCAAAAACCCGGTTGAAGGGAAAGTGAAAACCCGGCTGGCGAAATCCATTGGCAAAAAAAGTGCTGTCAATGTTTACGGGCGGCTGCTTGATCATACAAAAAATGTAGTTGGGAAGGTAAATTCGCAGATACAGATCTGGTATGCCGGGGGAATATCCCGGGATGATCTCTGGTCAGACATGGAAGCGGAGAAAAAAGTTCAAATTGAGGGAGATCTGGGAGAGAAGATGAGTCATGCCTTCCGGGCCGGTTTTGATGATGGATTTATACCCATTGTCATCATCGGGAGCGACTGTCTTCAGCTTCGTCGCGATCACATTGAACGGGCTTTTTTACTGCTGAAGAATAGTGATGTTGTGATCGGCCCATCCAGGGATGGCGGCTATTATCTTCTGGGCATGAATGCGTACCAGCCGGTGGTTTTTGCAGGAAAGTCATGGAGTCAGCCAACCCTTTATGAAGAAACGATTGGAACCCTTAAGCAGCAGCATCTGAGTTATACTGAGCTGGAAATGCTCAATGATATCGATACGATCGAGGACCTTGATGAGAGCCGCATTGATGTGTCAATGATTTGAAACTGAGTATCATCATACCGACACTCAATGAGGCTGATCGAATTGAAAGTTTGATACGGCACATCCGGGAAACTGCCGGCCCGGCACTGCATGAAATTGTTATCGCTGACGGTGGCAGCACAGATCAGACAAGATCAGTTGCAAAGAGGGCAGGGGCATCTGTTGTGGAATGCGCCAGGAGAGGCCGGGCTGTCCAAATGAACCGGGGCGCGAAGCATGCCTCGGGTGACCTGCTTTATTTCCTGCATGCCGACAGTTACCCGCCACAGGAGTTTGTTAAACAGATAAACCGTGCTATTCAGTCAGGTGCAGATGCCGGATGTTTTCAGTTGCGGTTTGACAATCCCCATCCCTTGCTGCGGTTCTACAGCTGGTTTACCCGTTTTGACCTGGATTTTTTCCGGTATGGAGACCAGAGCCTTTTTATCAGGAACACGGTATACAGGAAATTGAACGGTTTTGATGAAAGCCTGATGCTAATGGAAGACCATGAGTTTGTCAGAAGGATTAAAAAGGCAGGCGGGCAGTTTCAGATCATTGACGATGCGGTGGTTACCTCTTCGCGAAAATATAAAAACAACGGAGTGATCCGGCTTCAGTTTATTTTCACTATTCTCATGATGCTATACTATTTCGGAGCAAGTCAGGATACATTGATTCATTTGTATACATCGCTGGTAAGGTCCTGATTCATCGTGTGTGGGATGTATGTTTGCCCAGTTGCAGAAGTCAGAAATCAGAAGTCAGAAATCAGAAGTCAGAAATCAGAAGTCAGAAATCAGGCGGCAGGAATCAGGCGGCAGGAATCAGGAATCAGGAATCAGGAATCAGAAATCAGAAATCAGGAATCAGGAATCAGGAATCAGGAGGCAGGAGGCAGGAGGCAGGAGGCAGGAATCAGGAGGCAGGAATCAGGAGGCAGTATCCCCTCGGAGGGGAGAAAATTGAAGTGCGTTCAGCACTTTAATTTGTGGGGTGTTCAGTTACCAGTTACCAGTTTGCAGTAGCAGTTGGCAGGAGGCATAGCTTGATCACTGAATAAACAAGCTATGAACAAACGAAAACTTCAAAAAACCAACAATTCAGCGAACAGATCCGCCGCAAAGCCGTCGATTCTGATATCTATGTTCTGAGATCTGAACTTTGAACATTATATTTTCTGCTTATAGATCCAAACCGAACGTTAGTGTCGCGATTATTTAATTCGTATAGTGACTCTGAATACATCAAACAGGAATAAATGCACCCGTTTTGTAAGTGGTTGACAATAATTTGACATCGGGCGAACCTTTTGCCGGGACCCTGATAACCGATAAACAATAAACAATAAACAATAAACCGATATCTACATCATTGACTGATTCCTTCCATGATTAAAACCGACTTCTTAGTAATAGGCTCAGGAATTGCCGGCCTCAGTTTTGCTGTAAAAGCAGCCAGGGAATTTCCTGACCGGCAGGTCACGGTGATCACAAAATCAGAGATGGTCGAGAGCAATACCCGTTATGCCCAGGGGGGGATTGCTGTGGTGACCGATTTTTTGAATGATAACTTTGACAAGCACAAGGCCGATACGGAAATGGCTGGAGACGGCTTATGCAACAGCGAAATTGTTGATATGGTTGTCAGGGAAGGCCCCGCCCGGTTGGAAGAGATTGTAAAGATGGGGACCGATTTCGATAGAACCCCTGAAGGAGGGTATCATCTCGGGCTGGAAGGGGCTCATTCGGCCCGAAGGATCCTTCATCACAAAGATACTACCGGCTTTAACATTCAGAACAGTTTGATGAAAGAGGCCGGGTCGCTGCCCAATATTGAGATACTGGAGTATCACTTTGCGATCGACATCATTTCCCAACACCATATGGGTGAGAAAGTAACCCGGAAAAGGGATGATATCTGTTGCTATGGGGCCTACGTGATGGATCTGAACTCCGGCAGCATCAAAACATTTTTATCCAAAGTGACCATTTTGGCCTCCGGGGGCGTCGGCCAGGTGTACAAACTTACCACCAACCCGGTTGTGGCTACCGGCGACGGTATCGCAATGGCCGGCCGGGCAAAAGCGGCTATAGAACACATGCAATTTGTTCAGTTTCACCCGACGGCCCTCTATGGAGATGAAGAAGAGCAGGCCTTTTTGATTTCAGAAGCGGTCAGGGGATTTGGAGCCGTTCTCAAAACGAGAGAAGGGGAGCTGTTTATGGAAAAGTATGATGAAAGAGGCTCCCTTGCCTCACGCGATATCGTTGCCCGTGCTATCGATACGGAGATGAAGGCCAGGGGCGATGAGTATGTGCATCTCGACTGCACTCACCTGGACCAGCAAGAATTCAGCAAGCGTTTTCCAAATATATACAAGAAGTGTCTCTCACTTGGTATTGATCTGTCCGTGGACAGGATCCCGGTCGCACCTGCTGCACACTACCTGTGTGGCGGGGTGAAAACCGATGCCAATGGCCGGAGCAGCATACTGAACCTCTACTGTTGTGGCGAGATTGCCTGTACCGGCCTTCATGGGGCCAATCGCCTGGCGTCCAACTCCTTGCTGGAAGCTTTGGTTTTTGCGCATCGCTGTTTTGTGGATCTAAAAAACAACATCGATCAGATTTCACATCAGAAAGATGTACCCGAATGGGAATCGGCGGGGACCACGGAGCCTGACGAGTGGATACTGATCAAGCATAACAGGGTGGAATTGAAGAATATTATGCATAACTATGTGAGTATAGTCAGGTCGGATGAAAGGCTGCAGCGATCATTGAACCGTCTTGAAATTCTATACCGGGAGACGGAAAAACTCTACAAAAGAACCACGCTCTCCCCTCAGCTATGCGAGCTGCGGAATATGATTTATGTCGCTTACCTGATTGTCAAACAGTCGATGGGGCAAAATGAGAACCGGGGAACGTTTTTTAATGTAGACCGGGTGGGGCAGCAGGGACATGGAAGCCTTGAGGGGACGGACCCTTGAAATTATGGTTTGTTACCTCAGGTACCACTATCTAACGCTCATTTCCCCGACAGCGGTCGCGGGAAATCGCTACGCTCACAACTATTTTGTTGAAAATGTTACAACCTATTATAAAGCAATAAGTTGGGTCAATATTTGAGGTTTCAGAATATAACAGGGTATTTTTCGGCGCTCCGCAGCGATTCCCATGCAGTGAAAAATTTCTTGGTGAAAAATGCGGGCTAACGCTCATTTGGAAGCTTGCCATAGTATAAAGTAACTTCCCGGGTGTCACAATTACTTACTTAACTCTTATGTCACCTGAGCAGAGTCGAAGAATTTTACTTTTTATAGCCATCGTTGCCATTTCATTGAACTTAAGACCTGCAATTGGTGCAGTGGGGCCTTTGATTCATGAAATCCGAATGGATACAGGCCTTTCCAATGCATTATTAGGAATGTTGACAACCTTACCTGTTCTTGCATTTGGATTGTTTTCGATTCTGACTCCTATTTTTACCCGGAAAATTGGCACAGAAGGGACAATGTCCCTTGCTTTGATTCTACTCGCCATTGGAATTTTTCTGAGAGTCATTCCTTCAATATCGGCATTATTCCTGGGGACCATCATACTCGGAATCGGTATTACTCTTGGAAATGTACTTTTACCGGGTATTGTAAAAAAGAAGTTTCCTGAAAAATTCGGAATGATGACGGGCATATACTCTGCTATGCTTGGTTTGGGCGCAGCTATTGCTTCAGGTATCAGTGTGCCTTTATCTGAAGACCTTGCATTGGGTTGGCGATGGTCATTGGGTGTCTGGGGTTTCTTCGCACTGTTTGCATTTATTCTTTGGCTTCCCCAAATGAAAGATAATATTCATGTCAAAGCACGGAATAGCATCATTGGTTCCCTGAAACATCTTGGCAGATCAAACCTTGCATGGAATATAGCACTGTTTATGGGAATGCAGTCACTCACATTTTATACCCTTGTCGCATGGCTGCCAGAAATATTAATAGACCGTGGTATGAGTTCCGTTCATGCCGGTTGGATGCTCTCTCTTTTGATGATAACCGGAGCAGCCGGAACTTTGATTATTCCTTCATGGGCTTCCCGTCGTGAGCGGCAGCGATTGCCTGTCATTCTGATACTCTCTGGTGAAATTATTGGAATCATTGCACTTATGAACCCTTCACTCCCCTTTGCCACATTCTGGATCATACTTCTTGGGGTCAGCTCCGGAAGCAGTTTTGGGATGGCGTTGCTCTTTATCGGGCTTCGCGCCCGCGATACGGATGCTGCCAATGAACTGTCAGGAATGTCACAATCATTTGGCTACACACTGGCAGCTACAGGCCCGGTTCTATTTGGAATGTTTTACGATATGGTCTCTAACTGGACTTTGCCGCTTTGTTTTTTGTTGTTCGTAGCATTTGTCAAACTGTGGTCAGGTATTCGTGCCGGACAAAATGAGTTTGTTTGAACCGTTTGCCATCTGCAACAGTGAACACCCCTCACGATCAGCCGGGAACATCCGCCTGATCGGTCTCTCCTCAATGGGGAAGTCCTGCCACTGCCAACCGCTACTGCCACTGGTAACTGCCCCCCGCCCCCTGCCCCTGCCAACTGTTACTGTCCCCTGCACACTGATAACTGCTAACAGCCTACTGCCCTCTACCTCCTGACTTCTGACTTCTGAATTCTTATTCCTGACTCCTGCCCCACTTCCCCCGCCCCCTGCAACTGCCAACTGGTTACTGATAACTGAAAACTGAAAACTGAACTCACTCATTGGTCACGACCTTCTCCAAATACTTCTCCACCACCTTGGTCAATATCTGAACGGCCTGTACGATCTCTGTTTCGGTTGTACTTGAATCCAGCGAGAGGCGTATAAACCCCATCGCTTCTTCTGCGGTGCGTCCCATGGCCAGAAGGGCAGGAGAAGGTTTCTGTTCATTGATCTGGCAGGCGCTGCCGGTGGAGATAGCCAGCCCGTTCTGGCTGCATTCGAGCATCGCATATTGGCCTTCCATCCCGTAAAGGCGTAGTCCTGCAATGTAGGGTGATGTGTGTACCGGATCGCCTTCTACGGTAACGGTATCTCCCAACCGGGATTCCAGTTTGTCGATCAGGAGTTTTTTCAGCCGTCTGACATGTGCCAGTTTTTTCTCCAGCCCGGTGCTGCTGTCATTGACAGCTGCCGCAAAAGCTACAGCAGCAGGTGTATCTACCGTCCCTGGACGGAACCCGTTTTCCTGGGTTGCATCGGCGATAAAGGGAGACCATGAGACCCCCGGGTCGATATAGGCGGCGCCAATGCCTTTCGGCCCGTGGATTTTATGGGCTGATATGGAGCAGCTCTGAAGACCCCATTCACCGGGTGAAACCGGCAGCTTGCAAAAGCTCTGAACCATATCACTGTGAAATACCGCCTGATGCACCGATAACAATTCCCCGATCTCTTTAAGGGGTTGAATGGTGCCGGTTTCGGAATTGACATGCTGAATGGAGACCAGGATGGTATCGTCCCGAAGGGCCTGTTCCAGTTCCCGTATTTCGACTCTTCCCGTCCGGTTTACCGGCAGCCGGGTCACCGAATACCCGTGTTTCTCAAGCCAGTTCATGGTATTCCTGACAGAACTGTGTTCCACCCCGGTGGTAATCAGATGGCGGCCCTTGTCTGCATTGGCTTCGGCAATCGAGCAGAGTGCCAAAAAGCTGGCCTCACTGCCGCTTCCGGTAAAACGCAATCCGCGGTCAGAGACATTGAGCGTAGAGGCGATCACCTTCCGGGATCTGTCCAGTACATTTTTGGAGTCAGATCCGGCATCATGCAGGCTGCTGGCATTGCCATAGAACCGTTCGGCTGCCTGCCGGTAGGCGTCGATGGCAACCTGGCTCATGGGTGATGTCGCGGCATAATCGAGGTATATCATAAGAAAAGATCCAATTCGGAGCTCATTTGGATTTAAAAATGTCTAACTTTCTGCAACCCTGAAAATTAACAAATTCTCGTCAATGAAACTTTCTCTTGAGCCAGCCATTATATTCGCGCTGAAAGAGGCTTTGGAAGTTGGATTCAAAGAAGACCTGGGATCCGGTGATATCACCGGCCGTGCAGTTCTATCGGATGGCATTCAAATGGGGCAATTTACGGCGAAAGCAGCAGGTGTACTGGCCGGTACAGCTGTGATTGACATCGGGTATACGATGCTGGACCCCTCAATCGAAACGGAATGTATCAAAAAAGACGGGGAATCGGTTCAACCGGGTGATGCGATCGCCAAAGTGAAGGGTCCGGCGGGTTCGCTTCTGACCGGTGAGCGGGTGATCCTCAATCTGCTTCAGCATCTGAGCGGGATTGCAACGGCAACGGATCAGGCGGTGGAGGCGATGCAGGGGAGTCCCACACGCATTTGTGACACCCGGAAAACCCTGCCCGGATTTCGGACGCTTCAGAAGTATGCCGTCCGGTGCGGCGGCGGTTACAATCACCGGATGCGGCTGGATGACGGTATTATGATCAAAGACAATCATATCAAGGCCGCCGCCGGCATCCGGCCGGCTGTTGAGCGTGCAAAAAAGATGGCCGGCCTGATGGTGAAAATAGAAGTGGAGTGTGAAACCGAGGGGCAGGTTCGTGAAGCAGTAGATGCCGGAGCTGATATCATCATGCTCGATAACCGATCGCCGGAGGAAGCCGGCCGGCTTTGTTCCATGATTCCGGATCACATTCTTGTGGAACTCTCCGGTGGAATTACGGTTCAAAATGCCGGTCGCTATCGCGATTGCGGTGCAGATTACATATCTTTGGGGTCGCTTACGCACTCTGTAATGGCCCTGGATATAAGTTTTAATTTAGTAGTGAGTAATGAGTATTGAGTAGTAAAGAAAGTAGATTAGCCAATGGTTATCCATTGTTTTAATGACATTGCGACTTGTCTCGACTCCGATAGTTGAAAGTGGGGGTTGAAGGGAGTCGACTTATGATTTCACTTTTCAATCTGCTATACTCACAATTCACTGTACTCACTACACTTTACTCATTACTCATCACTCAAGACTAATAACATGGACTCACTCGATTTTTTAACAGAAGAATCCACATTTACCCTGCCGGAACGATACAGCCGCCTCACTGAAGAAGAGATGAAGCAGCGCATCCGGGAGGTCAAAGCCGCTTTCGGGAAAAGACTGTTTATGCCAGGGCATCATTATCAGAAAGATGAGGTGATTGAATTTGCCGATGCCCGGGGGGATTCACTTAAGCTGGCACGTATTTGTGCTGAGCAGAAGCAGGCGGAGTTTATTGTATTTTGTGGTGTGCATTTTATGGCCGAGACGGCCGATATGCTGACGGATGATTCACAGATAGTGATTTTGCCGGACATGCGTGCAGGTTGCTCGATGGCTGATATGGCCGATATCGATCAGACAGAACGGGGCTGGAAAATCATGCAGGAGCAGTTTGGCGATACCATCCTCCCGCTCACTTATGTCAATTCCACGGCGGCCATTAAAGCGTTTGTAGGCCGCAATGGAGGGGCGACCGTGACCTCATCCAATGCCAAAAAAATGCTGGAATGGGCTTTTACCCGTAAAGAGCGCATCCTCTTTTTGCCTGATCAGCACCTGGGCAGAAATACGGCCTATGACTTGGGTATCCCGCTCGATCAGATGGCCGTCTGGGATCCAATCGGTAACCGGTTTGAATATGAAGGGGAAGATCTCGAAAACGTCCGGGTGATTCTGTGGAAAGGCCACTGTTCGGTTCATGAAAAATTCAATATCCATCATATCGCCCAGTGGAGAAAAAAGGAGCCTGGCATCAACATTCTGGTGCATCCGGAGTGTACTTTCGATGTGGTGGAAGCATCCGACTATGCCGGGTCGACCAGTTATATCATCAATATGATTGAAGAGGCTCCGGCCGGCAGCAAATGGGCGATCGGCACCGAAATGAACCTTGTAAACCGGCTGATTGCTGAAAACAGCGACAAAGAGATCGTTTCCCTCAATCCATTTCTGTGTCCGTGCCTGACGATGAACCGGATTGACCTGCCACACCTGTTGTGGTCGCTCGAAAAGCTCGAGCAGGGTGAAGTTGTCAATCAAATCCGTGTATCGGCAGAGATCCGTGAATTTGCCGTGCTGGCCCTGAACCGGATGCTGGAAAGATCATAATAAAACAGGTTTGTAGTGAGATGTGAGTATGGACACAAAACATTCCGGGTCGCCCGGCAATATTCAATGATGAGCTGACTTTTATGTGTGTCAAAATTTTGACAGGGCTCGAATCCAATTTGTGTTTCCATTCAATATCATAACAGTTCTTTAACGGTAAGGCCCGTAAATTTCGATGCCTTTTTTCAATCGCAATTAACCAAAATAAATATGACCCCTATGCTACGACTAATAACAAGTTTAACTGTACTGATAGTACTTGTGCTTTCAGCGGCGGTGAATCAGACCGTAACGGCCCAGGGTACAGTAGGCGCCAGTTTTAGCGGAACCGTTACCGACTCGGACGGGGAGCCGTTGCCGGGTGCAACTGTTATAGCCCGTCATGAACCCTCCGGTACTGAATACGGAACATCAACACGCTCAGACGGACGATTTAATATCCGGAATGCACGCGTTGGTGGTCCCTATACCATACGGGTTTCATTTGTCGGTTTTCAGTCTGCCGAGGAAACTGATATTTCAGTTGAACTCGGACAGGATTACAGAATCAATTTTGAACTGGTGGATGAGGCCATGGAACTGGGAGAAGTTGCCGTAATCGCTCAGCGTGATGCGATTATTTCCGGTGACCGTTCCGGCGCCCGCTCCCGGGTAGGACGTGATCAGCTCGATGCCCTGCCATCGATCAACAGAAGTATCCAGGATTACACGCGCCTCAGCCCGCAGGTGAGCGGAAACAACATTGCCGGCAGAAGCGGTCGAAGAAATGCCATCCAGATCGACGGTGTAACCTTTGATGACCGGTTCGGATTGGGAAGTGATGCGATTCCTACTCTCGGCAACCCGATTTCACTGGATGCGATTCAGGAGTTTCAGGTTGAGATAGCACCATTCGATGTACGCCAGGGTAATTTTACAGGAGGTTCGATCAATGCTGTAACGCGGAGTGGTACTAACACATTAGAGGGATCCGGATATTATTACGGCCGGAATCAGGATCTGATAAGCGGGACTTTGCTGGGTGACGACAGCCCGATTGATGAGTTTAGCGAGTATCAAACCGGCCTCCGTATAGGCGGTCCGATCATAGAAAATGAGCTGTTTTTCTTCGTAAATGCCGAGATCAAACGTGAAAGCAGTCCGCTGTTCAACCTGCCGGAGTCCGATTTCAATGGAACTTCCGGGGAACTGCAGGAAATTATCGATATCAGTCAAAACCAGTATGGGTATGATCCGGGTGGATTTGACAGACTGACCAGCCGTTCGGATGACTGGAAACTTTTTGCAAAGCTGGACTGGAATCTATCCAGTGATCACCGCCTCACCTACCAGCAAAATCTTGTCCGGGGTGTTAATGATGCCGGTATTTCCCGGGGTTCTAATTCATTTACCCTTGGCAACCGGCAGTATCAGTTGCGTGGTAATCAAAGCAATTTCTCCGTTCAGGTGAGCAGCAGTTGGGCAGATAACCTGGTCGGCGAGGGTAAAATCGCTTATACCCGGTTGAGACAGGTCAGGGACGTGGACGATAATCTCTTCCCGAGTGTATCCATTGAGACACCTACCGGCGGGACGGTGAACCTGGGAACAGAGCGATTCAGCCAGGCCAATGAACTTGATCAGGATTATGTGGAGCTGACGTACAACTTAACCTATTTCACGGGTGATCATACGATAACTGTAGGCACCAACAACTACCTGAACCAATTTCGTAATCTGTTTTTAAGGGATGCCGCCGGTCATTACGTGTTCAGTAATGTACCCGGTATATTAGGTGAGAGTGGAATTGAACGATTTGCCAGAGGTGCTCCAACCGGATATGAGCACAGTTTTTCCACGGATCCGGACCGGTATGGTGACAGACCGGAAGCGAACTGGGGGTATGATACCTTTGCCCTCTATCTTCAGGATGAGTGGAGAGCAACAGATAACCTGACCCTGACATTTGGTCTTCGAGGTGACATGACTGTATTTATAGATAATCCGCCAAGAAATCCAACATTCTCTGCAGATTTTCCGGGTTTTGATACATCCAATGTACCGGGAACGACCATTCAGTTAAATCCGCGTTTCGGTTTCAATTGGAACGACGGTAATACACAGTTTCGGGGGGGTATCGGCCTGTTCTCAGGTGGCGAGCCGGGTGTTTGGCTTTCCAACCAGTACAGCAATACCGGGGTTGATGTTGGCAGGGTTGCAGTTGACGAGTTCGAAGGAGATAATGTGCCATCATTTAGTGCGGATCCAAATAATCAGCCGCAACCCGGTGACGGATCCGGACTTGACCCCATTACCACTACAGAGGTCAACATTACGGATCCTGATTTCAAGATCAACCAGATATTGAGAACCAATCTTGCCGTAGAGCAACGGTTGCCCGGGAATCTGGTCGGTACTGTTGAATTCATTTACAGCAATAATATCAACGATATCGATTATCGGAACCTGAATCTGGGTCCGGAAAACACCAATGTAAGGGTGACCGATGGCCGGCCATTTTATGGTGATGTCATTTTTGACGAAGACGAAGATGAATGGGTGTTTACCCGAAACCGTGTAAGTGAGAACTTTACAGATATTCTCTTATTGACCAATACCAACCAGGGTTACCAATACAGTTTGACAGTACAGTTGCGCAGGGAATTCCAGCGAGGGTTCTTTGGGGATATCTCCTATACCTATTCTGATGGCCGGTCGATCAATGACGGGACATCAAGCCAGGCGGTTTCCAACTGGAGATTCAATGAAGTTCAGGGAAATCCGAACAGTGCCGAACTTGGCAGAACCATTCACCTTACCCCGCACAGATTACTGGCTTCTGCTTCCTACCGCTGGGACTTTGGAAGAAATTCCACCATTGTTTCTTTTATTTACGAAGGGCGGTCAGGAAGTCCGCACCACTATGCCTATTTCACACCGGGTTTTGTCGGCTATAGTGCCAACGGTGATTTTGAACGAGATAATGACCTGGTATATGTGCCTGAAAGCGAAGATGACATCAATCTTGTAAGTGATAACTGGGAAGAGTTCGATGCATTCATCGAAGCCAATCCGGGACTGCGCGATTTTCGCGGACAGATTACCGAACGGGGAGCCGATGCATCACCCTGGATCAATCAGTTTGATATTCGTGTGAGTCAGCAGTACCGCGTATTTGGTTCGCAGATGCTCGAAATTTCCTTTGATGTCCTCAATTTCAACAACTTGTTGGGAAATATAGTCGGTCGTGACTGGGGAGTTCAGCGATTTGCCTCATTTGGGGCCGTCACCGAAGTTACATTCATGGGCTACGATGCTGAGGAGCTGGATGACGGCACCATCGAGCTCACTCCGCGGATGAGTTTCGACCCGGAACGGGTTCCCACGAACCTCGATCAGTTCAGTGTATCGAACATGAACTCCCGCTGGAGAGCCCAGATTGGAGTACGATACAGCTTCTGATCTGCTATTTCGTGAACGTTCAACCATTGTAAAGAGAAGGCGGTTGTGTAAAAACAGCCGCCTTTTTTACGGGATTAATTTCTTAGATTCAAGATTATGACTTACAAGCGATTGCTCATGATTCCGGCAGTGTTATTGCTCTGCCTGGTACTGACTCAATGTTTACCAAATGAAGAGGAGCAGCCCGATGCGGTTCACCCGGTACTGCTTATTTCCATTGATGGATTTATGCCCGAATACATGGAGCGCAATGAAACACCAAACCTGGACAGGATTGCCCAAAACGGAGTGAAAGCGGAATCGATGGAAGTCGTTTTTCCAACCAAGACATTTCCGACTCATTATTCCATCGTGACCGGCCTTTATCCCGAAAACCATGGAATTATTTCCAACAGCTTTTACGATTATGAGCTGGAGGCACGTTTTAGTTTTGGCCCACCGGAAGACGGCTCAGAAGAAAGCCAATGGTGGGGTGGAGAGCCTATTTGGGTAACGGCTGAAAAACAGTCGAAAACTGCCGTCACGATGTTCTGGCCCGGGTCCGATTCGAAGATCGGGGGAGTCCGGCCGACCCGGTTTAAGGATTACGACGGATCGGTTCCCAACCTGGCCCGGATCGATACCGTAATCAGCTGGCTCGACCCTGCCGGGGAGGTGCGGGCTGATTTTGCTACTCTGTATTTCAGCGATGTGGACGTTTACGGACACCGGTATGGACCGCATTCGGAGGAAGTGGACGCAATGGTACGCGAGGCGGATGAATGGATCGGTTACCTGTTAGCCCGGATGGAAGAAACCGGCTTGTCCGGGAAGTTAAACCTGATTCTGGTTTCCGATCACGGAATGGCGGAGTTATCGGAAGAGCGGGTTATTTTTCTGGATGATTTAATCAATCTTGAAATTGTGGACATCATCGATCGAACCCCGGTCGCCATGATCCGCCCGAATGAAGGGAATACAGATGGAATTTATCAGGCACTAAAAGAAAATGAAGAGAACTACAGTGTATATCTGAAAAAGGATTTGCCGGAAGCATTTCGTTTCAACAACCATTACAGGATACCGGAGATCATCTTAATTGCTGACCTTGGGTATTGGATAACAACCCGACGGATTCTCGACGAACGAGGACTACCAGCTGGAATGCATGGGTATGACCATCGCCTGCCGGAAATGCACGCGTTTTTTCTGGCCCAGGGCCCTGCTTTTAAGCAAAACATTGAGGTTGGCATCATCGAGAGTATCCATCTTTATGAACTGATGAGCCACATCATGGCCCTTGAGCCTGCCCCGAACGACGGTTCGCTAGGGGAGATCGAGCATTTGCTCAGGTGAGAGTTATCAGTTACCAGTTACCAGTTACCAGTTACCAGTTACCAGTTACCAGTTACCAGTTACCAGTTACCAGTTACCAGTTTGCAGTAGGCAGTAGGCAGTAGGCAGTGGCGGTTGAAAGTGGCGGTTGAAAGTGGCAATTGGCAATTGCAGGACTTCTTCCCGACAGCGGTCGTGAGGGGTGTTCTGTTGGCAGGTAACACCGTACCTATTTGGATTGCATCTTAATGATATTTCGAATAATATGAGTGCTTGTGTATGATTTTCCCAAATTTGAAATCAAAACGTTTTTTTATAAATGACATACGTAGTAACTGAACCCTGCATTAACTGCAAATACACAAATTGTGCGGCTGTTTGCCCTGTCGATGCATTTCGAGAAGGACCAAATTTTTTAACCATTGATCCCATTGATTGCATTGATTGTGATGCATGTGTACCGGAGTGCCCGGTAGAGGCGATTTTCCCCGATGATGAAGTGCCGGAGAAATGGGAACACTATATTGAACTGAATGAGGAGCTCGCCGAGAGATGGGATGAGTACCTGATCAACGAGACCAAGGATGCACTGCCGGATGCAGATGAGTGGGCGGAAAAAGAAGACAAAGATGATTTATTGAAAATGGATTGGGACTAACCAGGATCAGTCAGTACCAGCCCGGATGATATCGGAATCCACTACCAACTTTACAGAGTATACATTTCGGGAAAGAAAGCTGGATCTTTCTCAACCCAGGGTCATGGGTATTTTGAACACGACCCCCGACTCTTTTTCTGATGGGGGTCTTTTTGTGTCCGGTAATGCTGCCATTGAACGTGTCGCGGGCATGGTGGATGAAGGGGCCGACATCATTGATATTGGTGGTGAATCGACCCGGCCGGGCTCGGAGCCGGTTTCTGTTGAGGAAGAGATGGACCGGGTAATTCCGATCCTGGAAAAAGCTCTTCCGGCCTTTCCAAAGTGTCTGTTTTCGGTCGATACCACCAAATATGAAGTGGCAGAGGCAGCCCTGGAATTGGGTGTGCATATAGTCAATGACGTCAGTGGCCTGAAAAAAGAGCCGCGGCTGGCCTCACTTTGCAGTAAGTATAATGCGGGTTATATTCTGATGCACAGCAAAGGTGATCCGAAAACAATGCAGCAAGATCCTCAATATGTTAACGTTATTGAAGAGATTAAGGCATTTTTTGGCGGTCGGCTGCAACAATTAAACAATGCCGGAGTTAAGCCTGTTATATTGGATCCCGGGATTGGTTTCGGAAAAACCCTGGCTCACAACCTTGAAATCGTTGAAGGCCTTGATAAATTTACAGAATTTGGTTACCCCTTATTGGTAGGTGCATCCCGTAAATCGATGATCGGTCAGATATTAAATGACCGCCCGGTTCATGAGCGACTGGCCGGAACTATTGCGATTCACTATCATTGTTTATTAAAAGGCGCTAAAATTCTTCGGGTTCATGATGTACAAGAGGCGAAGGATTCCGTGCAGATCTATCATGCAGTGAAAACTGCTTAACCTTAAATCCCCAATCCGTTGATTCCGATAGGATTTCTTGAGTTCGGAGTTACTGATTTAATTGAAACACTGGTCATTGCACTGGTGCTATTCTACCTTTACAGGTGGGTCAGGGGAACGTTTGCCATCCAGGCGGCCCTGGGACTGGTGTTTATTATTCTGATCAATGCAGCCGTGAGCATTCTGGGTTTATCCACCCTGAATTTCATATTGAGAAGCATTCTGGATGTGGGTGTGCTGGCCGTCTTTATTATTTTTCAGCCGGAAATTCGAAAACTTCTCTACAGCCTGGGTCAGAACACCACGCTCGACCGTCTATTCGGCCGGACCAATACCATGTCGGTAGTCGAAGAAGTGGTTGAGGCTGTGAGGAATATGTCGCACAGCAAAACCGGTGCCCTGATTGTCTTTGCCCGTACCTCTTCACTGCAGGATTTGGTGGATGTGGGTGTGAAACTGGATGCCAGGGTCAACAGTGAACTGCTCGAAACTATTTTCAACAGAGAGACTCCGCTGCACGATGGGGCTGTGATCATCCGCAACAACCGGATAGTGGCGGCAAGCTGTTATCTGCCGATTTCCCAGAATCCGAATATATCATCTGTATTCGGAACCCGGCACCGGGCCGCCGTTGGAATCAGTGAAACGAACAATGTATTTGTCGTAGTTGTTTCAGAGGAGACCGGCCGGATTTCCGTCGCTCAAAACGGAAACCTTACCAGCGGCCTATCCATCCAGAAGCTGCGGGCCGAGATGGAAGAACTCTTCGGCAGCGGCAAGATCGACGAAGAAGAAGTGGGCTTTAGCTCGGGGAAGACCGATCTGGAGATGAATTGAAGTCAGTTGCCACTGCCTACCGACTAAATGACTTCAGTAACATTTCCGCCGCCCGGAACGGACTGATTTCTCCGGATTTTACTTTCTCTTCAAGTTCACGGATCTGTTTTTTTACCGGCGGGTGTTCATAGAATTGCACTTTTAGCTCGCGGGTAATCGTCTCGTGCATCCAGTATGATGACTGTTCGGCTCTTCGCTGGATGAAATAACCGTTTTCTTTTGTTTTACCCAGGTAATCGGTGATTTCGCCCCAGATTTCCCGGATGCCGGTTCCTTTGAGGGCCGAGCAGGTACGTACCGAAGGCTTCCAGCCGGAAGGGGACGGCGGGAATAATGAGAGGGCATTTTCAAACTCCTGTTTGGTGCGGTTGATACTGTTTTTATCCTGTTGATCCGACTTGTTGATCGCAATCAGATCGGCCATTTCCATAATACCCCGTTTGATTCCCTGTAGTTCGTCACCGGCCCCGGCCAGCATCAAAAGAAGAAAAAAATCGACCATCGAATGTACAGCGGTTTCCGACTGTCCCACCCCGACTGTTTCAATGATAATGGTATCGAACCCGGCCGCTTCACAAAGCAGCATTGTCTCCCGGGATTTGCGGGCCACCCCGCCGAGAGTGCCCGATGCAGGCGATGGCCGGATAAAAGCGTTTGTATCTGTTGAAAGAGTCGGCATCCTTGTTTTATCGCCCAGAATACTGCCCTTGCTCCGGCTGCTGCTCGGGTCGATGGCCAAAACTGCTACTTTCTTGCCTTCCCCGGTCAGAAAGGTTCCGAGTGAATCTATAAACGTGCTTTTCCCGACGCCGGGAACACCTGTTATTCCGATACGGATCGCATTGCCGGTATACGACAGACATTGTTCTAAGATCTCCTCGCCAAGCTGACGGTTTTCTGGTTTCGAACTTTCGATCAGGGTTATGGCCCGGGACAGGATGGTCCGGTCACCCTTTCGAATTCCGCTCACGTAATCTTTTACCGAGAGATCAGATCCAGGTTTTTTCCGGTACTCAGGATTGACAGAATCCGGGGTATCAATTCCTTTGCTGATGGAGAGGCCTTTCTTTTTAGAGTTTTTTGACTCGGACATAACAGAAGATAACCAGATTTGATGAACCGATGAACCGCAGAACAATTGAATAACGAACAAGGAACCGCAGAATAATGAAGTATATGTCGCCATTCCTCGTTCATTATTCAATATTCGATATTCATCCCCCCGTTTATCAGAACTTCCAGAATTTTCCGGGCAGCCGTTGAGATAACGGTTCCAGGACCGAAAACTGCGGCCACGCCTTTCTCATAGAGGTACTGGTAATCCTGGCTGGGGATCACACCGCCGACAATGACCATGATATCATCCCGCCCAAGCTTTTTCAGCTCTTCTATCACATCCGGAACCAGGCTCTTGTGGCCGGCGGCAAGGCTGGATATGCCGAGGATATGTACATCGTTTTCAACCGCCTGCCTGGCGGCTTCCTCCGGGGTCTGAAATAAGGGGCCGATGTCCACATCGAATCCGAGATCGGCAAAACTGGTGGCGATCACCTTCGCCCCGCGGTCGTGGCCATCCTGGCCAAGTTTTGCTACCAGGATGCGAGGCCGGCGCCCTTCCTGTTCCTCAAACCGGTCAGCCAGAGCAAGGGTTTTTTTAAATTCGTCATCATGTTCCATTTCCGAGGAATATACACCTGATATTGATTTAATGGTTGCCTGGTAACGGCCGAATGCCTTTTCCATGGCATCGGATATCTCACCAAGAGTTGCACGGTTTCGGGCCGCTTCGACAGCCAGCTCCAGCAAATTGCCCTCACCTGTTTCGGCACAATTTGTGAGAGCATTCAGGGAGTGCTGAACAGCCTCATCGTCCCGGTCCTGTTTTAGCATTTTCAGCCGCTCTGTTTGCGAGCGGCACACTTCCGCGTTATCCACCTCAAGGATATCAATCGGTTCCTCTTTTTCCAACCGGTACTTGTTCATGCCGATAATGATCTCCCTGCCACTGTCGAGACGCGCCTGTTTTTTTGCGGCTGCTTCCTCGATGCGCATCTTGGGAACGCCGGATTCGATCGCTTTGGTCATGCCGCCAAGCTCTTCCACCTCCCCAATCAACTCCCATGCGTGCCGGGCAAGGCGATCGGTCAGGTATTCAACATAGTACGAACCGGCCCATGGATCGATCGCCCTGGTAATGCCGGTCTCTTCCTGCAGGCAGAGCTGGGTATTACGGGCGATCCGGGCGGAAAAATCGGTTGGCAGGGCTATAGCTTCGTCAAGCGCGTTGGTGTGCAGCGACTGGGTGTGGCCGAGAGCCGCGGCCAGGGCTTCAATACAAGTCCGCGTAATGTTGTTGTAGGGATCCTGCTCGGTCAGACTCCAGCCGGATGTCTGACAGTGGGTGCGCAGTGAAAGCGATTTGGGATTTTGCGGGTTGAACTGTTTCATCAATTTGGCCCAAAGCAGACGGGCTGCCCGCATCTTGGCGATCTCCATAAAATGGTTCATTCCAATGCCCCAGAAAAAAGAGATACGTGGAGCAAATTCATCTATATCAAGGCCCGCATTAAGTCCGGTTCGGACGTATTCCAGTCCATCAGCCAGGGTGTAGGCCAGCTCAAGGTCGGCCGTTGCTCCCGCTTCATGCATGTGATATCCGCTCACACTGATGGAATTGAATTTGGGCATTTTTTTGGATGTAAATTCTAAAATGTCGCTGACAATTCTCATCGACGGTTCCGGAGGATAGATATAGGTGTTCCGTACCATAAATTCCTTGAGTATGTCGTTTTGAATCGTTCCTTTCAGGTTATCGGAGGATACGCCCTGTTCTTCTGCTGCCACGATGTAAAAGGCCATGATAGGTATAACAGCCCCGTTCATTGTCATCGAGACAGATATCTCATCCAGCGGGATCCCATCAAACAATATGTTCATGTCGAGGATGGAGTCGATGGCAACGCCTGCTTTTCCGACATCACCGGTCACCCGGGGATGGTCGGAGTCGTAGCCCCGGTGAGTCGGCAGGTCGAAGGCCACGGAAAGGCCTTTTTGGCCGGCGGCCAGGTTGCGGCGGTAAAAGGCATTCGACTCCTCTGCGGTGGAAAAGCCGGCATATTGGCGGATGGTCCAGGGACGCACGGTGTACATGGTGGAATACGGCCCGCGCAGGAAGGGCGGGACGCCGGCGGCGAAATCTAAATGATGCAGATCTTCGGCGTCCCTGCGGATGAAAAACGGTTTGATGGGTATCATTTCCGGGGTCATCCATTCTTTGTTTTCGCCATCCGTGCGTTGTGATGACGGTTTTGAATCAGTTCGATATCCGATGTCAGAAAAAACGGGCCTTTTTATCGTGCTCATGATAACTTTTCCTCCAGTTTGCTGTGTATATCACTGAGTGTATCAACCATATCTGTTTGGCCATGGATAAAGGCATTGATTCCCAGTTCCCGGTAGTACCGGGCCGAATCATCCGGATTGCCGGCCAGTATGAGAAGTGGTTCCGGGCTGAATGACTCGCGGAAAGTTTTGCAAAAAGGCCCGGCCAGCTCCCGGTATTCCTCATCGGAACTGCAAAGTACGATGATATCGGGGTCCATGGACTTGAACCGATCCGCCGCCTCACCGATACTCTCAAACCCGGCGTGTCCCCGAATGTCGTACCCGGCAACCCCGAGGTAATTTCTGGCAAAGGAAGCCCGGATGGTCCGCATCTTTTTGCTGCCTGTCGGGAGCAGTGCCACGACCGGTATGCGGCCGGTTTTTTCCCGGAAGCCGGCTGTTTCAATACGGATAGATTCAAATAATTCTGATGCATGCCACGGCAGCAGAGAAGGATAAAGGTGTTTCTGGACCTGAAGCACTGCATGAACTGTGTCGCCGGCCTTGGCTCCATCCGCAATAGCCTGCCGGATGTGCTCCAGGTTGGCTTCCTGCAATTGATGCCGATCAGTTTGCTGTAGAGATTTTGCGGGCAGTTCTCTGTAGGGTGCCGCCGGCATTTGTTGCTCAGGATTCGGGTAGTGATTGCTTCCCACAAGAATTCGCCTGCGCTGTCTGACTGCTGTTTGCTTCTCATGGTTTGACTCCTCGAGGGCGAGCTGTAAAAAACGGCCTTCCAGCGCTTTACTGAAGCCCCCTTGCTGTTCAAGAAATTTGAAAAAATCCCAGCTTGCCGAGGCGATCTCATCCGTTAGCTGTTCAACGTAATAGGAACCGGCCGCCGGATCGGTTACCATATGGAGATAGGATTCGTGCCGGAGAATGTGATGGATATTTCTTGCAATACGGCGTGAGAACGGCGAAGGCTGGCGAAACCGGCTGTCGAATGGTTCGATTCGGATGGAATCGGCGCCTCCGGCGATCGCCGACATCGCCTCCGTCGTGGATCTGAGAATATTGTTATAAGGGTCGCTGACCGACTTGTTCCACGGTGATGTTTCAGCCCGGACCATCAATGTTGCTTCTTGCCCGGCTTCTTTATCATATACTGAAACTAGTTTGCTCCACAAAAGCCGGACGGCGCGGAATTTGGCGATTTCCGGGAAATAGTACGACCCTACAGGCAATTTCATATGAACGGACCTGGCAGCCTGGGAGATATCCAGTCCCCTTGTTGCTGCATGCGCGAGGAATTCACTGCCTATGGCGAGGGCAATGCCCAGTTCCTGGGCCATGGTTGCCCCGCATTGGTGATAGAATGTCCCGTTGACAGAGAGTGTGCGATACGGCGAATGGATTAAATCGGTAATGATCTCGCCGATCCTGTCTTCTTTGTTGGACCACCGGCCGTGCCGGGCGCCCCAGGTGAATGGATCGTAACAAAATGATGCAGCGGCATCCGATGTGCCGAGGTTTTGCCGCTCAAGTTCATTCAAAAACATTCCATGATAGAGCGGGGATGCCATACCGGCATCAAAACAAACGGATACTTCGGTGAGGTCAATTCCATCGAGCAGTTTTTTCATGTCAGACTGTTCCTGAAGCGGCACTCCCCGTATATCTCCACCCAGCATGCCTTCATGGGGAGTCACTTCCGTAAACAGGTAGAGTGATCCGGCTCCCATAGTCACGGCTTCCCTTGCCAGGCGGTTCGATTCTTCGATGCCTGAAGCCGTGATATTCTCTGTAATGTCCCAATCAGCCGTTTTGCGATTTCCTCTCAGGTAAGGGAATTCACCCGGCAGATTGTCAGGGAGTGAAAGTTTTTCAAGATCTTCTCTCATATAAAACGGCAATACAGAAAATCCTTCCCCGGTATCCCAGCGCAGCTTTTTTTTGTAATCCTCGCCATCGAGGTCCCGCCTGATCGCCTTCTCCCACTCTTCACGGGTAACGGGGTCAAATTCCTTAAACAGATTATCGGTTTGCTCTGGTTTCATTTTATCCGCCATAATTTCAGGTAATTATTCGTGTATTCGATACATAATCAAATTGTATGATTACGGTGAATAGAAATGATTCTCCGTACATAAAGATAAATGTAAATTAAAGCCATACCGTTTGCGAACGGTTTTTCAGTTATCAGTTACCAGTTGCCAGTTGCCAGGGTGCAGATGTCAGGAATAAGAAGGTAGAGGGCAGTGGGCTGTTAGCAGTTATCAGTATGCAGAGTGATAGTGGCCAGGGGGGGGCAGTTTGCAACAAGGAGCAGGGCGCAGTGTAGTGGGTAGGTTCAGTAGGCAGTGGCAGTAGCACTTACCAGTGGGCAGTTGCAGTGGCAGGGAACACCCCTCAGGATGTAATGCTGGACGCATTACATCCATCTCCCCTCAAGGTGAGAAAAAGGTTGCGCGTTCAGCGCAAGCTTTTGTGGGGTGTTCTGTAGGCAGTGAGCAGTGGACGGGGATGGGATCTTCAGGTGGTTTTTTGATTTGAATTTTAAGCCCGGAAAAGTGGTTTTATTGATCGGTTCAGGGTATCAAGCCCTGTACTTCCAGTGCAGCACTGTAGTGCTGTGAAATGCCTGAAGATTGGCATTTTCCCCATTATTTTTCAGATCAAAATAACCAACAAAAAGCAAATGAATATCCCCAAACCGGAAGCGGTAATTTTTGATATGGACGGGCTATTGGTCGACTCGGAGCGGCAGAGCAGAAAGGCCAGTCAACGTGCAGCTGCAGAATTTGACTATGAGATCACAGACGATCTTTATCTTGAAATGGTTGGCCGTGCACCGGATGAAATTTACCAGCTTTTTTTAGATACATTTGGTAATGATTTTCCGCTTGAAGGCTACCAAAAACATCGCAATCGATTTTTAAAGGCCATCGAGCAGGAACAAGGCGTGCCATTTCAGCCCGGGGTTCAATCCATTCTTACCTATCTCGGTGCCCTTGAGATGACCTGTTCGGTCGTCACTAATAGTAAACGCGAAGATGCGGAGGCACGGCTCAATGGCATCAGGAAAAATTTCCATTCCATCACCGCCCGGGATGAAGCCCGTCGCAATAAACCACATCCTGACCCATATTTACTTGCCGTGTCAAAACTGAAACTGGACTCGGCCAAGTGCCTGGTGCTGGAAGATACCGATACAGGTGCTTTGGCGGCGCATGCGGCCGGCATCAATGTCATCATTGTTCCCGATCTGAAACAACCCTCAAAAGAAGCCGCGGGAAAAGCAATTGCCGTCTGTAATTCATTGATTGAGGTTGAGAAGCTTTTTCGAAAATCGTGGGGCCAGTAGCACGGGACTCGGCACAGGCGACAGCCCTGAAGTCCGGCTGGATAAAATACCGGATGTAACACCTCTTCGAGCCGACGGATTGTATGGGCTTATCGACAAAACCGCTTGTGCCGTGGTGTACGAGAGTGATGTAAGTATCAATTACAGTCCGCTGGAAGGCAACCTGCAAGGGGAGAATCTCGGGACGGTGGCATTCCAGGTGCTGGATGTGGTCTATTTGCCCGGTTTTTCAACCGGTACTTTGCCAAGGGTCCGGATTGAAATATTTGATGCAAATGAAGTGTGTGAAGAATCTCTGAATCTCTACCTGGATGCTCCCGAGCCATTAAGCTCCTCGAAACCTTACGATGTAAAACCCAACGATGGATCCGATAATAATGGTTATCAATGAGTATTACTTTTAAATTTCATTAGGATAAGGCTTTTCAAAATCCAAGATATTTATTCCAGATAAAGGCCGGAGAGATTTTGAAAACCCGATAACGCAGAGCCCGTCCAAAAATCGGATTTGCAAAGCTTTCCGGGATGGTCCGGCAGGTGCATCAACCAAGTCGTTTTCAGGTGACAAGGCGATACCACTCTTCGTAGTCCGAGCCTTAGCTCCGTGAACGATACAACGGTCAGCTTGATTCTGCGGCCGGGTCCGTTGCACTGCTCTGTAAAAAGCCGGAGAAGAGCTGATTTGGAGCTTCTGTCTGATATATCCTGTTCGGGGTGATCTCTGTTAGTGCTGGCAGATGTCAGGGAAGCTCTAACCCACATTTCGCGTCGTGGGTAACGTTTCACTACACAAGGAAAAGATGAGTACTCCATGGGAATCGCTTCACTCGAAACGCTCTGTGTCATTTAAATGAAGGAAGCTTTTTAGTATTTTAAATAATCAGGTCAGGCAACGGTACTTTTTCACGAAACCCGGGATGTATCACAAATAACACCGTTAAAAGCGCTTCCAATTCATTATATTGGAAAGTAAAATAAACAACTCATCAATCAGTTTAGAATATGTCAACAGTAGATACCACAATACCGGCCTTAACACAACTTTCCGATGACGAACTGATGCTCAAAGAGGCGGCTTTTGAATTTGCCGAGTCGGCGATCAAGCCCAGGGTCCATGAGATGGATGAAGCGGCCAAGCTGGACCCTGATCTGATCAAGCAGTTTTTTGAGATGGGGTTGATGGGGATTGAAATTCCCGAGAAATACCAGGGCGGCGGCGGTACTTTTTTCATGAGCATCGTGGCCATCGAACAGATCTCAAGAGTGGATGCATCAGCCGGGGTATTTATGGATGTGCAGAATACACTTGTAAATAATGCTTTTTTACGTTGGGGCAGCGAAGAGCAAAAACAGAAGTGGCTGCCAATTCTTGCCAATGAAAAAGTGGGAGCCTACTGCCTGTCGGAAGCAGGTTCGGGCAGTGATGCCTTTGCGCTCAAAGCCAGTGCCAAAGAGGACGGCGGCCATTTTGTTCTAAACGGGGCGAAACTCTGGATTACCAATGCAGATGAAGCGGAAATTTTCCTGGTATTTGCCAATGTGAACCCGGAAGCCGGCTATAAGGGAATTACCGCTTTTATTGTTGAGAGGGACAGCGACGGATTTTCTGTATCCAAAAAAGAAAACAAACTGGGAATCAGGGCCAGCTCCACCTGCGAAGTATTGCTTGAAGACGTTCGTGTACCGAAAGAGAATGTTTTAGGTGAGATCGGAAAAGGATACAAGGTGGCGATGGAAACGCTGAATGAAGGACGGATCGGTATAGGTGCTCAAATGATCGGGATTGCCCAGGGTGCGTTTGATGCAACTCTTGCCTATACCCAGGAGCGAAAACAGTTTGGAAAGGCTATTTCCGATTTTCAGGGAGTGCAGTTTCAGCTTGCAAGGATGGCAACTGATATTGAGACAGCCCGTCTGCTTGTATATAATGCAGCCAGATTGAAGGCGTCCGGACAAAAGTTTCTGAAGGAGGCGGCAATGGCTAAATATTACAGTTCCGAGGTTGCAGAAAGTGTTACTTCCCTGGCAATAGACCTGTTCGGGGGATATGGTTATGTAAAAGAATATCCGGTCGAGAAATTTTATCGTGATTCAAAGATCGGCAAGATTTACGAGGGGACTTCCAATATGCAGTTGCAAACCATTGCCAAAGAGATTTTAAAATAGATCGACCCACTAGGGGTTAAGCCGCATTTCTCCGTTTCTGCACACTGTAGTTTTAATCAAAAAAGTGGTTCCATTCCCCGGCCCCCTGAGTCGGAAAAATGGAATCTCAGATATCCGGTCCCGGATCAGGCTACAGTGGTTGGAACTGCCTTATCTGATTTTATGTTAAAAAGTGTTTAAATAATGGAACGATTGGGAAATGAAGTGCTGTTCGACGGGTAAATCCGCGCACAAAATTGAAACAAGCACCGGCTCAAGGACATGGATGAAAAGTTACTACAGTTACTAAAAAAGTGCAGTAAAGACGATGCCTCATATACAAAATTAAAGAACCTGGCGGGGGAACTCATCGCCGAAACTGACAAATATAAAACCTTTCTGGATTTGCTGGAAAGGTCCATTCGAAATGATTACGATTCTATTCTTATCACAGAGCTTGAACTGGAAGAGCCCGGCCCGAAAATTGTTTATGTCAATGACGGTTTTACGCGGATGACAGGTTACAGCAGGGACGAGGTGATCGGCAAAACACCGCGAATTCTGCAAGGTGAAAAAACCGACCGTCAAGTGCTGGATAAGCTCAAATCTAATCTATCTCAGGGCCAACCATTCTTTGGCCATACCGTTAACTATCGAAAAGACGGATCGGAATTTGTCAATCAATGGGACATTCACCCCCTGACCGATTCAGATGGAAACATTACACATTGGGTATCCTACCAGCACGATATTACCGAACGAAAACGCTCGGAACAAACACTGGTTGACACAGAAGTTGAATTTGATAACCTCAAGGAGGAAGCCAAAAGTACGATTGTCGACCTGGATGAACAGGGAAATATTGTCACAGCCAATAAGTCCTTCAGGGAACTGGTCAAGTACGATGCTGATGAGCTGAAAAAGATCAAGTTTTGGGAGTTGTTGTCAGACGAGTATCTGGAAAGTTTTAAGATGAAATTCGAAGCATTTAAGCCGGGTGATTTTGATGATCGAATTTATGATTTGGCTATTTCCCCTCTGCGTGGAGCGGATGTGGAAGTGATTGCATCAACAAACCTTATGCAAGGCGACAATCAGAGGATTGTTCGGATTCGGTTTCAGAATAAATCTCTGCAAAAGAGAATCATTCAAATGCTGCAAAAAAGAAACAGCAGTTACAGCCGAATTTTTGGCAAAAAAACTGATTTTGGCTACAAAGTCCGGTTGGATGAAAATGGTGATTATGTCTATTCCTATATCACAAACAGTTTCAGTACGATTACAGGCATTCCCACCTCCCGAATTGTGGGGGTATCCCCGAAAGAGATGATTCATGAGAAAGATTGGGAGAGGGTAAAAAATCATTTCAAAAAAGTGTTCTATGGTAAATCAAATACAGAGGAATACCGCATCCGGACAATAAGCGGCAAATTCATCACCGTTATTGACTCGGCAAACCCGGTTTTCGGAGATGATAATGAGGTTGAAGCGACCAAGGGGAATATTTCACTCGAACTGTCTTCCGAGCAAAAAGAAAAATGAAATTTCCGGCTGACCCTGTAAATGGATGTTGTATTTCCTATCTTATAGGACTATGGATATACACGAAAAACAGGAAAGAATTATAAAGGAATTCAAGGTTCTCGGCGACTGGCAGGAGCGTTATAAGCATATCATTAAGCTAGGCCAGAAACTGGATCCTCTTGAGGAAAAACATAAAAAAGATGAAAATCTTGTCAGGGGATGTCAATCCCAGGTGTGGCTTATCGCTGAACTGCAGGATGGCAAGGTGGTATTCAAGGCCGACAGCGACGCTGCGATCACCAAAGGGCTTGTCGCCTTGATGGTGCGCTTCTATTCCGGGGAAGATCCGGATACGATCATTGTCACGAAACCCGAATTTATTGAAAGAATCGGTATGCAGGAGCATCTATCGCCTACCCGTTCAAACGGACTTGTATCCATGGTCAAACAGATGAAAATTTATGCCATGGTATATAAATCCAAACTACAGCAACAGGCCTCCTAGTTTCATAACCAGTTAATGTGAATGATTATATAGAATCTTCAGCTACGGCCAAATAAGTCCCCCTTTGAAGAGGAATGAGGTGGAGGCTTTTGCGACATCCCGGCCGCCGTCGGGAGGGATGATCTGCTACTGACAGTATCGTCGATACTAAGCGAATTTAATGGTTGCATCACTAGTACTACCGCCGGTGCACAATCGTTATGCTAATTGGTATTTGACTGATAAGGACTCAGACGGAAGCAGGATCGGGAGCTGGGGAGCTGATACCATAAAAAGCCGTTTAACATGCAATTTCTATGAAAAAATTCAGCAGGAATATTTACGGGGGATTACTGTATAAATGTATTGCAGTCCTGCTTTTTCTCTCATTTCATCCGCAAAATGCCGCAGCGCAGCAGGAGGGCGTTGTCACCACCCCGGGGATGTCGAGTGCCGACAAGACAAATATAGAAGTAAAAAAGTCACAGAATGTTATTCCGGCCGGTACATCTGCTCAGATAGCTGTTTTGTTGAATCTGGAAGAGGGGTGGCATGTGAATTCCGACCGTCCGGCCCAGGATTTTTTGATCGGCACGGAACTCATCATCGAAGAGGTGGAGGGGTTGCTGGTAATCAATATTCAGTATCCCCCTTCCAAGACGTATAATTTTGAATTTTCCGAAGAGCCGGTTAATGTCTTTGAAGGCGAAGCTCCCATTATTGTAACCCTTTCAGCCTCCGAGAATATTGAGACGGGAAGTTACACGCTGAACGGAACGTTGCGGATTCAGGCGTGTGACGATGAAGTTTGTCTTGCCCCCACCACGGTTGATGTGGAAATTCCGGTTGAAATATCGGCTCCCGGTACCGGGTATCAGCCGCTCAATGAATCCCTGTTTGCCGGTGTTGAGCAACAGCGCGGATCTGTGAGAGATGCACTCACGGCGCGCGGTGGTGGAGAGATCGCTGCTTTGTTCGATACACTCGGCCTGTTCTGGGCACTTGCCGGTATTTTTCTGATTGGTTTGGCCCTGAACCTGACCCCATGCGTGTATCCGATGTTATCGGTAACGGTTTCCCTGTTCGGCAGCAAAAAAGGCGAGGCCAGTAAGCTTGGGCACTCCTTTATTATGGCCCTGATCTATGTGATGGGCATTGTATTCATGTACAGTGTGCTTGGGGTTGCGGCTGCCTATACAGGGGCCTTATTTGGCAGTTGGATGCAAAGCCCGGTGGTACTGGCCGGAATCGGGGTGTTGATTTTTGCCCTGGCACTGAGCATGTTCGGGTTGTACGAGCTTCAGGCCCCGTCTTCCTGGATGCAATCGTTAAGCGGAACCCAGCGAAAAACCGGAGGAGTGTTCGGCCACTTCTTCTCAGGGCTGGTTGTGGGTGTATTTGCCGCTCCCTGTATAGGGCCGCCGATTATTGCTCTGCTTGCATTTGTCGGCGCCCAGGGTGACCCATTGTTCGGTTTTATGATCTTTTTTGTGATGGCCTTCGGCCTCGGCTTCCCTTATTTGATTCTCGGTACATTCAGCGGGCTCCTTTCCAAATTGCCCAAATCAGGCACCTGGATGGTCTGGGTGAAGAAAATCTTCGGGGTTGTATTGGTAGGTGTGGCCGTTTTTTACCTGGCATTGGCCTTCTTCCCGGGTTATTCCATTCATGTGATTATCGCCACCCTGGTGGCCGGTGGTATTTATCTCGGTTTCCTTGAGCAGTCAGGCCGAGGTCTGAAAGTCTTTACCCGGGTAAAATGGGCCACCGGAATTGCCACTTTGATCCTCGCCGGGATGCTGTTTCAGAACCTGCAGAAAGAAGGCATTGAATGGGAGATGTATACGGATGAAAAGTATGAGCAGGCGATTGAGAGCGGTGCGCCAATCATGATGGACTTTTATGCCGACTGGTGCATTCCATGCCTCGAGCTGGAACGGGCCACCTTTACGGATCCGGATGTTATTGAAGCGACCCGGGATTTCAGGCGGTTCAAGGTCGATATGACACAATATGAATCCGAGCGATCCGAACGTCTGCGTGAGAAATTCAATATCGCCGGGGTTCCAACAGTGCTCTTTATCGATGAAAGCGGCGAAGAGGTTGAAGAGGCCCGTGTCGTCGGATTTCTGCGGGCCAGCCAATTTCTTGAGCGGGTTAAGATGGCCCAGCCCCGCGAAGAGGAAGTTGCTGGTACGTAGATAGTTAGTTAGAGGCTGGGTTTCTTTTAAATGTGTCGATGTGTTTTCTTGTCCGTTGCTGATGTTGCAAGATACAGGATACAAGATACAAGATGCAGGATGTTGAATTGTGGTGCTGACACGAATTCAAGGTTTGTTTTCGAATATTTGTTTTGATGTTTTATTACAAGATACAAGATACAAGATGC
Organism: Balneolaceae bacterium; assembly: GCA_007118695.1. Taxonomy (GTDB): domain Bacteria; phylum Bacteroidota; class Rhodothermia; order Balneolales; family Balneolaceae; genus SKRC01. The sequence goes on along the minus strand of SKRC01000202.1, from coordinate 6,341 downwards.
AGGATGCAGGATGATGTTTCGTGGTTCTGGAGCGTGATAGGGATTTGATTCCGAATATTTGTTTGGATGCTTTATTATGAGATACATGATACAGGTTGATCTACACGTCCTGAACCCTGAACCTGGCACCTTGAACCCTGAACCCTGAACCTTGAGCCTTGCACCTTGCACCTGGCACCTTGAACCTTGAACCTTGAACCTTGAACCTTGAACCTTGAACCTTGAAATCAGCACACCTCGCCGCTGTCCGGATCGATGTAGCAGCCGTCGCCGGATAGGGAGCGCTGCCACCGGAGCTCTTCTTCCAGTTCGATAAAATACCGGTCAATGTTTTGCTTGCCCGTCACTATTTTACTACTCTCTTTGATATACGGCAGTGCTGCCGGGCCGGATGACTTGCTGCCATAGCTCTCAATGCGGTATGCCACGACCAGGTCCTGCAGTTTTTGCTCCAGCTCGTCTGCATAGGTGTCGTCTGACAGGCGATGCAGTTCAATCATCGTATTTCGGGTTTAATTTGAATTACCAAAAGGATTTGAAAACTGTCATTTCACCCAATTTCGCTTCGCGTACAAAAAATGACTTGTGTTATCGGAATTCTAAAATCCTTATCCCGGCATGGGTTGTGGTTGCGGTTTCGGTTTTATATAAAGTCTATCAAATAATTACACAAAAGTTGGTTTTGATTGAGGATACATTTTCCCTGTCCAGTGCGGCAATGATATGCTGTAGCTGGAACTGGCGGGAAATCAGCCTATAGCCCAAGTGCAAGCAGAGATTCCGTGAGCGGCAAACAGTGATGGGATCGCATTCTATTGCCAGCGGAGAAATCACGCTTACCCAGAGTTTGTGAATGTAATTACCAGGTTCTATATGATAATAGCAAACAATTGGGTAAAAGAATAAAGGCCTCTCCGGATGTTAGCCGTAAAATTTAATTAGTCAACTCTAGTCCGCGTTTCTCACCAAGCTCATTTTATGTATCGCGACGGCTGTCTCATCTTTTAAACATGGAGTGCCTGCAGAAGGCACATTTTTTGTACCCGGGCTGTCGGAGCTCATTTTTTCCCTCCCGACGACGGTCTCATTTTTTGTACGCGTAGCGTACATCTTTTCCCCACGGAGTGAAATGCGGATTGGCGGATTCCTCCGGAACAAACATACATATCCTGTCTTATTCATTGATTGTTTGCTGAATAAACCAACTGGTTTCTCTTGTACGGGTTTCCGGTTTTGATATTAATACCATATGGTATATATTGTAAATAAACCAAACGGTATTAAATAAAACCAGCGATGCAACTTAATGGCTAACCTATCCAAAGCAGAACGGACAAGAAAACGCATCATAGAACAATCGGCTCCATTATTTAATAGCAAAGGGTATGCCGGTACGGCTATGTCTGATATAATGAAAGCAACCGGGTTGACCAAAGGCGGGGTTTACGGGAATTTCTCAGGTAAGGATGAAATAGCCCTCGAAGCTTTTGAATACAATAAAGATCAGTTGTTCAATAGACTCCATGAGAAAATTACACAGAAGGATATGGCCATAGATCAGTTGCATGCCTTTTTCAAGGTTCACGGACTTGTTATCCAGGAGATCGATGGTGGTTGCCCACTCCTGAATACAGCCATTGAAGCCGACGATACTCATCCTGAACTCAATAAAAAGGCAAAAGCCGCAGTCTTTGTTTGGATCAACTACCTGAAAAACATCATTAGAAAAGGAGTAGAAAATAAAGAGATCCGGGAGGGAATCAATCCCGAGCGCTATGCAAGGATGTTTATATCCATGCTGGAAGGGGCGGTGTTCATGGGAAAACTGACCGGCGACCCGGAAGCATACCTGGAAGTAACCCGGCACATTCGCCGGGTAATCGACACCGAGTTGAGAGTCATCAGTTAGCAGTAAACAGTTATCCAGTAAACAGTGATCAGTTACCAGTGACCTGACCAGTTACCAGTTACCGATAACCAATCAACCGGTAACCAACATTTCCCTGTTTTTTGCCATTTCAACCAGATTCTTAAAAATTCGCCGCTGTTTTTTAACCTGTATCAGGTATTCGGGATGCCACTGCACGCCAATGATGAATGGGTAATTCTCATGCTCCAGGGCCTGGAATACACCGCTCTGTTTTTCCCGGGCCACAATACGTATGGACTGCCCCGGCCTGTCAATGGCCTGGTTGTGAAGGGCATTGACCTTGCATTCGGTGGCCTCAAGCAGCTCTGCCAACAATGAGTCTTCCTGGAGTACAATATCCTTTTTGGGGAAAATGCTTTGCACCTTGGGTGATTCCGAGTAAAAACTCCCGATATTCTGATGCAACGATCCTTTAAAAAAGACATTCATCAGCTGCATACCGCGGCAGATACCCAGGACGGGCTTCCCCTGCTCAATGGATTCCTTCAGCAGTTGCAGTTCCAGTTCATCTCTGTTGTGATCAATTGGCGCGGATTTTGTGCTGTGGATATATCGAACAATCCAATAAATGGGGAAAAACAACAGGGAAAGAAACCATTCGAATATCCCTCTCTTTGTTTTATTCGGGCTCAGGTTTTCAAGCAGGTCTTGTCCATAGAGAGTCGGTTCAACGTCAGCCCCGCCTCCGAGAATCAATCCGTCAATTTCTTCGGCTGAACGGGGGTTGGACGGGGTGATTCGAATGGCCTTACCACCTGCAAGCCGGACAGACAATGAGGTGAACAGCCAGGCACCTGTTGCTCCCTGGTCGGGTCCGGTTACACCTATTACTGGTTTATTCACTGGTTTATGTGATGACATTATAGACCCATCTGTGAATGTGAATGATCCAATTGTGATCGAATCTGATCAGCTTTTCTTTTTTCATGCGCTGATAATCCCTGCATAACTGAGCGATGGAATCGGGCTCTGAAGCCAAACGTTCGATAAGGATCCATCGATTCCATTCTTCGGCTATGCTCCAGCCGAGTTCATCGATTTTGCAATTTGGCAGGCGATAGTGATAAGCCGGTCTGGCCGTAGTGCGGTTGTCACGGATGAGTTCATCAACCAGTTCCCGGTTGAGATGCTTAAAAATCGGCAGCAAATCCAACGGACGGTTCCTGGTGGGATTATATGTCGCATAATCGACAATAATCCTTTCCATATCCGGCCAGTAATCTTCTGATAAAATCAGATGCCTGTATCGGTCTTCAAATTCATCGATATAGGGTGTGACCCGGCGTGTCAGATTAATCCGGGCATCCTGCCGGATCCAGGGTTCCAGTAGCAGAAATGCCTTCAGATGCGATAATATACTTCGGGCTGTTAACCGGGGAGCTTCCGGGTTTAAATGGAGACCAAAAGCATGCTTCCAGGAAGCCCCGGTACCCTCAGCCTTATACTCCCGCATGCGTTCGACCAAATACTCAAGCATATAAAGCCTGGAGAATGGAACCGGAGCTGTAATAATTTCAAAAGGAACGACAGAGGAAGCAAGGTCATTGAGCTTGTCTTCCAGGGCTTCCCGTTTCTTGATGTCTGAGAGATCTATGCCAACCCGTTTGAGAATGGCCTCATATTTTTTTTCGCGCAACAACATAAAGTCCAGTTCCAAAGTAAAAGGGCCAACAGTTGTATTTTTAATACGGTATTTAAATGCACTAATCTTCTCCGTTTCCCCTCCATAGAGCTCACATATCAACGCGGCAACATCGGGCAGTGGCAGACCCGTGAATTCAAATTCCACTCCAATTGCCCTTTCACGGCCATTTTGATTTTTCAGTGCTGGAGGATGAAAAAATTCTATACCCATATACTTACTTAACGATTTTCGTCCATTGTATGCATTTTTTGTAAATTAAATGGTTATGGATTAACCGGAATTCTGTTGAAAATGACCTTGTATTCATTTAAACAAGAATTGGTATAGGAACATTTGGCAGATTTTTTAAATGATTTGATCTATACATCCCGGTAAATAATGATGAGAACTTGTAAATAGTTGTATTTATGCTGGACTTCATCGGGAAATGTCCCCAGGTTTCAATATTAATATAGATGTAAAAGATTATAAAAATATCAGATTTTCCCATCCTTAAACAAGAAATCATATAACATTTTAATTTAATAACTCGTATCAGCTGCCGGCAATAGGGAAATAATCAATTGAATTTAAATATAGAAATGAACTTACATTGAAATATCAAAATATAAAATTACTGCTAATCGCTGTACTTCTGACTTCTTTGGTTGCTTGCGGACAAGGTTCGTCCAATAACGGTGGCCCGGGCGGGTCTGGCCAATGGGGTGGCGACAGGGGAGGGCAGGCTACAAGCGTTGAGGTAACCGAAGTTACAACCGGTTCGATATCGGATCAGGTCAGATCGTTCGGATCAATCCGGGCCCAGGATGTCGTTAACATCATCCCGCAGGTAAGCAACAGGGTGACAGAAATCCATGTGGATTTGGGCGACACCGTAGAGCAGGGCCAGGTGATGGCAAAAATTTATGATGTTCCCTTTCGTGATGAATATGAACAGGCCCAGGCACAACTGCGTCAAAGCAGGTCCACCTTCGAACGGGATAGTACCCAGTTTGCCCGTCAGCGGGTATTGCACGAAAGGGAAGCAATCAGCGCCAGCGAGTTTGATGATGCGCGGTCAACCTATGAGGGCAGCCGGGCCCAGTATGAATCGGCCCGTGCGGCGGTAACCCAAAGCCGGGAGAATCTGGCCAATACCGAGATCCGCTCCCCGGTTTATGGAGTGGTACTGAACAGGATGATATCTGTCGGTGATGTGGCCAATACAGGAAACCCGGCGTTTGAAGTTGCCAACCTGGTTGGGTATGAAACACGGCTCCACCTTCCGATGCAGGATTGGGCGGAGGTAACCGTTGGCCTGCCTGTAGAGATGAGACTGTCGAACAGGGATGGGATTGCAGCCCGTGGCAATGTCACCAGAATCAGCCCGCAGTTAAATCCAAATACAGGCCTGGGTGAAGTGGTAGTGAGTCTTACCGAATTAACACCGTCGGTTCGCCAGGGAGTTCTTGTCGATTCACGCATCACTCTTATCACCCATGAGAATACCATCATCATCCCCCGGTCGGCAATGATCGAACAGGTTGAAACCTACATTGAACCGGAAACCAATACCGTGGAACTGAGAAGAAATTACTCGGCCTTTGTGGTGCAAGGCGATACCATTGCCCGACAGCGTGAATTGACACTCGGCCTGGAACAGGGAGAACGCATCGAAGTGCTTTCCGGCCTGGAAGAGGGCGAAAAACTGATTATTACCGGCCACAGAAACCTCAGCGATGGTTCTCGAATACGAATTGCAGGTCAGGGCAGAGACGAGGATCAAACGATTGGTGGTGAAGATCGTCCAAAAGGTGGTGAAGGCGGACAACGTGGTCAACGCGGTAACTAAGAAAGCATGAAAAATTTATCCAAACTAGCAGTTGACAGGCCCGTTACGTTCTTGATGGTCAGTCTGATCCTGATCGGATTTGGACTCTTCGGGCTTTCCAACCTGCGGCTGAATCTTTATCCGGATGTTTCGTTTCCTACCATCACGGTGTATACCACCTATGATGGAGTAGCTCCCGAGGACATTGAGGCACTGCTGACGCGGCCGATTGAGGAAGCCGTGGGAAGTGTGTCGGGCATCCAGAGAGTACGATCGCAATCGAGCCAGGGAGCCTCTGTCGTGCGATTGAACTTCGACTGGGGTGTCAATCTGTTTCATGGCGAGACCGAAGTGCGAAAACAGCTCGATATGATCCGCCGGGCTCTGCCCGATGATGCCGAGCAGCCGATCGTTTTTGCCTATGACCCGAATGACGAGCCGGTTGTGGTTCTTACCCTGACGTCCGAGACCAGAAGCCCAAGGGAGCTGCGCACGATCGCCACCCAGCAGCTTGAGCAGCGAATCGAACGTATCAACGGTGTTGCATCAGCGGCGACAGCCGGAGGCTACGACCGCCAGGTGAATATACGCCTCAGCAGTTCCCAGATGAGGGCGTATAATCTGGATGTATCGGACGTAGCAACCAGGCTCAACCAGGAGAACATCCAGGTGCCTGCAGGTGAATTGGAGGAGGGGGAAACCACCTACTCGCTGCGTACGGTGGGCGACTTTAGAAATATCGACCAGATTCGAAATACAATTGTCGCTGCAAGTGACGGAAATCCGGTCTATCTCAGGGATGTTGCCAGTGTGGATGACGGAATTGCACAACCGATAGGAAACGTGCGTGTTGAAGGGAATGACGGGATCATCATTAACGTCTACAGGCAGAGCGACAGCAACGTGGTGATGGCAGCCGGCGGGGTTATGGCGTCGATCGATGAAATTCGAAGTAT